>CAZONM010000153.1:0-12686 GCA_964580865.1 uncultured Myxococcales bacterium | reverse complement strand
TCTGGCGCCGCGGGCGTGGCCGGGCCGACCGGGCCGGCCGGCCCGCAAGGTGCGGCGGGTCCGCCTGGCGCCGCCGGCGCCGACGGCTCGTTGCGCGTCTACGGCGATGGCTCGGCGGGCGCGCTGGTCGTGACCTCGTCGTCGGTGGAGGTAACGAACCCGCAGTTCACCGACATCACCGTCGACGCCGGGGTTACGTGGACCGTGCCCAGCGGCACCGTCCTCCGCTGCAGCGGCACCTTCACCAACAACGGCACGATCGTGGTGGGCACGTTCGCGCAGGGCGCGACCCGCGCCGGCGACGAGCGGACCTTCACCACGGGCGGCCACCCCGGGATCGGGAGAGGCATCGCGGGGTTTGGCGAGCTCGGCACCAACGACGCCCAGGAGTACCTCGGGGCCAACGGCACGTTGGGCAGCGGCGAGGCGGTCGCGCGCTTCCTGCTGCGACCCGGACCGGTCGGCGGTGGCGGCGGTGCCGGCAGCCTCAACGGAGCGGGAGGCGGGACGATCATCGTGCTGGCGGCCGGCGGGATCGTGAACGCGGGCGCGATCCGCGCGGACGGCGGGTCCGATCCCTTCAACGAGGGCACGGGAGGCTCCGGGGGCGGGATCGTGATCCTCGCGTCGGCCACGTCGATCGACACGTCGGCGGGCCTCATCTCGGCCAACGGCGGCGCGGGTGGCGACTCCGGCACGAGCAACGGGCCCGGCGGCGGCGGCGGCGGCGGGATCATCCACCTCCTCGCGCCCAGCATCACCGGTGGCGCGAACGCCACGGCCCTCGGCGGCGGGCCCGGCGCGACCGGCGCGGCAGGCTCGATCGTGGCGTACTACCGCGGCGGCGGCCACGCAGGCGGCGCGAGCTGCGGCAGCGGCGGCAACGGCGGCCACGCGGGCGCAGGCGCCGTCGCCACACCAACCGACGCGGGGGGCGGCGGGCCGGGCTGCGTGCTCGCGACCGTCGCGGACCCGACCGCGCTCTTCTGAGCGGTGAGCGGCGGCGGATCGCGCTCGCCCGGCGCACGGCGTGTGCGCCGGTGATCGGCCACCGCGTGGAGCCGTCGCGCTCCCCGTCGACGAGCGTGACCCGCTCCACGTGCCCCGCATCGGCGGCGCCGCCGCCGGGGCCGCGATCGATCCCCATCCCACGTGCGCCTGCGCGAGGAAGCTCGGCACGCCGGGCAGGCGCAGCACCTCCGTGAACGCGAGGCCGTCGCGCGACACCTCGAGGAGCACGACGGCGCGCTCCAGGGACGGCACCAGGCGCAGGAAGGCCGCGTCCTCGGCCACATACGGCTTGGTCGCCCGGTCGGACCTCGGATCGTCACGGATGGCGAGGCGCAGCGCGCCGTGGAGCTCGACGAAGACGTGGTGCAGATCGTCAGCGCAGGCGTTCGTGGAGACTGACGCCTCGGGCGTGCTCGGCGGGTCGGTCACCTGCACCGTCCAGCTCTGGCCGCGCGGAACGCGGCGTGCTCGGCGCCAACCTCGGCGCCAACCTCGACGCCGGCGCAGGCCAGGTAGGCGCGGGCGGGCCGAGTGGCGCGCTCCGTGAAAGCCGCGCCGTCGCCGGAGACCTCGAAGTGCAGCGTGCCCTGGTGCACAGGCAGCCGCAGGGTGCGCTCGGTGGCGGGGTCCCACGCCAGCGCATCGGCGCTCTGGTTGTTGTCGCGCACGCCGAGCGTCGTCGCCGAGATGTCGAGCTGGTCCCACGGTGCCCCGTTCGCGTCGGTGAGCGTCACGTACGCGACCTCGTTCGTCGGCGGCAGCTCGCGGAGGGTCACGGTCCACACCGCGTCGCGCAGGTCCACGCCAAGGTGTGCGTCCAGGCGCGGCCATGCCTGCGTGCTGGCGGTGTCGACGGCGACGGCCAGCGCGCCGCGCTCGACCGTGAAGTGCCGCGTCGCCGTGACGTCGACGGCGGCCCACTCGTGCCGCGGGAGCGTGGCGCTGAACCGATCCTCGAAGACGATCTCGCAGGCGTCACCCTCGCCCTCGCCTTCACCCTCGCCAGGCGCGAGCGCGCACGTGCCGTCGAGCCCGCAGACGTACGGGCTCACGCACGCATGCGTGGCGTCGCACGCCTTGCCCTCGAGCCGGGCGCCGAGCACGCACGCGGCGCACGCCAGCATCGCGACCAGCCACCTGCGCGGGCCCAGGGCTCGCGTGGCGCGCGCGCCGCCGGGCGTCGTCCACCCGCCGGATCGATGTGCTCGGCGCGCGCAGGGCTCCGCGCGCCGATCCGACACGCACCGGCACCGAGCGGATCCGCTGTGTCGATCTCGTAAGTACGACTTCTCACTATTTACCTCATCGGTCGTTCGACCGACGCGCGGCAACGCTGGTGCGAGCGTGACGAAACACCGTGGGCACCACGCAGGAGAACCCATGCCCGCCGTCCGTCCCATCGACGTCCTCATGGCCCGCACGCCGAGCGAGCTCCTCGCGGACGGCGTCGTCACCGCCGCCGAGGTTGGCGAGCTCGCGCGGCTGGCGCGCGACTCACACGGTTGCACGCACGACGCCACGCCCGCGCTACGGGCGCTCGTGGACCAGCACGCGAGCCAGTTCGAGAGCCCGGCGGCGCTGGCGCGCGCGCGCGCCCTCATCGACGTGCCGGCGACGCCCCCGGTGCGTCCCGATAACGAGCTGTTCCGCTACGTCGCGCCGGCCAACGACAACACCGTGCGCGGCCACCAGCTCTACCTCAAGCGAGTCGGCGCGCTCGACGTCGACACGGGCCTGGCCGCCTACTCGCGCGGCTGGGGGCAGTTCAACGCCGGCGTGCTCGATCAGGCGCACGGCTCGTCGGTGCCGGCGTCGTTGGTGCACGACCTGGCCGCGCGCGCGCGCTTGCAGGCGCTCACGCCGCCGCAGCGCCTCGACGCGGCCGCCGCGGCCTTCGGCGTGACGCTGCCCGGGCTCGACTTCTCGGGGATCGCCAAGGGCTTCTTTCGCCCCGAGGAGCCCGACTGGGCCGGCGTCTGCTACTCGTGGTCGTGGGCGGCGCTGGACGCGCGCCTGTCGAGCCTGGTGGACGTCGCCGGCCCGGCCGGCGAGCGTGGCCTGTGGATCGGCGGGCAATTCCTGAGCCGCGCCGACCTCGGCAATTGGCTCATGGCGCTGGCCGCGGGCGTGAGCCAGGGCGCCGGCGACGTCATGTGGTACGCGCCCGAGGCCGAAGATCTGCTGAAGGCGTGCCTCGGCTACCTGGTCGAGGGCGCCGGCGGCTTCCGCGCCGACATCGGCAACTCCCTCGCCGGGCGCACCGACGAGGTCTGGTTCCAGCCGTTCGTGGGCGCCGCGGTTGACGTCTCCGAGATCCCGGCGGCGGGACAGCGCGCCGTCCTCGACGTCATTCGCCAGCCGCGCAAGACGGGCTGGGGCGGCACCGTGCCCGGCGTGGAGGGGACCGGCGTCAAGCTCGTGCGCATCGACGGGCGCTACGCCAACGAGGAGAGCGACGCCCACGAGGGCCCCACCGCGATCTCGCGCTTGCGCTGGAACGTGTACGCGGTGCTCGACGACCAGGGCAAGGTGGTCGCCAGCGTCATGGCCGACGATCCGCGCATCGCCAACGCCCCGGGGCTGCCCGAGCGCGCCACCGCCGCCGTGCCGCGCAACCTGTTCGCGCCCGAGCACTCGCTCATCGACGGCATCCTCCAGGGTGATCCGGCGCCCGAGATCCGCGGCAGCGTCTGGGGCCCGGCGCTCGACTTCTTCGTCGGCCACGTGCTCGCGCGCGGCGTGCCCGCCACCACGCGCGCGGCCTTCGAGCGCGAGGCCGGCACCGGCCCGCTGTCGGCGGCGCAGGTGGCGTCGCTGCGCCAGCGGTTCCCCACGGTGGCGAACGCGTACTCGCCCGCCGAGTGGGCCGCGAGCTTCGGCGCCCGCGGGCTGCGCGCGGCCGACTTCGGCGCGCCCGAGTACTGATCGCCGAGGCGCATCGAGGAGCGACCAGCGAGCGCCGGTCGCGACCTCCCGCGCGAGGAGCGAGCGGACCGTCGTGGGCCCGCCCGCCGGCGGCGCTCAGCTGCCCGCGACTTCCTCGCGCGCGCGCTGCGCCACGCGCGCGAACGGCACGCTAGCCAGCTCGGCCATGAACGCGCGCGCCTCGGCGTGCTCCATCTGGAACTTCACCACGTTGAAGCAGGCCCACGCCGTCTTCTCGTTGGGATCGGCCGCCAGGCGCTGCTTCAGGAACGCGATGGCCTCGGGCAGCGGCATCACGCGGTCGATGCCGCCGAGCGCGTTGCCGCGCACCTCCTCGTCGGTGTCGCTCACCGCGCTGCGCACGAACAGCTCACGCAGCTCCGGGTGCTCGCTCATGTTGCAGCACTGCCACGCCATCTGGCGGCGCACCTCGATGTCCTTGTCTTGCAGGAGCACGTCGACGAGCTTGGCCGTGCGCGGGTCCACCGGCAGCCAGTGCGAGCAGTCGGCGATCTCCTTGCGCACGCTCGCCTGCGGGCAGGTCTGCGCGAAGCCCAAGAGCGTGTCGAGCACCAGGTCCTTCATGCCGTGGAAGTGCGCGTTGGTGATGGCCGAGATGCACGCCTTCTGGACGTCGGGCGACGGATCACTCTTGGCCGCCGCGATGGCCTTGTCGACGAGCGGGCGCTCCTTGTTGAAGTCGGCGAACGCGCGATAGGCGGCGGCGCGCACGCCGGCGTCGGCGTCCATGGTCATGGACACGAGCTTGTCCTTGCGCTGCGGCAGCTTGCGATCGGCGTCGAAGTACAGGCGCGACGCCATCTCCTCGCGCACCCACGGGTCGCGGTGGGCCGACAGCTTCTCGACCACGGGCCAGGCGCCCTCCTCGGCGAACTGGGCGGCCACGCGGATGACCTCGCGCATCATGTCCTGCGAGAGCGTGGTGTCGTTGGCCAGCGTCTCGAGCGCCTTGACGTTGTCGGCGCTGGCGCGGTTGTTGAGCACGTTGCCCCAGGTGGCCAGCGCCTGCGCGCGGACGCGGTCGGGGTTGCCCGGCGCCATCTTCTTGGCGAGGAAGGGCGCGATCTTCGTGAAGTTGCTGTCGGCGTCGTAGGCGGCGCACATGAGCTCGTGCATGCCGTTCCACAGCTTGTCCTCGTCGGTGGACATGAGCGCGGGGAAGCGGCCGAGGATCTCCTCCTCCGAGGGCTTGCCGCGGAACAGGCCGCCGAACATGCCCGACGACGCGCCGTCGGCGTTGGGGGCGATGACCTTGAGCTCTTGGTCAGCGGAGGGGTCCTTCACGCCCGGGATGTCGGCGGTGACGATGACCTTGTAGGTGCCCTTGGGGTCGGTGCCCGTGGGGACGTTGAGGCTGAAGGGGTACTCGTTGAGGCTGGCGGGCGCGAGGTCTTGGTTCGAGATGACCGTGTTGTCGAGCAGGTTGGCGAGCTCGATCTTTGGCAGGCTCTGGCCCGGCACCGTCGTCACCTTCACGTACACCAGGCGCACCTTGAGGGCCGTCAGCTTGAGCGGCTTCTTGCCGCCCGAGAGCGTGACCTTGCCCGCGAGCGTGCCGCCCTCGGGGATCATGGTGGTGTCGAGCTTGAGGGTGAGGCTGGTGCCGCCGCCGAACATCTTGTCGAGAAGACCCATGGTGTGCTCCGGGTGGTTGCGTACGATTGCCGGGGAGCGCGCGTGGTACGCCCGTGGCCGGGCGCCGTCCCGTGCGCGCGTCACGTCCATGCGGTCGAGGGTGGTGAAGTTCGCACCAGCGCGCCCACCTCGGGAACGCTCGCGGCGGGTTGACGCGGAGCAGTGCCCGCCTATGGGGTGATCACCTTCACCGCCAACCCTGTCGCCTTCGTGAGCACCCCATGCGTCGCACCATCACCGCGCTCTCTCTCCTTGTTTGCTCCCTCGCCTGCGGCGAGGAGGCCTCCGTCGACGCCGTCCTGCCCGTGGACGAGGCCGACGTCACCGCCGGCTCCATCGTCTTCAGCGAGGACTGGAGCGAGACGCGCACAGGCGAGCTGCGCCAAGGCGGCACCATCGACGTCTTCTTCGACCTCGATCGCCTGCCCGTGTGTCGCGGCACGCACAACGGCTACCCCGCGTGGGACCTCGTCGGCTTCGCGCGCTTCCTCCCCGGCGGCCAAACGCTCGAGGGCAGCATGCGCGAGCTCGTCACCGACCACGGCCGGCCCACCAACGAGGCGCACGAGCGGCTGTGGACGATCACGGTGCCCGCCGACGCCACCGCCGTGGAGCTGTGGTTCAAGAACTACACGGGCGCGGGCTCGAGCTGCGTGGCGTGGGACTCGGCCTGGGGCGCGAACTACCGCTTCGAGGTTTGGCCCGCGGCCGACAGCCCGCGTTGCCTGAACGTCGAGCGCGAGACCGGCGTGCGCACCGAGGCCGAGCAGATGGTGCACCTGGCGCCGCACTGCCTCGGCTACGACGTGGACGCGCAGTACGACGCCACCTACTGCGAGCTCTATGTCGACGGCTTCGGCGACGGCTTCATGGGCCACTACGGCATCCCCACGCAGTGGCTCGCGGGGTACCTGCGCGTGGGCGCGGTGGACGGCGAGCTCCTCGGCGCCGGCATGTACACCCGCTACCACGGGCGCGACGGCGGCGCGGGCGGCGAGCGCTGGTCGTTCGGCAACCAGATCGAGCCCGGCCTGTGGAAGGTCGGCTTCTCGTACCTGATCACGGGATTCGGTGGCGTCGCCCCCGTCGACGTGGTGGCCGACGACGTGGCCTTCTTCGTCGATGTGCGCCGTGCCAGCGGCCGCGTGGTGCGGCTGTGGCAGAGCCGGCGCGGCGCCAACTACGGCGTCGCCGAGGTGTTCGCCCCCGGCGTCGTCGGCCAGGGCATCCCGTACGGCACCATGCGCTGGGCGCGCGACGAGTCGGTGGTGTTCGAGTCGCGCCGCGCGTGTCGGTAGAGGTGGCGGGGCGCGCGCTCAGGTCCCCGCGCGTGTCCGCAGGCGCGCCACCAAGTCCGCCAGCGCCGCCTCGTGGCCCACGTCGCGGCGCGCGGCCTCCGACAACAGCCACTTGTGCTCGAGCAGCCGACAGTAGAGCTCGGCCGGATCGTCGCGGTGGCACGCCTCGGACAGCTGGGCCACCGCGGGCTCGAAGCGGTCCATCAGCCACGCATGCGCGGCCGCGCTCAGGCTCACGCTGCGCGTGCGCACCGTCGAGAGCGACGCGCGCACCTGGTGGATCTCATTCATCAGCTGCCGCGCCTGCGCCTCGAGCACCTCCAGGCCCGTGAGCGAGTGCAGCAGGTCGCGGTGGAACGTCCGATCGGTGACGAGCACGCGCAGGCGCAGCAGCTCGCCGCCGTCGACGGGCTCGATGCTCAGCTCGCCCACCGAGAAGCCCGCGCGATTGAGCTGACGCACGCGCTCGTCGATGCGATACCGCTCGTCGCGTCGGAACACCTCGGTCCTCGACGCCAAGGCCCACAGCTCGCCGTAGCGGCGCCGCACGTCCTGGCACAGGACCTCGGCCGACGGCGCCGGCCGCTGCGTCATGGCCTGCAGGTCGGCCAGCGCGCCGGCCAGGTTCTCCTCGAGGATGAACAGGTCCTGCTCGCGCGTGACGTCCTCGATGGCGTCGTAGAGCACGGAGGTCTCGGCGTCGACCAAGAACGCCTGCAGCGCCCCCGCGTCGCGCAGGAACAGCGTGTTGAACAGCGAGCAGTCGCCCCAATACACGCCGCTCAGGTGCAGCTGCACGAGCAGGCTCGCGAGCGCGTCGACCAGGTGCGCGCGATAGCGGTGGAGATCGCTGCGCAGGAAGAGCGAGTGGTACGGCAGCGAGTGGTCGAGGTAGCGCGTCACCAGCACGCTGGTGTCGCGCGCGTCGCCGTGCTGGTCGACGCTGCGGACGTCGATGTGTCCCACGGGGGTCACGGCGGGCACGCGGCGCTCGGCCATGTCGCGCAAGAGCGCGTACTCCTTCGCGGCCTCGCCGGGGCCGAGCTCCTTGAGCGCATACAGCGCGCCGGCGTAGTTGACGAAGCGCACGGCGTGCCGCGAGAGCCCGGCGGGCAGATCCTCGAGGCGCGCGCACGACCCGTCCCACGCCTCGAGCGGCACGTGCCAGGGCAGGTCGAGGAAGTCGGGGTGGCCTGGGCGCACGTGCGAGCGGCGCAGGCCCGGACCCGGGGGAGGCGCGTCGTCCATGGCCATGCGGTACCCGATCTGCGTCGCGCGCGCGCGCGGCGGAATGCACCGCGCACCGGTGCGAATCGCTCGGGCGCGGCGCCGTGCCGACGTCGCGACGCCCGGTGCGTTGGCCGCGGTATCCTCACGGCGCGGAGGGACCCCTGACCGAACCCACGAGCCCCGCGGCGCCCGGCGCCGAGCCCGACACCGTCATCGACACCACGGCCGAGGTCGGCGACAAGAAGCTCACGGTGCTCGTCGAGGCGTGGATCACGACGATGATCCGCGTCCCGCGCTTCCTCACCATCAGCGAGGCGGCCCCACCGCCGCCCATGGGCGGCGAGCAGGAGCGCTCGACGGTGGCGCTGGGCGGGCTGCTCGGCCTGCTGTCGGCCGAGCTGCGCCTCTCGCACCTCCCCGACCCCTTCGTGGCGTTCAACCGCCGGGTGCTGCACCCGTGGCTTACCCGCCGCCGCCTCGTGAAGGAGGCGCGCGCCCTCGGCATCGAGCCGCGCTTCGCGCGCGTGCTCGCGGCGCGCTTCGAGGTCATCTGGCGCTCGGGCGTCGCGCACGAGCTGCCACGCGCCGACCAGGCGGCGCGCATCGTCGCGCTGCTGCAACAGCCCGAGCGCTGACGGGCCCGTCGGACGCGGACGCGCCGGCGCTGCACCGTGCGCCGCCGCCGTGCGAAACGCACCGGCAGCGCGCGGCCACCCGCGCTTGCCCACGACGACGCGGTGCGTAAGCTCTCCCGGTGCCGGGAGTCGTGGATGACGCGTCGATCGCTTCGTGACCCTTCCTTCGAGCGCGACGAGTGCGGCGTCGGCTTCATCGCCCACTTGCGTGGCGAGAAGTCGCGCGCCCTGGTGGACGACGCGCTCGCGCTCTTGCAGCGCCTCGCTCACCGTGGCGCCGTGGGCGCCGACCCCGACAGCGGCGACGGCGCCGGCATCCTCTTGCAGCTGCCGCACCGCTTCTTCAAGCGCGAGGGCCTGCGCCTCGGCATCGAGATGCCGCGCCGACGTCGCTACGCCGTGGGCCAGCTGTTCTTGCCCCGCGACCAGGACGCGCGCGCCGCCGCCGAGAAGCTCTTCGAGACCGTGGTCGCCGAGGAGGGCCAGCGCGTGCTCGGCTGGCGCGACGTGCCCATCGACGAGCGCCACCTCGGCGCCCACGCGCGCGCCACGGCCCCGGTCATGCGCCAGGTGTACGTCGCGCGGCGACGCCTGGTGCCGGCGGCCTTCGAGCGGAAGCTCTTCGTCATCCGGAAGCGGGTGGAGAACCGCGTGCGCGACGAGCTGCACGGCTTCGGCGAGCAATTCCACGTCGCCAGCTTGTCGGCCGAGACCATCGTGTACAAGGGCATGCTGCTGCCGCGGCAGCTCGGCCCGCTCTACGCCGACCTCGCTGACCCCGACATGGTGAGCGCCCTCGCCGTGGTGCACTCGCGCTTCTCGACGAACACGGCGCCCACGTGGGATCGCGCGCAGCCCATGCGCCTGGTGGCGCACAACGGCGAGATCAACACGCTGCGCGGCAACGTGAACTGGACGCGGGCGCGCAGGAGCCTGCTCAAGAGCGCCAAGCTCGACGGTGGCCTCGAGCGCCTGTGGCCCATCCTGGTGCCGGGTACGTCGGACAGCGCCCACTTCGACGCCATGCTCGAGCTCTTGGTGTTGGCGGGGCGCTCGCTGCCGCACGCCATGATGATGATGATCCCCGAGGCCTACGAGCACGACGCCGAGATCGACGACGAGCGTCGCGCCTTCTACGAGTACGCGGGCGCCTTGATGGAGCCCTGGGACGGCCCCGCCGCCATGTGCTTCACCGACGGCGCGCTGCTCGGCGCCACGCTGGACCGCAACGGCCTGCGCCCGGCGCGCTGGTGCATGACCGACGACCACCGCGTCATCCTCGCGTCGGAAGCCGGCGCGCTCGATGTGCCGCCCGAGCGCGTGGTCAAGAAGGGGCGCCTGCAGCCGGGGCGCATGCTGCTGTGCGACCTCGAGGAGGGCCGCCTGCTCGAGGACGCCGAGGTGAAGCGTGAGATCGCGCAACGCTTCCCCTATCGCCGCTGGCTCACGCAGCACCGCTACACCTTCGACGAGCTGCCGCGCGCGTCGCGGCCGGCGCCCCTCGCGGGCGACGCGCTCGTGCAACAGCAGCGCGCCTTCGGCTACACCGACGAGGATCTGACGCGCATCTTGGTGCCCATGGCCCAGACCGGCGCCGAGCCCGTGGGCTCCATGGGCAACGACACACCGCTCGCGATCCTGTCGGACCGCGCGCCCTCCCTGTTCGACTACTTCCATCAGCTGTTCGCGCAGGTCACCAACCCACCCATCGATCCGCTGCGCGAGAGCTTGGTGATGTCGACGTCGATCGCCATCGGCCCCGACGGCAACTCCTTCGAAGAGACGCCCGAGCACTGCCACCAGATCGATCTGCCCGGCCCCATCTTGCGGAACGGCGAGCTGGCCAAGCTGGCCGCCGTCGACGAAGGCGTGTTCGAGGCGCGCCGCCTGTCGATGCTGTACCCGCGCGACAGTGGCCCCGAGGGGCTGGCCCGCGCCGTCGACGCGCTGTGCGAGGCCGCCGTGGCCGCCGTCGACGACGACGTCAACATCCTCATCCTCTCGGACCGGGGCGTCGACGCCGAGCACGCGCCGCTGCCCGCGCTGCTCGCAACCTCGGCCGTGCACCAACGCCTGGTGCGCGAGGGCACGCGCATGCTCACGGGCCTGGTGGTGGAGACCGCGGAGGCGCGCGAGGTGCACCACGTGGCCGCGCTCATCGGCTTCGGCGCCGCCGCGGTGAACCCCTGGCTCGCCATGGACACGCTGCGCGCGCTCGCGGACCAGGGCGCGCTCGCCGATGGAGGTGGCGCGCTCGATCACAAGACCGCGCAGCAGCGCTACCTGGAGGGGCTGCGCCTGGGCCTGAAGAAGGTGATGTCGAAGATGGGGATCAGCGCGCTCCAGAGCTACTGCGGGGCGCAGGTGTTCGAGGCCGTGGGGCTCGCGCGCGACGTCGTGGACGCGCACTTCACGGGCACGCCGTCGCGCATCGGCGGCCTCTCGTACGACGGCCTGCACGCCGAGGCGGTCGAGCGCCACGCGCGCGGCTTTGGCCCCAGTGCCGAGGACGCGTCGGCGTCACCCGGCGCGCTGCCCATCGGCGGCGTCTATCAGTTCAAGAAGGCCGGCGAGCTCCATCGCTGGGCGCCCGCGACCGTGCAAGCGTTGCAGCGTGCGGCGCGCACCGGCGACGCCGCCGCGTTCGACGAGTTCTGCCGCCTGGCCGACGACGAGGATCGGCCCATGATGCTGCGCGGGCTGTTGGACCTCGCGCCCGCGGCGTCCGTCCCCCTCGACGAGGTCGAGCCCGCGCGCGCCATCGTCACGCGCTTCGTCACCGGCGCCATGAGCTTCGGCAGCATCAGCCCCGAGGCGCACGAGACCCTGGCCGTGGCCATGAACCGCATCGGCGCGCGCTCCAACAGCGGCGAGGGCGGCGAGGAGCCCCAGCGCGTGCGCGTCGACGAACGCGGCGACACCAAGCGCAGCGCCATTCGCCAGGTGGCCTCCGGGCGCTTCGGCGTCACCGCCGAGTACCTCGTCAACGCCGACGACATCCAGATCAAGCTCGCGCAGGGCGCCAAGCCCGGCGAGGGCGGGCAACTGCCCGGCGCCAAGGTCGACGCGCGCATCGCCGCCGTGCGCCACACGCGCCCCGGGACCACGCTCATCTCGCCGCCGCCGCACCACGACATCTACTCCATCGAGGATCTGTCGCAGCTCATCTACGACGTGCAGACCGTGAGCCCGCGCTCGCGCGTCAGCGTCAAGCTGGTGGCCGCCGTGGGTGTGGGCGCCGTGGCCGCGGGCGTGGCCAAGGCCGGCGCCGGCAGCGTCGTCATCGCGGGCTTCGAGGGCGGCACCGGCGCTGCGCCGCTGTCGTCGCTGCGACACGCCGGCCTGCCGTGGGAGCTCGGCGTGGCCGAGGCGCAGCAGGCGCTCGTCGAGAGCGGCCTGCGCGGGCGCGTGCGCCTGCAGGTCGACGGCGGCATCCGCACGCCGCGCGACGTGGTGCTAGCAGCCCTGTTGGGCGCCGAGGAATTCGGTTTGGCCACAGCCGCGCTGGTGGCCGAGGGCTGCGTCATGCAGCGGCGCTGCCACCTCAACACCTGCTCGGTGGGCGTGGCCACGCAAGACCCGGAGCTTCGCAAGCGCTTCGCCGGCACGGCCGAGCACGTCGTCACGTACTTCCTGCAGGTGGCCGAGGGCGTGCGCGCGCTGCTCGCGCGCCTGGGCGCCCGCACCCTCGACGACGTGGTGGGGCGCGTCGAACTCCTGGTGCGCCGACCCGACGTGGCGCTGCGCAAGGCACGCGCCGTCGACCTGGGGGCGCTCTTGGCGCGCCCCGGCGGCGCGCCGTTGCGCTGCCTGGCTCCGCAGCAGAAGGACGTCGCCGGTCAGCTCGACGCTTCCATGATGGATGAAGCGGCGCCCGCGATGGCGGGGGGCGCGCCGGTGGTGGTGACGCGCGCCGTGCGCAACACCGACC
>CAZONM010000152.1:0-12716 GCA_964580865.1 uncultured Myxococcales bacterium | reverse complement strand
ACGGCGGCGCGGCCAAGCCGAGCGGCGCTGGCGGCGGCGACGTGGCGGTGGCGTTCGTGCCGCGCGAGCGCCGCGCCGCGCTCGCTGCCGCGCTGGCGCACGACGGCCTGCCGGTGGTCGCGCTCAACGTCGACGAGCGCGGCGTCGTCATCGAGTGACGAGTGACGCGCGCCACGCCCGCGCGCGCTACACCGGGTACACGCAGTGCTTCTTCGGCGGGCGCGCGTCGCTCTTGCTCTCCATGTAGCGCAGGCGTCGCGCAAGCTCGGCGCGCAGGCGGTCGCCGGGCACCACCGCGTCGATCACCAGGGCGGCGGCGAGCTTCATGAGATCGATCTGCTCGCGGTACTCGGCGCGCAGCTTCTCGACGTAGGCCGCGCGCTCGGCCTCGGGCTTCTCCTGGATCTTGTTGAAGTACACGGCGTTGACCGCCGCCTCGGCGCCCATGACGCCGATGGACGCCTGCGGCAGCGCGAGGGTGACGTCGGGCTCGAAGGCGGGCCCGCTCATGGCGTACAGGCCGGCGCCGTAGGCCTTGCGCACCACCACGCAGATGCGTGGCACGGTGGCCTCGCTCATGGCCGCGATCATCTTGGCGCCGTGGCGGATGATGCCCTGCTTCTCCACGCGCGAGCCGATCATGAAGCCCGGCACGTCGGTGAGGAACACGAGCGGGATCTCGAAGGCGTCGCACAGCCAGACGAAGCGCGCGGCTTTGTCGGCGCTGTCGACGAACAGCACGCCGCCCTTCTCCTTGGGTTGGCTCGCCACCAGCCCCACCACGCGCCCGTCGACGCGCGCCAGGCCGCACACGACCTCCTTGGCGAAGCGCTTCTTGACCTCGACGAAGCTGCCCTCGTCGACCACGGCCTCGATGAGCTCCTTGACGTCGAAGGCGGTCTTCTCGTCGGCCGGCACGATGGCGTCCACCGCGCGCGACGCCTTGGGCGGCCTCCCCGTGATGACCGCCGGCTTCTCGCCGCTGCGCTGGGGGAAGTACGCGAGCCACGCGCGCGCGTCGCGGATCGCCTCCTCCTCGGTCTTGCACAAGAAGTCGGCGCAGCCCGACTCGCTGGTGTGCATCTTGGCGCCGCCGAGCTCCTCGAGCGTGATCTTCTCGCCGATGACCATCTCGGCCATGCGCGGGCTGCCGAGGTACATGCTGGCGTTCTTGTCGACCATGAAGATGACGTCGCAGAAGGCGGGGATGTACGCGCCGCCCGCCGCCGAGGGACCGAACAGCAGACACACCTGCGGCACCACGCCCGAGAGCTTCACCTCGTTGTGAAAGATGCGCCCGGCGTGACGGCGACCGGGGAACATGTCGATCTGGTCGGTGATGCGCGCGCCAGCGCTGTCGACCAGATAGAGCATGGGGATGCGGTAGCGCAGCGCGCACTCCTGGATGCGCACGATCTTCTCGACCGTCAGCTCGCCCCACGAGCCCGCCTTCACCGTCGAGTCGTTGGCCATGATGGCGACGTCGCGCCCGTGCATGGTGGCCATGCCGGTCACCACGCCGTCGGCGGGCAGGTCGCCGGCCAGCACGTTGGCGAGCGCGCCGTCCTCCACGAACGAGCCCGGGTCCACCAACAGCTCGATGCGCTTGCGGCAAAAGAGCTTGCCCTGCTGCGCGTTCTGCTCGTGGTACTTGGGCGCGCCGCCCTTCTCCACGTGGGTGAGGCGGGCGGCGAGCTTGTGGGTCGGGTGCGTGTCGTCCATGCCCCTGCATCCGCGACGAGGGGCGAAGGGTCAAGTGGCTCTGGCGGGCTCCGGCCCCGCCGCCGGCGCCCCGGGCGCCCCGAGGTCGTGCAACCCCGTGCGGTCGAGGTGCAGCCGGCGCGGCATGCGATCGGCCAGGCGCGGGTTGTGCGTCACCACGATGGCGGTGATGCCGCGCTCCTTGTTGAGGCGCTCGATGATCTCGTGGATGCCGGCCCCAGTGGCCTCATCGAGGTTGCCCGTGGGCTCGTCGGCGAGCAGCACGCGCGGCTCGTTCATCAGGGCGCGCGCCAACGCCACGCGCTGCTGCTCGCCGCCCGACAGCTCACCGGGCCGGTGCTCGATGCGATGTGCGAGCCCCACCTCGGCGAGCAGCTCCTTGGCCCGCCGGACGGCCGGCGCGATGGGCAGGCGTTGGATGCGCGAGGGCATCAGCACGTTCTCGAGCGCGGAGAACTCGGGCAGCAGGTGATGGAACTGGAAGACGAAGCCGATGTAGCGGTTGCGGAAGCGCGCGATCGCAGCCAACGGCTCCTTCCACAGGTCGACGCCGTCGAAGATCACCTGCCCTTGCGTCGGCGTGTCGAGCGTGCCGAGCACGTGCAGGAACGTGCTCTTGCCCACCCCCGACGGACCCGTGAGCGAGACGTACTGCCCCGCCTCGATGACGACGTCGAGATCGCGCAACACCGAGATCTCGGCGTCGTTCATCCAGTAGGACTTGTGCAGACCCCGGATCTCGATGCGCATGGCGGCTCCTACTCGTAGCGCAAGCCGTCGACGGGCTTGAGGCGCGCGGCCAGGAGCGCCGGGTAGATGGTGGCGAGGTACGAGAGCAACACCGCGGCGATGCCCACCAGCACGACCTCCACGCCCTCGACGTGCACGGGCAGGTTGGCGATGTAATAGACGTCGGGGTCGAGGCCGATGCCGAAGGTCTTGATGAGCCCGCACACGATGAGGCCGGCGGTGATGCCCACGGCGGTGCCGACGGCGCCCACCACCAGGCCGTAGGTCACGAAGGTCTTCATGATCGAGGTGTCGGTGGCGCCGAGCGTCTTGAGGATGGCGATCTCCTTCGACTTCTCGATGACGAACACGATGAGCGTGGCGGCGATGAGGAAGCTCGCCACGATGGTGATGACGTTGAGGATGACGAACATCGCGATCTTCTCGAGCTTGAGCGCCGAGAACAGGTTGCGGTTCATCTCCATCCAGTCCTTGGTGCGGTACGGGTAGCCGCCGAGGTTCTTCAGCATCTGCAGGCCGATGACCTGGGTCTCCTCGATGTCACGCACCTTGTACTCGACGCCGGTGACCGCACCCTTGAGGCCGAAGAAGTCCTGCGCCTGCGCCAGCGAGACGTAGATGAACTTCGAGTCGTACTCGTACATCCCCGAGTAGAAGATCGCCGCCACACGGTAGGCGCGCGCCTTGGGGATGGGCCCCGACGGACCGAGCTCGCCCACGGGGCTCACGATGTTGATGGTGTCGCCGAGGAACGCGCGCAGGTTCTTCGACATCTCGGCGCCGATGGCCACGCCCGGCAAGACCGTGGTGGCGGGATCGGGCAGCACGCCCTTGGTGGCGGCGGCCAGCGCGGCGTCGAGCTGATCGGCCTCCGAGCGGAAGGCGGCCGCGGGGGCGCCGGGCGCGGGCGCGCCGGACGACGCTGACGCGGGCACGGGCACGGCCGCGCCGTCGGCGGCGGGCTCGGGCAGCTTCTGGGGCGCCGGGATCTTCTCCGGCGTGTCGAGCCACGTGAGGTCGCCCTTGGTGATGTTGGCGCGCAGCTCGGTGACCCCGTCGACGGTGGCGTTGTCGATGCCCTTCAAGAGCGCGCCCGTGAGGTTGGTATCCGACGACACCATGACCTCGTTCATGATGAACGGCGACGCACCAACCACGCCGGGCACGACCTTGGTCTTGTCGGCGACCTCGACGTACTCGGTGAAGTCCGCCCCGTACTTGAGCACGATGAGGTGCGCGTTGGCGCCGAAGATCTTCTGGCGCAGGTCGGTGGAAAAGCCGTTCATCACGCTCATCACCACCACCATGGCGCAGGTGCCCACGGCGACGGCGAGCACCGAGATGACCGTGATGGTGCCCACCACCGAGTCGCCGCGCTTGCCCATCAAGAAGCGTCGCCCGATCCAGCTCTCGTAGCCGAAGCCCGTCGACACCTCGCCGTCGCCCGTGAGGAGGTAGCCGAGCGAGCCGCCGAGCACGAGCGCCAGGAGCAGCATGCCTCCGCCGGCGAGCAAGATGACGGCGAAGTACGCCGGGGCGGTACCGTAGGTGAAGAAGTCGCGCGCGGGCACCCACGGGAGCGCCACCACCACCGCCAGCGCCGAGGTCACGAACAGCGACTCCAGGAACGCGATGCGTCGGATCCACAACGACATCGCCATGCCGCTGACGAAGCCGCCGAGGAGCAGCGCGCGCACGATGGGGGTCTGCAGCGGCTCACCAGTCACGCCGAGCACGTTGCGCGCCACGAAAATCAGCGCCGCCGCGAGGCCCCCCACCACCACCACGCCGAGGACGACGGCCCCGAGGTGCAAGACGCCGTCGGGGCCGCGCCGCAAGAAGCCGCCGCCGCGCGCGCGGGTCTCCGCCGGCACGCGCGCCGCCAGCGACACGACGAACGTCGCGAGCACGCCTACCACCGGCGCGCCCAGCGCCACCGCCAGGCCGATGGGCAGCGCGCGAAAGCGCGCGTTCCTCGTCGACAGCACGGAGAACGCGATCAGCACGAAGGTGGCGGCGACGCCGAGCGCGGCCACGGAATAGGCGTTGTCCTGCATGGCCTCCTCGTGCACGCCGCCGAAACGCCCCTGGCCCCGATCGCATTCCCGATCGGTGGCGCGCTCGACGCGTCAGCGGCCCTCACGCCGCAGCTGCGGAAACAAGATGACGTCGCGGATCGACTGCTGATTCGTCAGGATCATGACCAGGCGATCGATGCCGATGCCGAGGCCGGCCGTGGGCGGCATGCCCACCTCGAGCGCGCGCACGTAGTCCTCGTCCATCTCGTGCGCCTCGGCGTCGCCGCGCTCGCGCTCGCGCAGCTGCGCCAGGAAGCGCTCGCGCTGATCGACGGGATCGTTGAGCTCCGAGAACGCGTTGGCGCACTCCATGCCCGCGACGATGAGCTCGAAGCGGTCGGTGACCGCGGGATCGCCGTCGCGCTTGCGCGCCAGCGGGCTCACGGCCACCGGGAAGTCGGTGATGAACGTGGGGTTGGTGAGCGTGCGCTCGACCTCATGGTCGAAGACCGCGTACAAGAGCGCGAGCGCCAGGTCGCGTCGACGGGCGCGCAGCGGGTCCGCCGGGCGGGGCGCGCGGCTGATCTCGCCGGTGTCGTCGTCGAAGTCGCTGGTGCGCGTGATGCGCGTGGTGCGCTTGCCCGGGTCTGTCGCCTCGTTCGCTGCGATCGCCGCGTCGGATCGCCAGGCGCCGTCGAGCGCGCGCCCGAGCTCGCCCCAGAACGCCGCGCCGCGCGCCGCCAGCGCCGCTTTGGCGCGCACCACCACGGGGTCGGTGCCCGGCGCCATGCCGGGGATGACGCGCTCGGCCTCGTCGTCACTCAAGGCGCGCAGGCAGATGTGCAGCGGCTCGTCGGGCGTAGCCGTGTGGCCCACGGTCAACGCCAGCGCGCGCTCGACGCTGTCGATGGTCGCCAGGTCGGTGCCCGCGTTCAGGTGCTCGCCCACGAGGGTGGCGATGGGCACGCGCCGCCAGGGGCGTGCGAAGTCGACCTCGCGCTCGCCGAACGGCAGCACGTGTCGACCGTGCAGGTTGTCGACGAGCTCGCACACCAGCTCTTCGGTGAGGTCCATCATGTCGGCGTAGGTGGCGTACGCCTGATAGACCTCCATCATGGTGAACTCGGGGTTGTGCCGCGTCGACACGCCCTCGTTTCGGAAGTTGCGACCGATCTCGTACACGCGCTCGATGCCGCCCACCACCAGGCGCTTGAGGTACAGCTCGACGGCGATGCGCAGGTAGAGGTCCTGCGCGAGCGTGTTGTGGTGCGTGACGAACGGCCGCGCCGCGGCGCCCCCCGCGAGGTCTTGTAGGATGGGCGTCTCCACCTCGAGGAAGCCGCGGGCGTCGAGGAAGTGCTGCACGCCGCGCACGATGCGCGCCCGCGTGCGGAACACCCGGCGCACGTCGGGGTTGACGATGAGGTCGACGTAGCGCTGGCGGTAGCGCTGCTCCACGTCGTGCAGCCCGTGGAACTTGTCGGGCAGCGGGCGCAGCGACTTGGTGAGCACGCGGAAGCCGTCGGCCACCAACGTCAGCTCGCCGGTCTTGGTGCGCATGGGCGTGCCCGCCACGCCCACGATGTCGCCGAGGTCCACGACCTTGAGGTGCTCGTAGGGCACCTCGCCGAGGCGATCCTTCTTCAGGAAGAGCTGCAGGTCGCCCGTGGCGTCGCGCAGCGTGAGGAAGCTCGCCTTGCCCATCTGGCGCATGGTCATGACGCGCCCAGCCACCGTGTGGACCGTCGAGACCTTCTCGAGCTCGGCGGCCTCGGCGTCGCGGTAGCGCGCCGCGAACTCCTGGCATGAGATCTCGGGGCGGAAGTCGTTGGCGTAGGGGTTCAGGCCGGCGTCGCGGATGCGGCCCGCCTTGTCCATGCGCTGCTTGACCAGGCGGTGGACGTCCTCGGCGCTGTCGCTGGGTTCCTTGGGTTCGTCGCCGGCCACGGTGTCCTCTCGGGGGCGTGAGCTAGGGCCGGCCTGCCGTCGTGTAAAGGGGCGTCGGCACGATGGTTCGCGACGCTGGCGCGCCCCGTCACCGATCGCGCCAGCGCATGCGCCACACCTGGGCGGCGGCGTGCGCCACGCCCCCGGCGCCGAGCTTCGATTGCCCGGCGGTGCGCTCGAAGAACACGATGGGCACCTCGCGGATGCGAAAGCCCTTGCGCCACGCCCGATACGTGAGCTCGATCTGGAACGCGTAGCCCTCGGTGCGCACCGTCGGCAGGTCGATGGCCTCGAGCACCTCGCGGCGAAAGAGCTTGAAGCCGCACGTGAGGTCGGCGTAGGGGAGGCCGAGGACGGTGCGCGCGTAGCGCGACCCGCTGCGCGCGAGCATGCGCCGGCCGAGCCCCCAGTTCTCGATGCCACCCCCCTCGAGGTACCGGCTGCCGAGCACCACGTCGGCACCGTCGGTGGCGCGCAACAGCTCCGGCAGGTGGCGCGGCTGGTGCGAGAAGTCCGCGTCCATCTCTACGACGAAGCGATAGCCGCGCTCGAGGGCCCAGCGGAAGCCCGCAAGGTAGGCGCTACCGAGCCCCATGCGGCGCGGGCGCGCCAGCAGGTGCACGCGCGGCTGGCGGCTCGCGTAGTGCGCCGCCACGCTGCCCGTACCATCGGGGCTGTTGTCGTCGATGACCAGCACGTCCACGGCGGCGGTGACGAGCAGCTCGTCGAGGAGCGGCACCACATTCTCGCGCTCGTTGTACGTGGGCAGACACACGAGCGTGCTGCCTTGTTCGACGGCCATGGGCCGCGCTTAGCCGCGGGCCGCGCGCGGGGCAAGCGGCTCGGTGCTACAACCGTCACCTTCGGCGACCGACGTCGTGGAGGAGGCGATCGATGACGGCCAAGATCACTCTCGAGGATCACGGCGCGGTGCGCGTCCTCACCATCAATCGTCCGGACCAGCGCAACTGCGTCGACGGTGAGACCGCGGTGGGCCTCGGTCGCGCCATCCAGGCCTTCGCGGCCGACGAGCGCGCGCGCGTGCTGGTGGTGACCGGTGCCGGCGACGTGGCGTTCTGCGCCGGCGCCGATTTGAAGAACCCGGCCAGCCTGCTCGAGCACGAGCTCGTCGACGTCGCGGGCCCCATGGGCTTCGCGCGGCTCGACCCTGGCAAGCCCACCATCGCCGCCATCAACGGCTACTGCTTCGCCGGCGGCGGCGAGCTGGCCGCGTGGTGCGACGTGCGCATCGCCGCCGAGAACGCCGAGTTCGGCTGCCTGTCGCGCCGCTGGGGCGTGCCGTACACCGACGGCGGCACGCAGCGCTTCCCGCGCATCATGGGCACCGGCAACGCGCTCTACCTCTTGCTCACCGGTGTGCGCATCGGCGTCGAGCGCGCCTTTCAGCTCGGCTTGGTGCAGGAGGTGGTGCCGCGAGGACAGGCGCTGACGCGCGCCCTCGAGCTGGCGCAGGCCATGGCCGCGTACCCGAACTTCGCAGGCCTGTGTGCCGACCGCCGCGCGCTGCTGTCCGGGCTCGAGCGCGGGCTCGACGAGGGGCTGCTGCTCGAGGCCGAGCTCGTGCGGCCGACGTTGTTGAACGACGAGCTGCTCGCGGGGCTCGGCCGCTTCGCGCAGGGGGCTCGCGATCCCTCGCCGCGCCCGCCGCGGTGATGGGCGGGTGCGCCCCTGCCCAGGAGGCCGCCCGTGCCCGCTCGCGTCCACGCCGATGCAGCGCTGAGCGCGGCGCGCGCGCCGATCACGCACGCACGAAGATGCGACGCTTCGTCGCTGGGACGTGGCTCGGATCGCGCCAGTCGCTAAGGGTTAGCCCGGCGCGAAGGAGCGCCATGACGCCCCAGATCGCGGTGGGATGCGCGACGTCGTGGTGCGCGAGGAGGGTGCGCGGCCCGAGCTGCCGGAGCAGCGGGTGGGAGAGCAGCGCGCGCCGGTATCCCTCGAAGCCGAAGCGACGGGTAGCGAATGCCCTCGCGATCACATCGCTGACGACCTCGCCGTAGGCCAACGCGAACGAGATCCCCTCGCCGAACAGCCCGTCGACCCCCGCGGCGTCGCCCGCGAGCACGATGCGCTCCTCTGCGATGGGACCGCGCGGGTCGAAGATGCGTATGGGATGCCCGCGCATCGCACGCACATCGAACCGCCAGCCGCGCGCATGCGCGTCTCGCTCGAGCGCCCTGGGCAGCGAGGCGTGCTCGCTGACCGGCGCGCCGTAGTCGTACACCCCGCGGTTGACGACGGCCCGCCCGTCGACGAACGAGGGGAAGGCCCACGTGTACCCGCGAACGCCGGCGGCCCGCACGCCGAGGTCGAACTGCGCCACCCGCTGCTCGAAGAGGTGCTCCTCGGCGGCGGTCGGCGGCGTGAGGATCTCGAGCACCCGCGCCAGATGGCCGTCGTTTCGCCAACCGAGCAATCGTCGAACCGTGCTGTTGGAGCCGTCCGCGCCCACCACGACCTTCGCGCGGAACACCGCGCGATCGGTGTGCACCTCGACCGCACCGTCGTGCCGCGTGAGTGACAGGACGCGCTCGCCCTCGCGCACGCGCGCACCCGCTCGACGGGCGCGTTCGAGAAGCCAGTGATCGAATTCGGCGCGACGCGTGATGCGCAGGACGGGATCACCGCGAAACCGGGCCACCTGCCGGCCGAAACGCACCTGCACCTCGCGAACCGCGACGTGGCCGGGCTCGAACGCGAGGCCCATGCGCGCGAGCACGGCCTCGCCGAGGTAGGTGACCGCGCCACCGCACACCTTGTCACGCGGGTGCACGGCTGCGTCGACAAGCACGACGCGTCGCGCCCACGTGGGATCGCGGCGCGCCAGGTTGAGCGCGATCGAGCAGCCGGCGGGGCCCGCGCCAACGACCAGCACATCGACGATCTCCGGCGCCATCATCGCGTCGCAGTGAGGAGCGCGGCCTCCTGCCCGGTGCGGACGGCGGCCTCCATGCTCGCGGTGGGCTGCGTGGACTTGAGCCAATCGCCGGCGAGTACCAGGTTCTCGTAGGGGCACGCCGACGCCAGGGGACGGTGCTTCCAGTGCCCAGGCTCCATCAGCAGGTACCGGTGGTGGTTCGCGGCGTTGCGCCGGATCTCGCACGTCCATCCGTCGCGACCTTCGAGCGCGTCGTCGATCCAGGATCGCTGCATCAACGAGAACGGCAGGTCGACAAAATGCTCCAGGATCTCGCGCTTCAGCTCGTCGTTCGTCATCGCGCCGTGCAGCCCCTCTTGGCCTTCGAACTCGACCACGCTGGCCCAAGGCCCTGCGCGGAGCTCATGCACGCGGTTCGCGTAGTCGATGATCGTCGCCGTCGGCTGTGGGGTACCCATGACCACCGTCGTGAGGTCCGGGGGCAGGAGCTTCTTGGGGCTCCAGACGCGCATGGAGATCGACGCGACCGTCCGCAGGCGCCACATCGAACGAAAGAACTCGTGATCGAGGACCGCGCGGTCGAAGTCACGAGCCGTGCGCAGGAGCACGCGCATCGAATCGACGGGGAGCGTCGAGATGACGATGTCGAAGTCCCCTCCGTGTCGCAGCGTGCGCCCTTCGGCGCGCACCGACGAGGGCTCGACCTCCTGCGGGGCCGGCTCCACACGACCAACGGGAGCGAGCTCCACCGAGGACACCATGCGGGCGGCCGGGTCGAGCCCAAGGCCGACCGCCTTGTGCCCAAGCTCGACGCGCCCGCCGAGCGCCCGGAACCGCCGCTCCAGCGGGGCGATGATGATGTCTGAGATCCCGCCATTCAGATAGAGGACCTCGGCCGCGTCGTACCCGAGCAGCTTCCGGAAGCCGAAGACGCCGACGTACGCGCTACCCTGGTGCGGATAGTTGAACGCCAGGTCGAGGACGTACCGGAACCACGCTTTCTGCGTCAAGCCGAGCGCGAGCCCGTGGGCGAGGCAGAACTCGGTGTAGGAGTACTCGTCGATGGCGGGATCGATCTCTTCAGCACGATGACGCGCGAAATACGTCCCCAGTGAGGCGCCGAAGCGCGCGAGCTCGAGCTTCTCGACCGGCGTCATCCCGCCATAGCGCGTGGTGACCGCGTGCAGCAACGCTCCGATGTCGAACGGCCCTCTCGGGATGCGGAGCCGGTTGAGCGCGCGCGCCGACGGCTCATACATCAGGTGCTCGCCGCCGTTCGACGTGAAGAAGCGTGCGTCCGTGGTGGCGTGCCCGGAGCGCTCCAAGATCTCGCGCAGCGCGCTGTAGTAGCCGAAGATCGCATGGAAGCCGATCTCCATCACGCGACCATCGGCGTAGCGCCAGGACGACGCCTTACCGCCGAGCCGGTGCTCCATGCACGCGATCGTCACGTCCCACCGCTCACGCCCCCCGTCCTCGAGCAGCTCGATGCCCGCAGTCAGACCGGCGATACCACCGCCGAGGATCAAGACCTTTCGCCGTACCGTCATGGGGACCCCACCAAGAACGAGAGGTGCGCTTCGCCGCGGAGCACGTGATCGACAGAGTGCGCTTCGATGCGGGCTGCCAGGCGCTCGTCGCGATCGCCTTCCCAGCGAAAGCAGAACACCGTGATCCCGAGCTCGTCAGCCCTCGCAACCACGCCACCGCGGGTGTCGTGCACTCGCACGCGGTAGTGCAGCTCCACGCCGGGATCCCAGTCAAGCACGCGCCAGCGAAGCACCACCACCGTGACCCCCCCTTCGCTGCGGATCACGGGTGGCTCCGTCACGACGTGTGGCGCGCGGTACCGCTTGATGAGCTCGGCGAAGCCATCGCCGCGCACGGCGCGGCCTTGGCACCGCCCCACGACCTCGCACGTCCCCTCCCAGAAGGCCCCCCACTGGTTCACCAGCGGTACGAGATGGTTGAAGGCAGCCCACCATGACCCGCGCGGCGCGGCGCCACCAACCGGCGTCATCTGGTCCTGGTGGCGCGGGCGGATCGTGAGATCGCAGTCCCATTCGGGCGCGACGAAGCGCCACCCCGACGAGTACACCGCGCCGGTTCCCGGGTCGCGGTGGAACGCCGTTCGGCGAAGTCGATGGCTCCCGACGAGGCGGCTGGTGCTCCCGTCCGCGCGCACGAGCCCCGCGCCGCCGTACGCGTCGCGGCTTGGGAGCTGCCCATCGGGCGTCCAGACGCTCGTCAAGATCACGTCGCTGCCGTCGGACAGCTGCAGCGAGAACCACTCGTACTGCTCCCGCGCACGCGGGTTGCGGAAGGGCGTGACGTAGAACGGGCCCCACTGATGATCGACCCAGGCGTGCCCGCGCGTCGACAGCTGCGTCGGTGCACGCGTGCCGATCGCCAGCGTGCCGGTCGCGACCATGCGCGTGAGCGAGTAATAGTAGAACCACCCTCGCTCCGCGAAGGGCAGGAAGCCGTAGTCGCCGGCATGGTACGGCGCCTTGGTCGGATGCAATTCGACGTCGACGCGAAAGCCGGGGCCCACCGCCTCGAGGCGGCTCGCGTGCGGCGCTCCGATGCTCGCCCATCGATCGCGACCGTGGGGGTGAAGGAACGAGATGTCGTGCCGCTGCGCCGACGCGCGCAGAAGCCCGAAGGTCGTGCCCGTGTGCTCGTCGAGCAACTGCCACTGCGCATCGAAGCGCCGCACGGTCGCGAGGCGCAAGCCTTGGGTGAAGTACGCGAAGAACAGGACGACGTTGTTCCCCGCCTCATCGACGAGGTGGACGTTGGTGTACATCCACTCCATCGTCCGCAGGCTCGGATTCGCGATGCTGCCGGGAAGCAGCGAATGCCACCCCTCGTCGCGCGGAAATACCAGAGCAGTTCCGGGCGAATGGCCCGCGGCCTGGCGACCGGTAGTGCGTCCAACGTCCCCCGGGACCCTCGCCCCGCTCCCCACTGCCGTCGTCATCGCGGGCGGAAGCTACCGGTTCGAGCGGTGGATAGATAGTGGTCGAGGTCCATGCGGCGCGCGTCGCGTGCGCGGGCGTGAAGCGGCCGTGCAACGCTTGGGAGGCGCATCTGTCGCGGGAAGCGCGCAAGGCTCGCGAGTGGACGTGTCCAAGCGGCCTCGCGCGCGGCACCAGCAATCCTTCACGCGGATGCCACGGGGCCGCGCGCTACTCGCCGTCGCCCCTCGTGCTACCGAGCCGCGCCTCGAGCGCGCGCACGCGCCGCTCGAGCGCGTCGAGGCCGCGCAGCCGCACCATGGCCTTGAGCCACGTCACGTGCGGCATGGTCGGCGTGCCCGCGACCGCGGCGCCGTCGTCGACATCGTGCACCACGCCCGCCTGCCCGCCCACGCGCGC
>CAZONM010000151.1:0-12856 GCA_964580865.1 uncultured Myxococcales bacterium | reverse complement strand
GTGCCCGCCGCGCCGGTGCCTGCCGCGCCCGCGCCACCGACGGCGACCGAGGGTGCGGCGGCGCCATCGCCAGATCCCGCGGGAAACTGACACTCCGGCCTGGCGGCGACGGCCGTCATTGCTGGAGGCTGGCCTGGGGGCTAACCTCGTCGGGCAGCACGATTTTTGCTCGGAGGGACCCCATGCTCCTTCGCTACGCCCTCCGCCGCCCGCCGGCAGCCTTGCTCCCCGTCGCGTTGGCGCTCGCCGCCTGCCCCGATCCCCCGGCGGGCGAGGGGAGCGACGCCGGACCGCGCGGGCCCATCGTCGGCTTCATCGACGCGGGCCCGAGCACGGGGCCCGACGACCCCGACGCCGGCGTGGCGCTGCCCATCAACGAGACCACCATCCTCGAGAGCGTCACGCCGCCCACGGGCCCCATGGACGGGCCCATCCAAGAGGGCATGCGGCGCGTGCTCCTGACGGGCAGCGGCTTCACGCCCGAGGCGTCGGCCGCGTGCCCCGACTGCAACCTGCAGGTCTTCTTCGGCGGTATCGAGAGCGCGTCGCCCTTGTTCCTGAACGACCGCAACGTGTCCGCCGAGGTGCCCCCGTGCGCGGCCGCCGGCCCCGTCGAGGTCAGGGTGGTCACGTCCGTGGGCATCGGCCTGCTCGAGGGCGGCTTCACCTGCTTCTCGCCCGTCACCCTCGAGGGCGTGGCCCCCGCCGTCGGCAGCACCGAGGGCGGCACCGCGGTCACCGTCACCGGCCAGGGCTTCACCAGCACCATGATCGTGCTGGTGGGCGGGCGCCAGGTGGTGGGGCTCAGCGTGGCGGCCGACGGCACCTCGGCGACATTCCTCACACCGCCCGGCGCCGGCCCCGGCCGCGTCGACGTGCAGGGCGTCGACACCTTCGGGCGCTCCACGCTGGAGCTCGCCTTCACCTACGAGAGCCCGCTCGCGCTGGCCGCCGTCGACGCCAACGTCGTCGACGACACCAACGCGGTGGTCGAGCTCACGGGCGCGGGCTTCTACGGCCAAGCGCCCGTGGCCGTCACCATCGGCGGGCTCGCCGCCGCCGTCGACAACGTCATCGGCGACGCGCGCATGCGCGTGGTGGTGCCGAGCGGCCTGGTGGGCGCCGTCGACATCGAGGCCACCCGCGGCGCCGACACCGCCCGCCTCGACGACGCGCTGGTGGTGCGGCCCGCGCCCACCGGGGCGCTCACCGTCACGGCCGCGTTGCCTGCGCGCATCGACGTGCAGGGCGGCGCGGTGACGCTGGTGGGCGAGGGCTTCGCGGCCGGCGGCGGTGTCGCCAGCGTCACCGTGGCGGGCGCCCCCGCCGCCGACGTGGTGGTGCAGGACGATCGCACGCTCACGCTCACCGCGCCCGCGGGCGCCGCCGGCGCCGCCCCCATCGTGGTCACGCGCGTCGACGCGGCCAACGCCACGCTGAACGGCGTGCTGTACGTCGAGCCCGTCGTGGTCACGGCGGTGGCCCCGGCGTCCGGCGCGGCCGGCGGCGGCACCGCCATCACGGTGAGCGGACGCGGCTTTACGGGCGCCACCTCGCTCACGCTCGGGGGCATCGCCGCCGCCGACCTCGTGGTGGTGAGCGACACGGAGCTGACCGCCACCACGCCGGCGGGCGCCGCCGGACCCGTGGCCGTGCGCGTCCTCCGCGGCGCCGAGCGCGGCACGCTGCGCGACGGCTTCCGCTACGACGCGCCGCTGTCGCTCTTGGGGGTCCTGCCCGCCCGCGGCGGCATCGGCGGCAACACCTTCGTCGTCGTCACCGGCAGCGGCTTCTCCCGCGGCGCGCCGGCCCTCTCCCTCGACGGGCGCGCCGCCACCGAGGTGACGGTGCTCTCCGACAGCGTGCTGACCGCGCGTACGCCGAGCGGCGTGCCCGGCCTGGTCGACGTGGACGTGGCGCAGGGCGGCGAGAGCGCCACGGCCGACCGCGCCTTCACCTACTTCAACCCCACCAGCATCGCCGGCGGCGCGCGCGGCGGCCCCATCGTCGGCGCCGTGTACGTCTCGGCCATGGACGCCATGACCGGCTTCCCCATCCCCAACCTGATCGCGTGGGTGGGCACCGACGGCTCGCCGGTGGCGGCGGGCGTCACCGATCTGCTCGGCCAGGCGACCATCTCCGGCCCCGACGTGGTGGGCCCGCAGACCGTGTCGGTGGGCGGCGACGGCTACTCGGCGGCCACCTTCGTCGACGTCGACGCCGCCGAGCTGTCGGTGTTCTTGTTCCCGCTCACCGGCTCGCCGCCGCAGCCGGGCAACGGGCCGCCGCCGCCGCCGCCGGCCACCATCCGCGGCCGCGTCTTCGGCTTCGCCAAGGAGTTCTTCGATCCCGCCGCGCTCGACCAATCGGGCTGCAACAGTGGGCCGCCGTTGCCGTGCGAGATCGCGTTCGCCGAGGTGCGCACCACGGCGCGCGACGAGTTCTCGGGCAACCTGCCGCCCGGCGGCGACAACGTGGTGTTCGAGGAGGGCGGCGAGTACTTCATCGCCAACTCGCGCACCGGCCGCTTGGCCCTGGTGGCGTTGGCCGGCATCTACGACATCAACAACGACACCTTCCGCCTGCGCCAGCTCGGTGTGCGGCGCGAGGTGTTCCCCCAGTGGGGCGTCGACCTCATCGATCACGACATCGAGCTGACCATCCCGCTCGACGAGGAGATCGCGGTGTCGCTGCCCGACGCGCCGCTGCGCGCGGACCCGCCGCTGGTCGACTTCTCGCTCGTCGGCGCGCGCCCCACCGTCACGCGCGTGGTGCCGGCGCTGCAGTTCGGCGGCGAGGGCGCCTACGTGTACACGCAGGCCATCGAGGGCGTGCGCAACCACGCCGTCGAGGAGATGCCCGACGTGCCCGGCAGCATGCTCACGTTCATCGCCGGCGCCTACACCACCGACGGCCGCAACCAGTACACCGACCAAGGCTCGGTCACCCTGGTGGCGGGCTCGCGCGAGGTCACGGGCCTCGGCACCAGCGACTGGGGGTTCATCCCGTTCGGCAGCACCACGCCCGCGGTGGTGGGCCAGGCCTTCGTCACCACGCGTCCCGACGGCGGGCGCTTTGCGTCGGTCATCCTCGGCTCGCCCGACAGCAACACGCTGCAGCTGCAAGACGCCGCCGACTTCTCGGCCAGCGGGCGCGCCTACCACATCGGCGACTTCGGCCTGCCGTCGTCGGAGGTGGTGCAAGACGGCGTGGGCGACCTGCGCGGCGGCGTCACCATCCAGCCGGTGCTCGGCCTGCCCGAGGTGCTCTCACCGCTCGAGGGCGCCGCGCTCGTCGACCGCACGCTGCGCTGGAAGGCGCCGGTGAGCCAGCAGCCGAGCATCCACGACATGTTCCTCTACGACCCGCTGGCGCTCGCCTACGTCACCGAGGTGTTCGTCGACGGCGCGCGCACCAAGGTGATCCTGCCGCGCGCGCCTTTGAAGGACGACATCCTGGCGGTGCTGCCGCACAGCCAGCACCACCTGGTGGACAACGAGGACTTCGTCGACGTGCCCGACCTGTCGCGCGGCGCCATGGCCTGGCAGCACGAGAGCATCTACGTGCCGGGGCTGTCGTTCAACAACTGGTCGCTGCTCGACACCGGCTCACGCGGTCGTCGTGCCTGGACCACCGACGTGCACTTCTTCGTGGCCGGCGACTGACCGCGAAGGCCCTGGCCACGCGCGCCCCTCGGCCCACAGCGCCGCGCGCATGCGCTCGACCAGCGCCGGCAGCCCCGCGCCGGTGCGCGCCGACACGCACACTCCGCCGCGGCGCGCCGCCTCGCCGGCGCCGTCGTCGTCGCGCTGATCCATCTTGTTGAGCACCACCAGGCGCGGCGTGTCGTGCAGGCCGAGCCCGTCGAGCACGTCCTCGACGGCGGCGAGCTGCTGCTCGCGTCGCGCGTCGGACGCGTCGACCACGTGCAACAGCAGGTCGGCGTCGTGCAGCTCCTCGAGCGTGGCGCGAAAGGCGTTCTTGAGCGTGTCGGGCAGATCGCGGATGAAGCCCACGGTGTCGATGAGCACCACCTCGCGCCCCACCTCGTCGGCCAGGGTGGGGAAGCGCAGGCGACGCGACGTGGGGTCGAGCGTGGCGAACAGCTCATCGGCCACGTACACCTCGGCGCCCGTGAGCCGGTTGAGCAGCGTGCTCTTGCCCGCGTTGGTGTAGCCGACGATGGCGATGACGGGCACCGCGCGCTCGTTCCTCGGCGTGCGCCGCCGCGCGCGCTCGCCCGCGTAGCGCTCGAGCTCGCGCGCGAGGCGAACCATGCGCTCCTTGGCGCGGCGCCGATCGATCTCGAGCTTGGTCTCGCCCGGGCCCTGGCCGCCGATGCCGCCGGTCAGGCGCGACAGGCCCGTCTGCTTCTTGGCCAAGCGCGGCAGCGAGTACTGCAGTTGCGCCAGCTCCACCTGCAGCTTGCCGCCGCGGCTCTTGGCGCGCCGCGCGAAGATGTCGAGGATGAGCATGGTGCGGTCGAGGACCTTGAGGTCCGTGAGATCGGTGATGGCGTTGAGCTGCGACGGCGACAGGTCGCAATCGAAGATGATGACCTCGGCGCCCTGATGGAGCGCCAACAGGCAGATCTCCTCGAGCTTGCCCTTGCCCACCAGCGTCTTGCCGTCGAGCTCGGGGCGGAATTGCATCACCACGTCGGCCACGCGCACGCCCGCGGTCTTGGCCAGCTCGGCGAGCTCGTCCATCGACGCCTGCGCGGCGGTGCGCGCGCCGCGCTGCTCCGTCGAGTACACGCCCACCAGCACGGCCACGTCGCGCTCGCCGGGGACATGCGCCGCAGCGCGCGCGCTCTCGGCCTTGCGCGCCAGCTCCGCCTCGAGGCTCTGCACGACCTCATGGATGGCGACGTGCGCCAGCTCCTGCGCCTGCGGGAACGCCTCCACGCGGTGGCGCGTCCCCGACGTCGGGTCGGGCAGCAGCGTGGCCAGGGCCGCGCGGCCGGGCAGGCCGTCGTCGTGCGCCTCCACCAGCACCACGGCGTCGAGCTTGAGGCGCTCGAGGTCGGTGAGGAGATCGTGGTCGATGGTCAAGGGCCCCTTGGCGCGCTTGACGTTGGGCTTGGCGACGACGAGGCGCAGGCCGCGCAGGCGCCCGGGGCCGGCGCGCAGCCGGCCCACGTCGGGCAGGTACAGGCGCGTGGGCTCGCCGAGGGCCACCTCGACGACGTTGCCGCGGCGATCGGCGAGCACGCCGACCATGCGGCCGGTATCGGCGGCGCACTCCGCGAGCGCGCGCGCCAGCTCGGGGGTGCATGCGGCGCGCGCGCCGGCGCTGCGCTGCGCGAGCCGCTCCAAGCGGCGCACTTGGATTGCCTTGAGGCCCTGCGTCTTGCCGAACACGTCCTTCACGTCGTGGCGCTCCCCGTGCGTGGTGCGGCCGCGTTGTACGAAAGCCCGGCCCCGTCGACAACGCGGCGCACCGGAGTACACTGCGCCCATGCGAAGGCTCGTCCTGCTCCTCGTCGCCGCGGCCGCGTGCACGGGCCGCCCGGAACCGCTCCCGCCGCTGGTGCTCGACACCGTCCTCGGCCCCGGCGAGGTGCGCTGCGGCCCCGTCACCAAAGAGAGCGAGCTCATCGGTGGGCCCCAGGCCTTCGCGCAGGTGGGACGGGCGTGGCGCTGCCACAACGCCAAGATCCGCTTCATCGTGCAAGACACCAGCCGGCCCGTGGGCAACTCGTCCGTCGGCGGCAACCTCATCGACGTCGACCTGGTGCGGCCCGACGAGCTGGTCGACGGCGAAGACACCTTCCGCGAGCACGTCAGCGCCGTGGGCGCCAACGAGGTGGCGGTCGAGAAGATCGAGGTCATCAACGACGGCCGCGCGGGCGGCGACGGCATCCTGCGCGTCACCGGCACGCCGGGCATCATCACCATCATCCCGCAGGCCGCGCACCTGGCGCAGGATCTGTCGAACACCACGGTGGTGACCGACTACGTGCTCAAGCCCGACGTCGACTACATCACCATCGTCACCACCGTGAAGAACAGCGGGCCGCCCAAGCTGTCGGTGCAGCCCGCCGACTTCATCGCGTTCGGCGGCTCCACCACGCCGCACACGCCCGAGACCGGCTTCGGGCCCATCGAGATGTTCGCGCACGTGAGCTTCCTGTCGGCGGCGCGCGGCGACAAGGTGAGCTACGCGGTGGCGTCCGACGAGGGCGACGTCATCGTACCCGTGATGGAGCACGGCATCACCGCGCCGTTCTACGGCACCGGCGCGCCCGTGGGCAGCGAGCGCAGCTTCACGCGCTGGCTCGTGGTGGGCGACGGCACGCTCGAGAGCACCACCCAGCGCGTGCTCAAGCTCAAGGGCGTGCAGCACGGCACCATCAACGGCACCGTGCGCATCGACGGCGCGCCGCCCGGGCGACGCGTGATGGTGAGCGCGCTGTCGGCGCCGCTGGCGGAGGCGGGCTCGCACGTGGTGAGCGAGACGCTCACCTCGGAGACCGGCGGTTACACGCTGACCCTGCCGGGCGGCGACTACCTGTTGGTAGCGCACGGGCCCGGCCTACGGCGCAGCCCCGAGGAGCCCGCCCACGTCCACCCCGGTGGCACCACCAATGCGCGCGACCTGACGCCGGGCGGCCCCACGCAGCTCGAGGTGACGACGAGCTTCGTCGACCGCGGGGGTGCCGCGCTCGCCGCGCGCCCGGCCAAGCTCACGCTGGTGGCGCGCGACGGCACGCAGCAGCCGAGCGACGTGCTCGGCGACTTCGACGAGGGCGGCGCGACGTACTACTTCCTCTCGCCCGACGGGCGCTTCACCGTCGAGGTGCCGTCGGGCCAGTACACGGCCTACGTCACGCGCGGCTTCGAGTTCTCGCGCTACCGCGAAGACATCGACGTCATCGGCGGGCGCGTGGCCACCATGGCGGCCACGCTCGAGCACCAGCTCGACACCACCGGCCTCGTGGGCACCGAGCTGCACCAGCACTGCATCGGCAGCATCGACGCGCAGGTGCCCTACCCGGTGAAGGTGCTCGAGAACGCCGCCGAGGGCGTGGAGCTCGCCTCGTCCACCGACCACGACACCATCACCGACTTCCAGCCCTGGGTCGACGCGCTCGCGCTCGGGCCGTGGCTCACAGTGGTGCCCGGCGTCGAGGTCACCTACACCGGCATCGGCCACTTCAACGCCTTCCCGTGGACCATCGACCCAGCCGATCCCCATCGCGACACCGGCTCGCGCCTGTGGTGGATGAAGAACATCCCCACCACCTTCGCCGACATCCGCGCGGCCGCCGGCGACCCCGTCATCCAGATCAACCACCCGCGCTCGCAGATGGCCGGCTACTTCGGCTCGCTGCCGTTCGACCCCACCACGGCCGCGCTCCTGCCGCGCGATCCGCCCTCGCTCGCGAGCCTGCCCGCCGACGTCTACAGCGCGTGGTCGGGCGACTTCGAGGTCATCGAGGTCAACGGCAGCCTGGGCGACTCCACCTTGTACACCGCCGAGCGCAAGGCCGAGCTGTCGGCGCTGGCCGCCGACGCGCCCTTCGACGTGCCGGTGCTGGCCGACTGGCTCGCCATGGTGGGCGCCGGCAAGAAGGTGGCGGCCGCGGGCAACAGCGACTCGCACCGACGAAACGGCAGCGTGGGCTACCCGCGCAGCTTCCTCACCGTCGACCAGGACGACCCGAGCGCGCTCACGCCCGACGACCTGCGCACCGCGCTGCGCGCGCAGAAGAGCGCCGTAGGCGAGGGCTGCCTCGTGGAGCTGTTCGTCGACGGCGCGCGCCGCCAGGGTGTGGATGAGCTCACTACCCCGGTGGGCGAGGTGAAGGCCCGCCTGCAAGCGCCCACGCACGTCACGCCCGGGCGCCTCGAGCTCTACGTCAACGGCCTGGTGCGCCCCATGGTGCTCGACGGAGACGGCATCCACCTCGACCCCGCGGGCGAGCTGTCGGTGCCCGTGAGCCACGCGGCCAGCGCCGACGCCGTGGTGCGCGTGGACCACGCCATCAGCGGCCTGCCCACCGACGAGGGCGACCTCGCGGTGGTGGCGCTCAGCCGCGGCGGCAGCGGCCTGCCCCCCACGGGCGGCGGGTCGGCCTTCTGCTTCTCGGCGGCCCTCTACCTCGACGTCGACAGCGACGGTGCGTGGACGCCGTGGCTTGCGGGTACGCAGCAGGTGGCGCCCTGATCAGAGCCGCCCGTCCGCGCGCAGCGCGGCGCGCACGTTGTCGTAGTCGGCGTCGCGGATGGGCGCGAAGCCCGAGATGCGCTCCACGCGCCCGTTCATGGAGCCGTGCGCCTTGCCGTCGTAGCTGAGCAGCACCTTCTTGAGCTGTTGGCGCAGCGCCACCGGCACCTTGGGGCCCGCGCACACGGCGTCTTGCGGCGAGCGCCCGGTCATGGCGAGCTGCCGCAGGCGCTGCACGGGCACGCCGGCGCGATCGGCGGCGAGGTAGCCGCCCGAGTACACGGCGCCGGCGTCGCACACGCCAGCGGCGAGGTCGCGCAGCACGGCGATGTGGTTGCCGCTGAAGTGCGAGATGACGTCGCGGTCGGGGTCCATGCCCGCCTTGCGCAGCGCGGCGCGCGGGAACACGTAGCCGGTGGTGGACTTCTGGTCGGCGTAGCAGAAGCGCTTGCCGCGCAGCTGCTGCAGGTCGTTGATGCCGCTGGCGTCGTCGACGTAGAGCGCGCCGTCGCTGCCCGTGCTGCCGTCGACGAGCTTGACCGCCAACGCCTCGAGGTCGGGTTGCTCTTTCTGCGTCAAGACGAACAAGGCCGGGGGCACCACGCCGATGTCGACGGTGCCGTTGGCCAGGCGCTGGCGCAGGTCGTCGTAGCTGGCGGTCACCTGGGTGTCGATAGGACGATGCAGCTCGTCCTCGAGGTAGGCGATGAGCGGGCGCACGTCGTCGAGCAGCATGTCGCGCTCGGCGATGGGCGCCCAGGCCACAACCAACGGCGGGCCCTGCAAGCGCATGAGGTGTTGCGCGCCGAGGAACGCGGCCACGCCGAGCGCCGCCAGACCCACCACGGCCGCGGCCGCCCACGGCATGCGACGCGGCTGCGGTGCAGCGGCCGCGCGCTTGGGGAGCGATCCCGTGGTGCCGGTGCGCGGGACCACGGCGCCGCCCTCGCGCTTCGTGGGCTTGTCGACGAGCGTGGCCTCCTCGCCGCCGCCGTCCTCGGCCGGGGTGGCGCGCGTGCGCTCCACGGCCGCGGCGCGAAACCCCGCCTCGCGCGCGGCATGCAGCTCGCCGATGAGCGGCTTGACGAACGCCGCCACCTCGTCGACGTCGCAGCGGATCTTGGCCGCCTGGCCCGCGTCCAGCAGCGCCACGCGCATCTCGGCGGCGGTGGCGTAGCGATCCTCGCGCTTGGGCCGTAGCGCCTTCTCGACGGCGGCCACCACGCCGTGCGGCACCTCGCGCCGCAGCTTGCGCAGATCCTTGAGGTCGCCCGTGACGATGGCCTGCATGGCGTCGAGCTCGCTGTCGCGCTTGAACAGCCGCTCCTGCGCCAACAGCTCCCACACCACCACGCCGAGCGCGAACACGTCGGCGCGTCGGTCGAGCGGCTCTTGCTTGCACTGCTCGGGCGCCATGTAGTGCACCTTGCCCTTGAGGGCGCCGGTGCGGGTCTTGTCGTCGAGGTCGGCCACCTCGGTGGCCTTGGCGATACCGAAGTCGAGCAGCTTGGTGTGTCCCTCGGCCGTCACCATCAGGTTGTGGGGCGAGATGTCACGGTGCACCAACCCGAGCGGGTGCCCGCTCGGGTCGGTCAGCTCGTGGGCGGCGTGGGCGCCGGCGCACGCCGCCGCGACGATGCCGAGCGCGGCGCCGATGGGCGTGGGGATCTCACGCTCGATGGCGGCCACCACCACGTCGCGCACCGACGAGCCCGGCACGTACTCCATGGCCAGGTAGGGCGCGCCGCCGTCTTCACCGAGCTCATAGACCTGCACGATGTTCGGGTGGTTCATGCGCGCCACCCAGCGCGCCTCCGCCAGGAACATCTCCACGAACGACGCGTGCACCGCCAGGTGCGGCAGGATGCGCTTGACGACGACGAGCCGCTCGAGCCCCGCGTGCCCGCGCTCGCAACAGATGAACACCTCCGCCATGCCGCCCGTGGCCAGCCGATCGATCACCTCGTAGCGCGCGATGCGCTTGGGGATCGGCAAGATGGGAGCCGCGGGCAGCCGCGGCTCGCTCTTCGAGATGGCCACGAGGGGATTCTACCCCCGTCGACGGGCGCGCTCCATTTCGCCCGCCCCGCGCGGGATCGGGCATTCGACCGGGCGACGGCCCGCCGAACGCGCCCCGTTCACGCCCAGGGGAAGCCGCCCTTCGACAGGTCGCGCGCGATGTTCTTCTGGTGCGCCTCGATGGTGCCGCCGCCGATCTCGAGGAGCTTGGCGTCGCGCCACAGCCGCTCCACGACGTACTCGCCGACGTAACCGTAGCCGCCCAGCACCTGCATGGCGCGGTCGGCGACGTTCTTGCCCATGGTGGACGCGACCAGCTTGGCGCCGTCGGTGTCGAGGCGCATGCCGTAGCCGTCGAGCTCGAGGCGGCGGGCCGTGTCGTACACGTAGGCGCGGCACGCCATCAGCTCGGCGTAGCTCTCGCCGATGTGGCGCTGGATCTGCCCGAAGAACGACAGCGGCTTGCCGAAGGCCTGCCGCTCGTCGGCGTAGCGCACCATCACCTCGAGGGCGCGGCGCCCGATGCCGAGCGACATGGCGGCCAGGGTGAGGCGCTCGAGGGCCAGGTTGCGCATCATGTGCTTGACGCTGCCGCCCTCGTCGCCCAGGCGGTTCGCCGCCGGCACGCGACACTCGTCGAGCACCATCTCGGCGGTGTTCGACGCCCGCATGCCGGTCTTGTCGCGGATCTTCTGACCCACGGCGAAGCCCGGCATGCCGCGCTCGACGACGAAGGTGGAGAGCTGCGGGCGCTCGTTGGGCCCGCCGGTGCGCGCGTAGAACAGCATGAGGTCGCACGGGGTGCCGTGATCGTCTTGCGCGCCGTTGGTGATCCACATCTTGCGCCCGTTGACCACGTAGTGGTCGCCGTCGCGCCGCGCCGTGGTCGTCATGCCCATGACGTCGGTGCCGGCGCCGGGCTCGCTCATGCCCATGGCGCCCACGTGCTCGCCCGACACCAGCTTGGGCAGCCAGCGCTTCTTCTGCGCGGCGTCGGCGTTGTGCGCCAGGTTGTTCACGCACAGCATCGAGTGCGCCAGGTACGCGAGCGCGAAGCCCGGGTCGGCCGCCGACAGCTCCTCGTGCACGATGACGGCGGCGGTGGCGTCCATGCCCGCGCCGCCGTCGGCCTCGGGGACCGTGATGCCGAGCAGGCCCATGGAGCCGAGCTTGCGAAACAGCGGCAGGTTGAAGCGCTCGGCGCGGTCGTGCTCGAGCGCCTGCGGCTCGACCTCGGCCCCCACGAAGGCGCGCACGGTGTCGCGCAGCATCTGGTGCTCGGGGGTGGGCGCGGTGAGGTCGGCGGCGAGATCGGCGGTGCTCATGGGCGCCGCTTGGCCCGTTGTCCGCGCCCACGCAACCCGTTGACGCCGTCAGCTCGCCGACGTCGCGGGGGCGGCCGGCGCGGTCGGCAGCGGCGCGGGCGGCGCGCCCGGGGACTTGGCGCGCGAGGCCAGCGCGCGCTTGGCGTCTTCGGCCTCGGGCGCCGCCGGATGCTCGCGCACGAGCTGCTGGTAGAGCTCGGCCGCCTTGGCTCCGTCGCCGAGCTTGTCGTCGGCGAGCTGGGCCGCGCGCAGGAGAGCGGCGGCAGCGCCGGGCGTGTCGCCGAACTCGTTGGCGACGCGCTGATAGCGCCACAGCGCGCCCTTCCACTTCTCGCGCTCCTCGTAGAAGCGCGCCGCGTACAGGTCGGCGTCGGCCAGGCGCGCGCGCGCGTCGATGCGCAGCTTCTTGGCCTCGGCGGCGTTCGCGTCGTCGGGGAAGCGCGCCAGGTACTCGTCGAAGGCGCGGATGGCGTCGCGCGCGGCGCTCTGATCGCGCTCCACGGCCGACGGCATCCACCACACGTCCTGGTCGATCTCCTTGGCGTAGGCCAGCGCCACCCGGTAGGTGGCGTAGGCCACCTTCTCGTCGCGCGGGTGGAAGCGGCAGAAGATCTTGTAGGCGTCGGCGGCCTCGAGCCACTTCTCGCGCGCGAAGTGCGCGTCGGCGGTGCGCAGCTCGGCCTCCACCGCGAACTTCGAGTACGGGAACTTGTTCTTCGTGTGCTCGAAGAACTTCACGGCCTCGGCGTAGCGCCCGTCGGCGAAGGCCTTTTCGCCCTGCTCGAAGTTGGCCTTGGCGGTCTGGGCGTAATCGACGTCGGTGTCTTGGAGGTTGGTCTCGAACGCCGTGCACGCCGACGAGGCGGCCAGGGCGGCGCAGAGGCGCAAGCTGACGGTGGCGATGGCGGTCATGGAGGTGATGGCGGCGCGCGTCACGAGGTCCATGTAGCCGAGGGTGGTCGCGACCGCAAAGTGGGGCGGCGGCCGCGCGACGGTCCCGCGCGCTTCACCGGGGCGCGCCTTTGCCGCCGACGCGCTCGACGTGCTACCTGGAGGGGACATCCCGACGACGGGGACTTGGGAAGAACCGCGATGCAGATCAGCTGCCCCCAGTGCCAGGCGCAGTACAACGTCGACGAGGGCCGCATCCCGCCGCAGGGGGTGTCGATCAACTGCCCCCGCTGTAAGCACTCGTTCGTCGTGCAGTCGCCGAACGTGGGGGCCGCAGTGCCCCTGCCCGGCGCCGGCGGCGCCGGTGCCGTGCCCCTGCCGGGTGCGAAGGCGGCGGCGGTGCCCCTGCCTGGCGCCTCTCGGGGCGGCGGCGGCGCCGTGCCCCTGCC
>CAZONM010000150.1:0-13098 GCA_964580865.1 uncultured Myxococcales bacterium | reverse complement strand
AAGAAGAAGAAGAAGAAGAAGAAGAAGAAGAAGAAGAAGAAGAAGAAGAAGAAGATGGGGCTTGTCGTGGCGCCGTCTGCGACGATCGCTGCTCTCGCGAGAGCAGACGGTGGTGCCTTGATGGAGGGTGGGGGCGGTGGCGGTTTCGGGGCGTCGGGGGAATGGACGCGGTCCCCCTCCTAGATCCTCCCCCGTAAACGGGGGAGGCCGTTCCGAGGCGGGGCGGTTCGTCGGCGGGCGTGACAACTCGCGCGACTGCTTCGATCCCTAGGGGTCGCCGAAATGGGGCGATGACGCGGGCGTCATTGAGTGGCTCCATGTTCGGGGAGCCTTGGCGTCGCCTCCGCCTCAGGGCGCCGAGCGACATGAATGTGCAAGACCCCTGTCGACGACGACGTGCACGGCGACGCGCATCTCCCGGCCGAGCGCCGCGCGCTGGCCATCGGCCCTGCACGGCCTCCCCCGTTTACGGGGGAGGATCTAGGAGGGGGACCGCGTCCAGCCCCCCTCCGACGTCACGAACCCGCCCCACCCCACCCCCAAGACGGCACCGCCGTCTGCTCTCGCGAGAGCAGCGATCGTCGCAGACGGCGCAACGACAAGCCCCTAAAAAACCGGTGGTGTCGTCGGCCGCCGTCCGTCGTCGGCCGCGCCGGCAAGCTCAATCCACGATCGCGAAGTGCAGCTTCTCGCCGTCGTGGTACGTGGCGCGGATGCGCACGGGCGCGCCCACCAGCACGCTGCATTGCTGCCCGTTCTTGTGCGTGTAGCGCACCTCGGCGCCGTCGCGATCGAGCAGCATGGCGTCGCCCAGATCCTCGCGGCCGATCTTGACCTCGACCTCGGGGTTCTTGAGCAGCACCGTGAGCCGGCCCGGGCTCGCGTTGATGACCGTGCCGTCGCGCATCGGCGCGTTGGGACTGCCCGCGGGGACGCCGCCGAGATCCGACAGGAACAGGTCGTCGAACAACAGCCGCGTCGACGCGTTGTCGCACTGCTTCTGCTTCATGCGCGACGAGTTGCCCGAGGCCACCGCGCGATCGACGGTGGCGTCGACCGACTTCCGCTCGGCGTCGGTGAGCGCGGGGGCCAGCGCCAGGTCCGCGAGCAGCGCGCGCGCCGCGCTCAGGAGCGCGGGGCCGCGCAGGCCCTCGAGCGCCACGGCGCGCTTGGCCAGCGCGGCGCGCTCGGACGACAGCTCGCTTGGCCGCACCAGCGCGCCGAGCAGCAGGTGTTGCCACAGGGGCTTGAGGTCGGCGTCGGACACGCCGAGCGCGCGCACGCGCTTGAGCGACTCGAGCTGCACCAGCGTGGCATGCGAGAGGAGGCCCACCACCTCGCGCATGGGTGCCGTGAAGCGGCCGTAGCCCTCCACCATCAGCCCCGAGTGCAGCTCGGGCGTGCGCGCGTACTCCGACGACACCTGGATGCCGATGACCTGATTCTGTAGCGCCACCGCGAGCGCGTGCTCACGCTCGGTGGTGGCCAGCGCGCGCACGCGGTCGACCCAGTCGTTGAGCGCCTCGCCCTGCTGCCAGTGCCACGAGGCGGGCGCGTGGTTGGCGTCGACGATGGCGTCGACCAGGCGGCGCAGGGCCTCGAGCTTCTCGCGCCCGGGCGGCGGGTGCACGCGGAAGATGCCGGGCGCCTCGATGCCGGGGATGCCCGTGTCGGCGAGCTGCGAGGCCCCCGCGCAATTGGCGAGGATCGACAGCTCGGCGTTGAGCCCGCTCGCCAGGTCGCTCTCGACCTCGTGCAGCAGGAACTTGCCGCCGTCGAGGCCGATGCGCATCTCGCGCCGCTCAGGGCTGACCACGCCGCGCTCGTGCGAACGGCGCTGGAGTGCGCTGCCGAGCGCGTGGAACACCGCGAGCTGGTCTTGCACGACCTTGGGCACGTCGTGGCCGTGGTCGTCCTTGTCGATGCCGGCCCGGCCCTCCAGGTACGCCGACACACCGGGATAGGTGAGCTGCGCCTGCGAGTGGATGACGGCGCGCTCGCTCGAGGTCTTCTCGACCTTGCCGTGCTTGTCGAGCTCCACCGTGATGACCATGGCGCGGTGGTCTTCGTGGGCGTTGAGCGAGACGGCCTTCTCGCAGACGTCGCGCGGCTGCATGGGCACGTTGACGCCCGGCAGATAGAAGCTGGCGCCGCGCTCGAGCGCCTCGTCCCACAGGGCCATGCCGGGCTTCACCGCGTGCGCCATGTCGGCGAGCGCGTACTGCAGGACGAAGCCGCCGTCGGCGCGCCGGGTGAGGCGCATGGCCTGGTCGATGTCCTTGCTGCCGTGGTTGTCGATGGCGAAGAACGGCTCGGCGCGTCGGTCGACGAGCGACGGGTCGGCGAGCCCGGGATCCTTGAGGATGGCGGCCGCCTCGGCGGTGGCCTGCACCGGGAAGGTCGGGTCGAGGTGTTGGCCGGCGGCCACGTTCCACGAGCGCGCCTGCGCGCTCTCGCCCGCGGCGATGGTCTCGTCGAGCACGACCTGTCCGCTCGGATCGAGGTGGCCGGCCACCACGGTGCCCGCCTTGAGGGTCGTGGCCGCGTGGTGGAGGTGGCCGGTAGCGAGGTCGCGCAGGTGGGGCGTGCCGTCGACGAGGTCGACGATGGCGGTGAAGTGACCGCCGAGCTTGCCGGCGCGCTCCTGGCGCAGCGCGTACAGCGTGGCCTTGACGTTGTTGCCGTGCTCGTCGACCAGCTCCACCGACCTCTTGGTGACGCGCGCGATCAAGAGCACGTCGCGCGGCAGGCCGTCGGCCTTGGCGCGGTCGAGCTCGAAGGGCAGGAGCGCCTCGTCGGCCGGGTAGAACGTGACGCGGCCCTGGCGCTCGCGCAGGATGCCCGGCACCTCGCTCGGCACGCGGCCGTTGGCGCGCGCCGTGGCCAGACGCGCGCGAATGGGGATCTCGACCGCCGCGCGCTGCTCGACGCGCCGGAGCGCCTCGGTGGCGTTGGGATCTCCGAGGTTGCGCAGGACCTCGTGAGCCTCGGCGAGCTCGATGGCGGTGGCCGTGCCCGCGGTGGCCACCACGGTCGCGGGCGTCGTGTTCACCGACGAACGCCCGCCGCTCGCCTCGATGGTGTCGAGCGCCACGGGCTGCGCGGTCTCGCTTGGCGTCGTCACCTCGGCGCCGGCGGCCGCTTGGCTGCCGGTGATGGGCGCGGCGCCCCCCGTGGTCACCACGGGTGCGCTCGGGTCGACACCGGGGCGACGAGGACCCACCATCAGGCGCGTCCTTCCTTCTCGGCGAGCGCCTTCACCAGCGCCTGCGCCTCGGCGCGCAGGGCAGGCGCGTTGTGCTCCCTGAGGAGCACGTAGCTCGCGAGCGCGCGCGCGGGGCCCACGGCGCCGAGGCGAGCCTGCACGCGCGCGCATGCCAGCGACGTCACCAGGTCCTTGTCGTCGAGCGACACGGCGCGCTCGAGCGCCAGGCGCGCCGGCTCGAGCTCGCCCTTGGCCTCATGGGCCAGGCCCGCGAGCGCCCAGGCGCGCGGCGAGCCCGCGTCGACGGCGATGGCGGCCTTGGCGAGCGCGCCGACATCGTCCCACTGCAGCGCTTGGGCTGCGGAGGCGGCGGCGGCGACCAGGGCGCGGGCGTCGGTCATGGCTTTCGTGTTCTAGCGCGGGCGGAGCGCGTTTGGCGCGACGAGTATGCCACTTCGCTCACACGCCTCGCCCCCTCACCGCCGGTGCCGCAGGTCGTGCTCGCGCACCCCGTGCCTGCCCTCGAGCTGCTGCAGGTGCGCGCGCGCCACCGACACCGCCTCGGCCACGGCCGAGCCGCCGAGCCGCTCGCCCACGTCGTCGTGGAAGGCGCGGATCAGCTCGAGCTGGATGGTCGGATCGAGGCGGTGCAGGCCCGCCGCCGACACGCCGGCCGCTTGCAGCGCGCCCGCCAGCATGAGCCCCATGGTGAGCTGGATGCGCTCGGCAGCCACGTCCTCCACGCTGCCGTCGAAATTCATGGGGAAGCCGCTGGCGAGCAGGTCGATGCTGCGCCCGTCCTTGAGGTGGTAGCGGACCGTGGGCGGGAACGACGCGCGGTCCACCACCTCGATACGGCCCTTCTTGGCGAGCTTGGCCAGCTCGTCGACGTCGATCTCCACCAGCTTCGACGACGAGCTGCCGAGGATGGCGCCGTCCTTCAGCTGCTCGAGGTCGGCGGCTGTGATCGACTGCCGGCCGGTGGAGCCGACGAAGATGTCCTGCTCGCCGAAGAACGTGGCGCGCGCCTTCGGGTCATTGCCGTCGACCACGTCGAAGCCGGCCGCGCGCGCGCGCTGGCGCGCGTCTTCGTCGACGTCGAGCACGGTGACGATGGCGCCCTGCTCCCTCAGGAAGCGCGCGAGCGGCGCGCCGATGGTGCCGAAGCCGGTGACGCCGACGTGCTTGCCCTTGACGCCGTCGACGCCGAGGCGCGCCAAGCGCTGCAACAGCTTCTTCTGCACGGTGCTGCCCACCATGGGCCCTTCCACGTACTTGGCCCAGCTCTGCGCCACGTTGACCACGGGCGCGCGCAGGTCGACGCCCTCGGCCACGGTGACGCCGCGCGTGGTCTGCTCGACGACGCGAAAGAGGTGCGCGTGCTCGGCCAGGTGCGGGTAGCGGTCGAGCATCATGGCCACCAGGCCGCCGTCGTCGAACACCACGATTTTGCGCCCGTGCTCGAGCGCGGAGGCGATGCGCTCCTCCATCGCTTCCTTCACCATGGCGTACCAAGCCTCGAGGTCGAGCGGCGGCACGCGCACGTCGAAGCCCTTGTCCTCGAGCGTCTCCACCACGGTGTCGCTGGCCGAGTACGGGATGGCCACGATGGTGGAGCGCGCCGGGGCCATGCCGAGCTTGCGCGCGGCGTCGAACATGGTCACCTGCGGGCCCAACAGGTGCTGGATGGCGAGCACCTCGGTGTCCTCGAATGGCTTGCCCTTGATGCCGGCGACCAGCTTGTCGATGACGGGCAGGTGCTCGGGCACGATCTCGAGCTTGGCGAGCTTGCTCGCGAGCTGCACGTCGCCCTCGGCCGTGCGGATCACCGTCTCGCCTCGTCCCACCAAGGAGAAACCACCGCCGCGCGAGGCCAGCGCCGACGCGAACGGGAAGCGCCGCGCATCGCCGCTCCACAGCGCCTTGACGAAGCCCTCGTCGGCCATGCTCTCGGGGAAGCCGCCCGGGTGCGCCTTGCTCACGGCCGCGAAGATCTCGGCGTAGGGCGTGCCCTTCTTGGCCGCGCGCACGGCGTCGACGATGAGCTTGGATCGAAGGATCTGGTTCTTCACGTGGATGGCCGGGACCACCTCGGGGTAGCGCTCGCGGAGCCTCGTCACCGTGTAGTAGTTGAACCCCGGATACCTCGCGCGGAACTTCGCGTCGGCGCACAGCGCGTCCACCACCTGCTCGAGGGTGGTGCCGAGCGGCGCCGTCTCCATGGCGTGCGCGACCTTGGTGGCGAGGTAGATGTCGGTGGTGCCTGCCGGGCGCTCCTTGTACCAGGGGAACAGCTCCGGGCACTGGCGCACGGCGGCGAGCACGCGGTGCTGCGGGATACCCGTGGCGCGCGCCAGGCACGCCAGCGTCAGGCCGCGCGTGTCGTCGAAGGTGGCGGCCTCGGCCGCGACCGTCTTGGCAACCTCGGCCAGCATGCGCCGTTGCACGTCGACGCGCCGCTCGTTCATGCCGATGCCGAGGTCGTCGACGTAGGGCACCTCAGCGGGGAAGCGCGCGCGCAGGTGGTGCACGGTCTCCACCGTGAACGCCGGGTGCTCCATGGCGAAGCGCGGCTCGCGGCGCAGCGCGCGCACCACGTCGATGAGCTTCTTGCCCGGGCTCCTCCTGATGGCGTCGCCCACGGTGGCGGCGAGCGCGGCGGTCAGGTCGAGGCGCGCGCTCTCCCAGGGGAACGCGCCCTTGGCGTCTTGCAGCGCCGCCAGCGGGGCCAGGTGCGCGGGCGGGTGCGCGCCGCGCGCCGCTGCGATCATGCGGTTCACCTGCGAGATGCCGTACGCCCCCTCGTGCTCGTCCTGCAGGAGGTTCACCACCTCGCGCAGCGTGGTCCCCTGCGGCGAGCGCTTGACGACGTCGGCGAAGAGGTCGAGGTAGCGGCGCTGTTGCTCCTCGTGCCAGGTGCCGCGCACGCCGCCGTGCTTCATCACCGCCGACTGGTAGAACGACTCCGGCGACGCGTAGGCGTGCCGGTCGAGGAACGCGGGGTGCTCGGCGCCGAGGATCTCGAGCAGGTCGCGCATGGTCGCGTTCAGCGGCGCGTCCGCGATGGCCTCGCGCAGCATGCGCTTGTCGTCGTCGGAAAACGGCGTGTGCGTCTCGCGCCGGTCGACCTCATTCGGCCAGCGGCTGCCCGCCAGGCGCCAGAGCTCGCCCACGCGCTGCTTGTCGTAGCCGAGCCCGCGGCCCACCTCGAGCCGGCTCGCCTCCGGCGCCGCCAGCACGGCGTCCAAGAGGGCGCGCGCCTCGGCGTAGGCGTCGGCGGCCTTGGCGGCCTTGAAGTCGGGCACCAGCGTCGGGTGCTGCTGACGCAGGTACGTGAGCATCGGCGTCTTCCACAAGGGCGTGCCGATCTTCTCGTGCAGCGCCTGCACCATGCCCTGCGCCGTCGTCACGCCGCCCTTGGTGTAGAGCTGGTGGATGGCCTCGGCCACGCGGGTGCGCGCCGCCACGCGCACCTCCAGGTAGTCGGGCACGATCTTCGGGAACGTCGTGCGCAGCGTGAGAAACGTCGACTTGGTGAAGGCGCCGTCGCCGCCGAGCTCCCTGTCGACGAACGCGCAGAAGTCCTCGCGCGTCCACCCGTAGTCGACGGCGGGCGAGGTCGCGAGCGCGCGCACCTTCTCGGCCAGCTCCGTCGTCATTGCGTAGCGCCCCTGCGTGTCCTTGCGGATGCCGGCCGCCGCGCCGCGCGCCTCGATGCGAAAGCCGCCCTTGCCGCCCTCGTTCACGAGGGCCTTGACCACGAACGGGAAGCGCTCCGGTTCGTCCACCCACGCCTCGCGCGACGCTCGTGAAAACGCCGACAGGCCGGGGAACGCAGGGTCCCTTTTCTGCAGTCCCTCGATGACGCTCGTGACCGACGTGCCCACCGGTGCGCGCACCAGCGCGTCGACCAGCGCGTGCGACGTGGCGGCGAGCGCGCGGCTGCGCCAGCCCCACGGGAAGCTCTCGGGCAGCTTCTCCATCAGGCGCCCGACCTGGCGCTCGGTGGCTGCGTCGAGCTTGCGCCCCCTGAACGCGGGGTCGCGGTAGGCGAGCGCGGCCATGTCGCCGAGCGCGGCGGTGGCGGGCGCGCTCCAGTAGGCGTGGTGCAGCGCCTGCACCTGCGCCTCGTCGAAGGTGTCGATGGTCGGCTTGCCCGGGGGCAGGGTGGGGATGTTCTTGGACTGGGGGTAGTGCGCGGCGAAGGGCGGCAGGCCGCCGGCCGTGCCCTCGAAGGCGTCGGCAGCGCCGCGCGACGTCGCGCCGCTCGCGGCGGTGGTGGGCTCGCGCTTCTTGTTGCGGGCGGCGGTGCGCTCCCCCTCGTGCGTCGACGGGGCGGTGCGCGCGGTCCTGCCGTGGCTCGTGACGCGCGTGGCCATTGGCGTTTCTAGCGCGAGCGGGCGGGGTTTGGACGGTGTGGTCGAAGTTGGAGGCTTGCCATCGGCGGCCCGCCGCGCGTCCCTGCGATCCGAGGACGCAGCGCGCTCACTACCCCTCGCGCCCGCGCTCCCCGAGCGGCACGCTCACGGGCGCGCCCGACCCCGCGCCCGCGCCCTTGCCACCGAGCGCGAGCGCCACTTTGGGGATCGGCAGCGCGTCGGTCGCGCGCTCGAGCGCCCCCACGAGCTCCGCCACCGCCACGGTCAAGCGCTCGGCTCGCTCCATGTCGCCTTTGCCGATGCCGAAGTGCGCGGTCAGCGTGCCGTCCTCGTGCAGCAGCACCTTGATGAACGCTTCGTCGTCGCGCAGGGCCAGCGCGGCCCGCTGCACGTCGGCGCGGACGAACACGCCGCGCAGCACGTCCTCGTCGCCGCCGCCGAGCGTGAGGCGCTCGTCGAAGGCGCCGCCGAGCTTGACGCTGCCGGGGCTGTTCGACAGCAACAGCGACGCGCGCTCGAGCAGGAACCAGCTCCGTTGCCCGAGCGCAGGCACCGACGCCGTACCGATCCAGTGCGGTGGTCCGTCCTTGCGCCCGCCGCCGCTCGCGAGCGTCACGGCAGGCAGGGGCGGCTTGGTCGTGAGCACGGCGGGCCCGTACGGCCCCCCGTGCGCGCTGATCACGCGCTCGTTGTCGACGGCGGCGAGGGGTAGCGCGCGCCCCCGCGCCCGCCAGGCCGCCACCCCGAACGCCAGGGTGGCGACCGGCAGGCCGATGGCCAGCAGGGCCACCAGCTCGAGCATCGTCAGCTCGCGTGACTGCCCATGGCCTTCTTGAGCGGCTTGTTGAACGCCCAGATGGCCACGCCCGCGCCGATGCCGAGCACCATCAACAGGCCGAAGAACAGGTCCTTCGACATCGTGGTGTAGAAGCCGCCGATGTAGCCCGACAGCATGTTGCCGAAGAAGCTCGACACGAACCAAATGCCCATCATCAAGCTGACGATGCGCATGGGGCTCACCTTGGTCACGAGCGACAGACCGATGGGCGAGAGGTACAGCTCGCCGACGGTGAGCAACAGCGTGCAGAAGATCGGCCAGAACAGGCTGCCCTTGCCGTCGCCCACCAGGCGCGCGCCCACGATCATCACGATGAACGACAGGCCGAGGATGAAGCAGCCGATGGCCATCTTGGCCACCGACGACGGCTCCTTGCCCTGACGGTTCTGCCAGCGCCAGAACATGTCGAACACCGGCGCCAGGATGAAGATGAAGAACGGGTTGGCCGACTGGAACCACGTCGACGACGCCCACGACGGCCAGATGGTCTGCTCGTCGGCCCAGGTCTGCATGGTGTTGCCCTGCTGCTCGTACACGGCCCAGAACACCACGTTGAGCGCGCACAGGATCACGAGCGCCCACACGCGCTTCCACTCGTCGGTGGTGAGCGGGTGGTGCTCGGCGGGCTGCTGCGGTCCGGTGTCGGCCGCACGCTTCTGCAGCGTGTCGGGCGCGAGGAACTTCTGGCCGAAGAGCTGCACCACCAGGCCCGTGCACATGCCGATGCCCGCGGCCAGGAAGCCCCAGCGCCAGCCGTAGGCCATGGCCAAGGTGCCGCACACGAAATTGCAGATGAAGGCGCCGAGGTTGATGCCCATGTAGAAGATGGTGAACGCGCCGTCCCTGCGTGCGTCGCCCGGCGGGTACAGGTTGCCCACCTGCGTCGAGATGTTGGGCTTGAAGAAGCCGTTGCCGATGATGAGCAGCGTGAGGCCGATGAAGAACATGCTCTCCATGCCGAAGAGCACGAACTGGCCGAGCGCCATCAGGATGCCGCCGATGAACACGGCGCGCTTCTGGCCCAGGTACTTGTCGGCCATGAGGCCACCGAGCACGGGCGTGAGGTACACGAGGCCGGTGTAGATTCCATAGAGGTACGAGGCGTTGGGCTGCACCGCGCAGGTGCCCTCGGCGATCTTCTGCGCCACGTCGAGCGCCACCGCGCCCTCGCCCTCGGTGAGGCGCTTGATGGCGGGGTTGATGCACTTGTCGATGACGTCAGCGGAGGTGATGTCGATCTTTGGCAGGAGCGACTTGATGAAGCCCCAGCCAATCACGTCGTCGGGGTTGCCCGCGCCGTCGTACTTGCCGCCCTGCAGTGTCTGCCGCATGGTGACGAACAGGAAGTTCACCATGTAGAGCTTCAGGAGCCCGCGCATCCCGTAGTACGAGAAGCGCTCCCACATCTCGGTGAAGAACAAGACGAACAAGCCCACCGGGTGGCCGAGGAGCTGCTTGTCGGACTTGGGGCCCTGCCATGCCGGCGGGGCGGATTCGGTCGGCGTCATTCCTTCTCCCTAGGTCGAACCGCGAACGCGATCGCGCGACTACGCGCGGGTTCTGGCGGGACCAGGCCGGGTGCTCAAGGGGGCGCGGCGGGAAAAACGCCTGCGCCGCGCCGGAAATTTCGACCTGAAACATTCGAACCGAGTCCTTCGACCAGAAAAAAGGAACGACGCCTTTCGGCGCCGTTCGAGAGCTCAGTGTTGTACCGCGTTCTCTCTCTGTGGCGGCCGCGCGCCGCCCAGACCTCCTTGGCGGTCTGATCACTGTACGCGGGCCAACGGCGCGGCGTCGATCCGCCGATGTGCTGAGACAGGGCGCTGAGACACGGCGCAGCGCGCCACGAGGTCGACCGATCGACCGACGACGCGCTGCGATGCCGGCGAGGTCGTGCTAAGCGACGCGCGGAGGTTCCCATGACCAAGCGCGTCCCGTTCGTGTGCGGCAACTGGAAGATGCATCATGGCGTCGAGGCCACCCGGAAGCAGGTGCGCGCCTTGGTGGAGGGCTTGGGGCGCGTGCAGGGCAAGGTCGAGGTGGCCGTGGCGCCGGTGGCCACCACGCTGTTCGCCGCCTGCGAGGCTGCGCGCGGCAGCGGCCTGAAGATCGCGGCGCAAAGCGTCCACTGGGCAGAGAAGGGCGCGTTCACGGGCGAGTGGAGCGCGGCCCATCTGGTGGAGCTCGGCGTCTCGCACGCCATCTGCGGCCACAGCGAGCGGCGCGCCATGTTCGGCGACGACGACATCACGGTGCCCAAGCGCGTGCGCGCCGCTTTGGACGCGGGGCTCACCCCCATCGCCTGCGTGGGCGAGACCCTCGCCGAGCGCGAGGGCAACCAGACGGCGGCGGTGGTGGGACGCCAGACCAGCGCCATCCTCGAGATCATCAAGGCCGACGAGGTGGAGCGCCTGGTGCTCGCCTATGAGCCGGTGTGGGCAATTGGCACCGGCAAGAACGCCACTCCCACCCAGGCGCAGGAGGTGCACGCGCAGCTCCGCGCCCTCCTCGCCACCCGCTTCGGCGCCAAGGCCGAGGCCGTGCGCCTGCAATACGGCGGCAGCGTCAAGCCCGACAACGCCGCCGAGCTCATGCGCGAGCGCGACGTCGACGGGGCGCTGGTGGGTGGCGCAAGCCTGGAGGCCGCGAGCCTCCTGGCCATCGCCGAGGGCGGAATGCAGCGGGCGTGAGACCCCCGCGGTAGACTGGGGGTGTGTCGGCACGCCTCGCCGCTCTCGTGATCGCCATCGTGCTCTGCGCATGCCCGGCGCCGCTCGGCGCGCCGTGCAACCGCGATCTCGACTGCCCCGAGGGTCACTGCGAGGACGGGCGCTGTTCCCCGGGCCCCGATCCGGACGATCCGCCCGCGGAGGGCGAAGGCGAAGAGGGTGAAGGCGAAGGCGAGGGTGAAGGCGAGGGTGAGGGTGAGGGTGAGGGTGAGGGTGAGGGTGAGGGCGAGGGCGAGGGCGAGGGTGAGGGCGAGGGCGAGGGTGAGGGTGAGGGCGAGGGCGAGGGTGAGGGCGACCCGGTGCCCGACGGCACCTGCGCGCTGCCGTTCGCGCTCGCGAGCGGCGCCAACACCGGCGACACCACGGGCGCCGCGTCGGTGATCCCCGGCAGCGACACGAGCTGCAGCGGCGACGGCGACGCCCCCGAGCAGGTGTGGCGCTTCGACGCGCCCACGCCGGGGCTGCTTGAGCTTGCGCTCAGCCCCGACGCGTGGAGCTCGATCCTCTCGGTGCGCGACTCGTGCGCTGCGTCGGGCAGCGAGCGGGCGTGCGACCCGCTCACCGGTGGGCAGACCGAGAACCAGCTCACGGTTCAGCTCGATGCGGCCGGCCCCGTCGACGTGGTGGTCGACGGCGAGGACGCCGACGCCGTAGGCGGCTACACGCTCGACGCGGCGTTCACGAGCGTCGTGTGCGGCGACGGTGCGGTCTCTGGTTGGGAGGACTGCGACGGCAGCACGGTACCCGGCGACTGCACCGACCATGGCTTCGTGGGGGGCGCGCTGGCGTGCGACGGGTGCGCGTTCGATACCGACGCGTGCCTGACCCAGCTCTGCGGCAACGGCGCCATCGAGGGCACCGAGGTGTGCGACGGCAACAACTTCGGCACCCTCACGTGCGCCAACGCCGTCATGGAGGGCGGCAGCCTGACGTGCAGCGGATGCACGACCATCACCACGGGAGCGTGCACCAGCACGTGTGGCAGCGGCTTCCTCGCCGCCAACGAGGGCTGCGACGACGGCAACACCATCAACGGCGATGGCTGCTCGTCGACGTGCGCGGTGTCGGGGCCCACGCTCGAGCAGGAGGCGCCCGGCACCGGCACGCCCGACAACGACGACGGCGCGCCGAACACACGCTCGTCGGGCGATGGCGACCTGGCGACCAACGACTTTGCGATCGATCGCGTCAACGGCCCGTTCTCGAGCACGGTGCTGCTGCAGGGCTCGATCGACGTGGCCGGCGACGAGGACGCCTTCTTGATCACCAATGGCACCACAGGCTTGATCGACGTGCGCGCGCAGGTGCAGGGGCCGTCCGGGCTGGTGAGCTGCCCGGGCGACCCGGTGCTCACGGTGCGAAACGGGGCCGGCGCGGTGCTCGGCGCCTTTGACGACGCCTTTGGCACCAACTGCCCGTCCGTGAACCTGCTCGCCATCCCTGCGGGCGCGAGCGCGTTCGTCGTCATCTCCGAGTTCGGCGACGACGCGGCCTTCGGCCTCTACCTGCTGCAGCTTGACTTCCCGTGAGGGTCCGCGGGCCCGCCCCGCGCGCCACCCCTTGCGCTCGGGCGCCCGCACCCCTATCCCGACGGGGCCATGACCCCGTTCCTCATCATCCTGCACGTCTTGGTGTGCGTGTTCCTCATCATCTTCGTGCTGCTGCAGCCGGGCGCGCGCGGCGGCGTCGGCGCCGCCTTCGGTGGCGCCGGCGGGCAGACGGTGTTCGGCGGCCGGGGCGCCAACACGTTCCTGGCGAAGCTCACGGCCGCCGCGGCGGTGGTGTTCATGCTCACCAGCGTGTCGCTGTCGTACTTCGTCTCGCACACGGGCTCGGTGATGCAGGGCCGCGGAGCGGGCGCCGAGCAGCCCGCCGACGGCGACAAGCCTGCCGACGGCGCCGCACCGGCCGACGCCGCGCCCGCTGACGTCGCGAAGCCCGCCGACG
>CAZONM010000149.1:0-13201 GCA_964580865.1 uncultured Myxococcales bacterium | reverse complement strand
GCTTGCGCGACCGCGAGGCCCAGGCCGCCGCCGATGCCGGCCACCACGAGCGCGGCCGCGAGCCAAGGTATTGCGCGACGGCGCTTCGACTGGACCGTGGGCTGGGTGGCGGTGGCCTCGAGGGCGGAGAAGGCCGCTCGCCCTTGGGGGTGCGGCGCCAGCGAGGCCGTGACGGGCGCCGAGCCCGACCCCGGCGCCGGCTCGACGGCGCGCACGGCATCGTCGGCCACCAGGCCGGCGTCGCCGCCGGTGCGGCTCTTCCGCCGCTGCAGGCTGGTCTGCGCGCGGTCGCGGTCGCCCTCGTTGTCGCCGGTGACCAGGGGCGAGCCGCGCGCCGCCGAGGGCGTGGTCACCTCCTCGCGGCGCAGCGCCTGCAGCGAGACGTCGCTCTCGGAGTCGGCGCCGGGCTTGGAGCTCACCGCCTCTTCGTCGTCGTCGCCGACGTGGGGCGGCGCCGCATCGCCCGCCGCCAAGCACGCCTCCAGCACGGCGCGCTGCTTGTCGATGACGTCGGCGAACAGGCGCTGCATCAGCTCGCGTGTGTCGGAGCGCCGCACGTGCGCGCCGCTGCGCCTGATGGCGTCTTCCAAGGCCTCCTTGAAGGCGGCCGCGGATTCGAAGCGCTGCTCGCGGTCCTTCTGGAGGGCGCGAAAGGCCACCTGCGCGATCTCGGGGTTGCACTCGGCGTTCACGCGCACCGGCGAGATGGGCGCCTCGGTGAGGATGCGCTCCACCGAACGCACGATGGTGTCGGCCTTGTACAGGCGCCGCCCCGCCAGCATCTCCCATAAGACGATGCCCGCCGCGAACACGTCGCTGCGCGGGTCGAGGGGCTCACCGCGCACCTGCTCGGGGCTCATGTACGCGTACTTGCCTTTGAGCACGCCGGCGTCGGTCTCGGACACGCGCTGCGCGGCCTTGGCGATGCCGAAGTCGACCAGCTTGGGCACGCCCTCGTAGGTGACGAGCACGTTCTGCGGGCTCACGTCGCGGTGGATGATGTGCAGTGGGCGCCCGCGCGCGTCACGCGCGACGTGCGCGGCGTGCAGGCCGTCGAGCACGTCGAGGAACAGGCCGGCCCACAGCGCGCTGCTCGGGTACTTGCCGCTGCGCTTGGCGGTGCGAAGCACCACGCCGAGGTTTTGGCCCTCGATGTACTCCATCACCATGAAGTAGCGCCCGTCGACCTCGCCCACGTCGAAGGTGGAGACGATGTGCGGGTGATTGAGCGCCATCGACAGGCGCGCCTCGTCGAGGAAGCTGTTCACGAGCACCGGGTCGCCGGTGAGGTGGCTGTGCAGGCGCTTGACCACCAGCAGCTTCTCGATGCCGGCCGGCCCGGGCGCGTACGCCAGGTAGATCTTGCCCATGCCGCCGTGGCCCAAGCGCCCGAGCAGCACGTACTTGCCGAGCCGCCGACGGGCGGTCGGCTTCATCACCAGCCGTTCGATCTCTGCGTGGTCCACGGCGCCGGGGCTCCCCCGATCTCGACGACACGAGCGATTCTCCTGCCCGGCGGACGCCCTGTCAAAGTAGGGCGCGCCGGGCTCGGGCCCCCGGAAACTGGCCTCGCCGGCGCCACCGGGGGCATGCTGCCCGGCATGGCCGCCGCCGCCCTGATCCTGCTCGTGCTCGCCCCCGCGGCGGCCGACGGGTCGCTCGCGCAGGCGCAGCGCGCGTACACGGCGGTCGACTACGGCAAGTGCAAGGACGAGGCGCAGCGCGCGCTCGAGGAGCGCGCCACGCGCGCCGAGCGCGTCGACGCGTGGCGCCTGCTCGGGTTGTGCCAGGCAGCGCTCGGCGACACCGACGCGGCCCGCGAGGCCTTCAAGCACATGCTGGCCGTCGACTGGAGCGCGCGCCTGCCCGACGGGCTCTCGCCACGCTTCACGTCGTCGTTTCGGGAGGCCAAGGGCAGCTTCGGCGGGGTCGCGCCGCTGTCCTTGACGGTGGCCGACGAGCGCATCGACGGCGGCACGCGCGTGGTCAAGCTCAAGATCACCGACGAGCTCGAGCTGGTGCACAAGGTGGGCTGGCGCGGCGCCGCCGGGTCCGCCGGCACGCCGGTGCGCGCGGCGCCGCTCCTGCAATTGGAGCTGCCCGCCGAGGCCGACGTGACCGTGTTCGCGCTCGATCGCGCCGGCGGCGAGCTGTCGTTCCTCGAGCTGCCCGCGCTGGCGCCCGAGGAGCCGCCGCCGCCGCCCCCCGACGAGGAGGTCAAGGGCGGCGGCTTCCCCTGGGTGGGCGTGGCCATCGGCGCGGGCGCGGTGCTGGTGGCCGCCGCGGCCGCCGGCGGGGCCGCCTTCGTGCTCTTGCAGCCCCAGACGGTGGCGCTCAAGAGCGACGTCGCGTTCGGGCAATAGGGGCCGAACACCCTCGAATCGCTCGGGGCGGTCTGCTAACGCGGAAGGCACCGCCACGCCGGCGTGTTGCTGTGAGGCCCATGCGCGCTCGTCGTCTCGTCATCGCTGTTGCCTTGGTGCTGGTGCCGTTGGCCCCCGCGTGCACGTGTCAGCGCCCCGAGAACGTCGAGGCCAAGCGGCGCATGTCGGAGCCGCCGCCGCCAGACCCGCAACGCGCGGCGGCGGGCGAGAAGATCGACGTCGACGGCCTCGGCGACCCCAAGGTGCTCGACCGCGTCATGCGCATGGAGGGCGGCGAGATCGCGGCGCGCCTCGTGTCGTACGCCTTCAGCGCCGAGGGCAGCCTGTCGTTTGGGCGCGGCGAGCAGCCGGGGCTGCGCTCGGCGGAGAAGACGCGCGTGGTGCAGGGCCAGCCACGCGACGACGGCAGCGACGGCGACTTCGCCGTGGAGGTGGTGACCGGCGACGGCAGCGAGCAGCGCCTCGCGTACGTCAACGAGATCTTCTTCTTGAAGAACAACAACGGCAAGTGGCGCATGAGCCGCGACCCCGACGGCGAGCGCCACGCCTACCGCTCCGACGCGCTCGCCGTGTGGAAGAGCTTCTACGATCTGTTCAAGCACGCGCTCACGGTGGAGCGCTTGGGCAGCGGGCGCCACGACGGCCGCGAGGTCATCAAGTATCGGCTGACGGTGGCGAACCGCGAGGCCGAGGCGCGCGCGGCGGGGGCCAAGGAGCCGCCGCTGCCCGTGGGGCCCGACGGCGGGCCCGCCGAGGAGCCGGCCGACGTGAAGCGCACGCGCATGCGCGATCGCATGGCGAAGTGGCGCGAGCGCGCCAAGCCCGCCGGCGGCACCGGCGAGATCTGGATCGACGTCGACACCGCGGTGCCGAGCTACGTGCGCTTCGACGGCAAGCTGGTGGTGGGCGACGCGCCCGATCCGGCGACGCTCGCGGTCAAGCTGGAGCAGCGCTACAGCGACATCGGCAAGAACCACCAGATCCCCATGCCCAAAGACGCGATCGAAGAGGTGCGGCGCGAGAAGATGCCGGTGCGCGTCCGCGAGATCCTCGAGGACAACGGCGCCGTGGAGCCGCTGCCGCGCGACGCGGGGCCCGGCGGCGCGGCGCGCGGCGGCAAGGGCGGTAAGAGCGCCAAGGCGCCGCCCGGCGAGCTCCCCGACGACGACACGGAGTAGCCGTGAGCACGCGTGACGAGCTGCGCGCGGCCCGCCGGGTGGTCGTCAAGGTGGGCTCGGCGTTGTTGGCGCGGGGGCCCGACGCGTTCGCCGGGCTGGCCGCGCAGGTGGCGACGTTGCGCGCGCGCGGCCTCGAGGTGGCGGTGGTGTCGTCGGGCGCCATCGCGCTCGGGCTGGCGCCCCTCGGCCTCGCCGCGCGCCCGCGCGATCTGCCGAGCCTGCAGGCGGCGGCCGCGGCCGGCCAGAGCCGGCTGATGTGGCGCTGGGGCGAGGCGTTCGCCGCGCACCGGCTCGAGGTGGCGCAGGTGCTGCTCACGCATGGCGACCTGCGCGAGCGGCGGCGCTACCTGAACGCCAAGAGCGCCATGCGCCGGCTGCTCGAGGCCGGCGTCATCCCCGTCGTCAACGAGAACGACTCCGTCAGCGTCGACGAGATCAAGCTCGGCGACAACGACACCCTCGCCGCCGAGGTGTGCGGCCTCATCGACGCCGACGTGGTGGTCTTGCTCACGGGGGCGGCAGGGCTGTTCACCGCCGACCCCGCGCTCGACCCCACGGCGGTGCGCATCCCGGTGGTCGAGGTCATCGACGACCGCGTGCGCGCGCTGGCCGGCCCGCCCGCGGCGCTGGGCACCGGCGGCATGGTGACGAAGCTCTCGGCTGCCGAAAGCGCGGGGCGGCATGGCGCGAGCACGGTGATCGCGCCCGGCGCCGTCGACGACGTCTTGCCCAAGCTCTTCGCCGGCGACGATCTGGGCACGTTGCTGCGCGCGCCCGCCGCCGCCAAGGAGAGCGCGCGCAAGCGCTGGATCTCCACCACGCTGCGTCCGCGCGGCACCGTGTACGTCGACGAGGGGGCCGAGCGCGCGCTCAAGAAGCACGCGAGCCTCTTGTTCGCCGGCGTGCGCGAGGTGAGCGGGAGCTTCCAGCCCGGCGACGCCATCGACGTGGCGCGCGCCGGTGACCGCGCGCCGTTCGCGCGCGGGCTCGCGCGCTTGAGCGCCGACGATGCCCGGCGTGTGGCGGGGATGAAAACGGCGGAGGCGCAAGCGGTCGTGGCGGCGCTGCCTGACGAGCTCATCCACCGGGATGACTTGGTGTTGCTGTAGGGCAAATGCGCGTCGCCGCGCGCTCTCGCGGCGGCGGCGGCATGGTACCCTCTCTCCATGGTCACGACGCCCGACCAGATGGCCGCGACGCTCCTCGGTCGGCACCGCCGGGCGCTGGAGGAGTCGCGCGCGCGCGCCGTCGCGGTGCGCAGTGCGGTCGAGCGCGTCATCTCCGAGCGGGGGCGCGCGGGCGAGGTGCGGCGGGCGTGGCTGATCGGCTCGCTCGCCCACGGCACGTTCGGCGCAGGGTCCGACGTCGACGTGGTAGTGGAGGGGCTCGATCCTCAGCAGGTGGGAGCGCTCTACGGCGCGCTGGTCGACGCCTCCCGCACCGAGGTCGACCTGCTGCGTCTGGAGGAGTTGCCGCCAGCGTTCGCCGCGCGAGTGCTGGCGGAGGGCGTGCTGCTCCATGGCGCCTGAGGAGCGCGCCACGTTGGCGGAGCTCGCGCGTTTGCGGCGCGAGATCGGAGAGGACCACAAGGCGTGGCGCGCCCGGGCGGCCGAGCTGCGCGAGGCCGCCGGCCACCTCGTCCGCGACGGCGTCGAGCGCCCGTGGCTCGCCTTCGCGGCCGTGGCGTTGCACGGTTGGTACACGGCGCTCGAGTCGATCCTCGAGCGGGTCGCCCGCGTCCTCGACCAAGAGGTCCCGCAAGGAGTCTCGTCGCACCGCGATCTGCTCTCGCAGGCGATGTGCGAGCTCCCAGGCGTGCGGCCAGCGGTCCTTCCGTCGCCACTTCAGGTCGACCTGCTCGCGCTCTTGGCGTTTCGGCACTTCTTCCGCCACGCGTACGCGGTCGACCTCGACGCAGAGAAGCTGCGGCGCGAGGTCGAGCGCGCCGCGCGCATCGAGCACGACGTCGACCTGGCGCTCGCGACCTTCGACGCAGCGCTCCTGGCCGCCGAAGACGCGGTGCGCGGCCGGTAGCGAGCGGATCGGCTCGGGGGCCACAGCGCACGGCGCGCAAACGGTCGTTTCTCTCGCGTGGGCCCCGGATCTCGCACACCTTCTCGGTGCTCTCGGCGCGCCCCTTCGCTAGCCTCCTCAAGGGCCGCTCGGCCCGTGCCGATGTCCCGAAGAGCGCGCGCTCGAGGGGCGGGCGAGGGTGGGCCATGAACCAGGACTCGATTGCGCCGCCACGACCGGCGGGATCGGTGGCGTCGGACGTGGGCCTGACGCTGCGCGCGGTCATCGACGACCTGCCCGACCTGGTCGGGCAGTACGATCTCGACGGACAGCCCATCTACTTCAACCGCGCGGCCACCGAGATGATGCGCTGGTGCGCCGCCTGGTACGAGGCGCACCCGGACGAGGCGGGGGCGCAGGCCGACCTACAGGCGGCGCTGCGCACGGTGGTCAACACCGGGGAGCGCGTGGACCTCGAGGGCCCCATGCCCGGCGTGAACGGCGCGCGCTGGTACCTCACCACGCTGCTGCCGTCGCGCGATCTCGCCGGCGCGGTGCGCGGGGTCATCGGCATCAGCCGCGACATCACCGAGCGCCGCCAGTCCGAGCAAGCCCTGCGGGAGAGCGAGGCGCGCTTCCGTGCCACCTTCGATCAAGCCGCGGTGGGCATCGCGCACGTGGCGCCCGACGGGCGCTTCCTGCGCATCAACCAGAAGCTGTGCGACATCGTGGGCTACACGCGCGAAGAGCTGACCGCGCGCACCTTCCAGGACATCACCCACCAGGACGACCTCGAGGCCGACCTCGCCCACGTGCGCCAGATGCTCGACGGCACCATCCACACCTACGCCATGGAGAAGCGCTACCTGCACAAGAGCGGCGGCGTGGTGTGGATCAACCTCACGGTGTCGCTCATCAAGAAGCCCGACGGCACCCCCGATTGGTTCGTGGCGGTCATCGAGGACATCAGCGCCCGCAAGCGCGCCGAGGAGCAGCGCCATCGCCTGGAGGAGCAACTGCACAACTCGCAGCGCCTCGAGGCCGTGGGCCGCCTCGCCGGCGGCGTGGCGCACGACTTCAACAACATGCTGTCGGTGGTGCTGGCCAACGCCGACTTCGCGCTCGAGGCGGTGCGCAAGGGCGACCCGCTCTACGTGGACCTCAGTGAGATCCGCGGCGCCGCCGAACGCGCCGGGCAGCTGACGCAGCAGCTGCTCGCCTTCAGCCGTCGCCAGATCCTCGAGCCCGAGGTGGTGAGCCTCAACCACGTCGTGGTCGGCATCGAGGGCATGCTGCGCCGCCTCATCGGCGAGGACGTGGTGGTGACGCTCGATCTGGCGGCCGACCTCGGCAACGTGCTCGCCGACCCGGGGCAGCTCGAGCAGGTGATCATGAACCTCGCGATCAACGCGCGTGACGCCATGCCGCGGGGAGGGCGCCTCACGCTCACCACCGGCAACCGCGTGCTCGACGAGGCCGAGGCCGGCACCCTCGGGACGGCGCGCGCGGGCCCCTCGGTGATGCTGGCCGTCGCCGACACCGGCACGGGCATGGACGCCGCTACGCGCGAGCGCGTGTTCGAGCCGTTCTTCACCACCAAGGAGAAGGGCAAGGGGACGGGCCTCGGCCTCTCCACCGTGCACGGCATCGTGACCCAGAGCGGCGGCGCCATCGTCGTCGACAGCGAGGTCGGGCGCGGCAGCACGTTCCGCGTGCTGTTGCCGCGCGTGGCCGCGAGCGTGACCGAGGGCAAGCGCCGCGTAGCGCCGGCCAAGGCCGCGGGGAACGAGACCGTGCTCTTGATCGAGGACGAGGAGGTGGTGCGGCGCGTGATCGAGCGCGTGCTCAAGCGCGCCGGCTACACCGTGCTGGCGGCGGCCAGCGGCGGCGACGCGCTCCTGCTGTGCGAGCAGCACGCCGGGCCCATCCACCTGGTGCTCACCGACGTCGTCATGCCGCAGATGAGCGGACGCGAGGTGGCCGAGCGCCTCGCGCGCGTGCGTCCCGAGCTCAGGGTGCTCTACATGTCGGGCTACACCGACGACGCCATCGTGCAGCACGGCGTGGCGCAGTCGACCGTGCGCTTCGTCGCGAAGCCGTTCTCGGCGGCGGAGCTGAGCGCGAAGGTGCGCGCCGTGCTCGACGAGGCGTAGGCGCGGGCGGCGTGGGCCGATCCGAGGCGTTGTCGCCGGCCTCGGCCAATGGCATCTGCCACCCATGGCCACCGCCACCGACCACGACCAGCACGCGGCCGCGCTGGCGCGCCGCGCCCAGGCCGCCAGCGCGGCGATGATGGCGGCGAGCACGGCCACGAAGGATCGCGTGCTCCAAGCCGCCGCCGACGCATTGACCGGCGAGCGCGGCCGGCGCGTGCTGGCCGAGAACCAGGCGGACCTCGACCTGGCGCGCGGCCAAGGTCTGGCCGCGCCCCTGCTCGAGCGCCTGCGCCTCGACGAGGGGCGGCTCGCCGAGCTCGCGCGCGCGCTCCGCGAGGTGGCGGCCCTGCCGGACCCCGTGGGGCGCGTCGACGCGCTCACCCCGCGCCCGAGCGGCATCCATGTGGGGCGCATGCAGGTGCCGCTCGGCGTGGTGCTCATGGTGTACGAGAGCCGGCCCAACGTCACGCTCGACGCCGCCGCGCTGGCGCTCAAGGCCGGCAACGCCGTCATCCTGCGCGGCGGCAAGGAGGCGCTGGCCACGAACCGCGCGCTCGCCGCCGTCATGCACGCCGCGCTCAACGACGCGGGCCTGCCGGCCGACGCCGCCCTGCTCGTCGACGATCCCGCGCACGAGCTGCTGTATGCGCTGCTGCGTCGCAAGGGTGAGATCGACGTCGCCATCCCACGCGGCGGCACGGCGCTCATCGACGCCGTCAACCTGCACGCGCGCATGCCCGTGATCCAGCACTACCAGGGCATCTGCCACGTGTACGTGCACGAGCACGCCGATCTCGGCATGGCCACGCGCATCGCCGTCAACGCCAAGGTGCAACGGCCGGGCGTGTGCAACGCCATGGAGTGCCTGGTGGTCGACCAGGCGGTGGCGCTCGCGTTCCTCCCACGCGTGGTCGCGGAGCTGAGCGCGCACGGCGTGAGCCTGCGCGGTTGCGATCGCACCCGCGCGCTCGTGCCCGCGGTCGCGGCGGCCACACCGGTCGACTTCGACACCGAGTTCCTGTCGCTCACCTGCGCCATCAAGGTGGTCGACGGCGTCGACGACGCGCTCGCCTTCCTGCGCGCCCATGGCAGCCGTCACACCGAGGCCATCGTGACGAATGACCACGCCGTCGCCATGCGTTTCTTGCGCGAGGTCGACGCGAGCTGCGTGCTGGTCAACGCGAGCACCCGATTCAACGACGGCGGCGAGCTGGGGCTCGGCGCCGAGCTCGGCATCTCCACCACCAAGCTGCATGCCTACGGGCCCATGGGGCTCGAGGAGCTGTGCGCCAAGAAGTTCGTGGTGCTCGGTCACGGCGAGACGCGCGGGAGCCCGCCATGACCACGCCGGCCGCGCCCATCGTGGTCATGAAGTTCGGTGGCTCGTCGGTGGCTGACGTGGCCAAGATCAAGCGCGTCGCCGCGCTGGCCAAACGCCGCCGCGACCAGGGCGTGGGCGTCGTCGTCGTCGTGAGCGCCATGGGCAAGACCACCGACGGGCTCATCGCGCAGGCGCGCGAGGTGGCGGCCGAGCCGAACCGGCGCGAGCTCGACATGTTGCTCACGGTGGGCGAGCGCGCGTCGGCGGCGCTCACGACCATGGCGCTGCTCGACCTCGGTGTACCGGCCCTGAGCCTCACGGGCAGCCAGGCCGGCATCGTCACCAGCGCGACCCACGCGGGCGCCCGCGTGCTCGAGGTGCGGCCCTACCGCGTGCAAGACGCGCTCGCCGAGGGCAAGGTGGTGGTGCTGGCGGGCTTCCAGGGCGTGTCGTACGCGCGCGAGATCACCACGCTCGGCCGCGGCGGCAGCGACACCACCGCGGTGGCAATGGCGGCGGCGCTCGATGCCACCTGCGAGATCTACAGCGACGTCGACGGCGTATGGTCGAGCGACCCGCGCGTGGTACCGGGTACCGTCAAGCTCGAGGCGCTCAGCTACGAGGAGATGCAGGAGCTCGCCGAGGCCGGCGCCAAGGTCTTGCACGCGCAGGCGGTGCAGTTCGCCAAGGCCAAGGGCATCGCGATCTACGCGCTGCAGACGCCGCAGGACGGCGAGCCGCGCTCGGGCACGGTGGTGCGCAAGGACGCGCCGCCGCCGGTAGGCGGCGTGCGCGGCGTCGCGCACCGCACCACGCTGCACCGCCTGGTTGGCCGCCGCCGCGACGCGCTCGCGGCCATGCTCGCGTTCCTCGACATGCACCACCTGCCGTCGGGGCAGATCGTGGCGCTCGACGAGCGCGTGGAGATCCTGGTGCCGCCCGAGGACGCGCACGGCTTCGCCGGCGCGTGCGCGGGCCTCGCGCCCGACGCCCTGTTCGGCCGCGGCGACGACGTGGGCGCCGTGTCGCTGGTGGGCCAAGGCATCCTCGAGGACCGGCGGGTGTTGGCAGAGGCCCTGGCGCTGCTCGACGAGCGCGGCGTGGGCGTCGTGGGGGTCTCGACCTCGAGCTTCCGCGTCACGTTCTTGGTGCCAGCGGGCTCGCTGGCCGAAGAGGTCGCGCGCCTGCTGCACGGGCGGTTTGTGGCAGCGGAGCGCGTGGAGACGCAGAGCGGTGCGTCATCGGCGTGATTTACGTCACCCAACGGTAGGATATCAGCCTACATCATCCCCATAGTCAGTGTCGAATCGGCTCGCAACGAATTACCGGGAGTCGGCGATCGAACGAGCGTTCGATCCTCGATCTCGACCCTCGATGGAGAGCCGATGCACCAGACCCACGCCGTGACCGCGCTCCTCGCCACGCTCGCCACGAGCGCGCTCGTCGCCACGGCGGCGGACGCTCAAGAGGACGGACACGACGGCGCCCTGCCGAACGCGTACTACACGCGCGATCCGGAGAACCCGAAGCACCTGATCCCGACGTCGGAGGTGCTGCCCCTCGACGCGGGCTACGCGCAGCTCATGGCGCGCCCGCGCATCCCGCGCGCCGTGACCGAGGAGCTGCGGCGCGTGTTCGGCGACCGCGCGGTGACGCTGCGCGCGCCCGACATCGCGCCCAACCCCGCGCTCGCCGTGTCCCAGAGCGGCAACGTCCTGGTGGTGGAGGGCACGAACGCGCTGGTGGCCGACACGCAGAACGGCGTCGGCTTCAACCACAACGACGGGCTGTTCTCGGTCGCCGAGATCGCGCTCTCGCGTCTCGGGGACAACTTCGACTTCATCACCATCTTCACCACGTTCTCGGACCAGAACGTCGCTGCCTACTACATGCCGCTGCGCCAAGACGTGGAGGGGCTCGGCCCGTGCGACGGCATGGGCGACATCGGCTGCGTCCACGACAGCACCCAGGGGATGCGCTTGCAGGGCCTCGTGTTCATGAACTCTTCCGATTACTGGCGCGCGTGGGACTACAACTACGACGGCGTGGTGCACAACCTCGACAGCTACGACTCCGCCATGTACTCGACGCTCGGCCAAGAGGTGGCGCACCGCTGGGGCTCGTCGCTGCGCTTCGTCGATCCCCGCACCGGCAACGTCTCGAACAAGCTCATCGGACGCGACGGTTCGCACTGGGCCGCGTGGGTCGACACCGACGCCAGCGTGATGGACGGCTGGGACTGGGAGCAAGACGGCGACGAGTTCACGCTGGTCAACGACATGGACCGCTACTCGACGCTCGACCTCTACACCATGGGCGCCCTGCCGGTGGCGAGCGCGCAGCCGTTCTTCTTCATCGACGACGCGCGCTTCACCGAGCGCGACGAGGGCCAGTACTCCTTGGGGCTCAACGGAGACGCCATCCCGGCCGACGCCGTGCTCCAGCTCCCCGGCGTGGCGTACATGCAGGAGGCCGGCATGTACCTCGGCGCCACCGGCGAGCGCGTCGACCTCACCATCCAAGACGTGGTCGACGCCGAGGGCAACCGCTGTCCCGACGCCGACCACACGCAGAAGGTGTGGCGTCAAGCTGTTGTGCTGGTGACCAACGTGGGCCAGAGCGCGACCGAGGCGGCGGCCGAGGTGGCCGAGCTCGAGACCGTCATCGCCACGTGGGAGTCGTGGTGGGCAGACCGCACGGCGCGCGCGCTCACGCTGTGCGCCGGCCTCGACGAGGATTGCGTGCACCCCGAGGCGGAGCTGTCGGGCGGCGACGTGCGCCCCGAGGCGGGCGATGTGGTGGAGGCCGGCACCACCATGAGCTTGCGCATCGCCAGCATCGCGCGGGTCGCGCCCATCACCAACGCGCGTCTGTTGCTCACGGTGAAGGGCAGCGGCGCCGACTACGTGACGCTCGAGAGCGCCGAGGTGGCTGTGGGCGACATCGCGCTCGACGCCACCGTCGACACCGACCTGCCCATCGCGCTGGCCGACGACTTCCCGTGCGGCACCTCCTTCACGGTCGAGGCCACGTTGCGCTCGGACAACGCCGCCGACGTGAAGGAGCGCTACAAGGTGTTCCCCGGCACGCGCGAGGTGTTCGCGGCCACGTTCAAGGACGGCGACGACGGCTTCGAGGTTGACGCGCAGGGCGAGGACGAGGGCTCGGGTGGTTTCGAGCGCGCCGATGTGGCGCTGTCGTGCACCATGTCGAAGCGCGCCCCCGAGCGGGATCTGTCGCCCACCGACCGCGGCGCGTTCCTCACCGACGTCGACGATGAGCTCGACGGCTCGACCTCGCTGACCTCGCCCGAGATCGAGCTGGCCGGCACCGTCGATCCCGAGATCAAGTACGGCTTCTGGCTCGACGCCAACAAGGAGGGCGACGGCCGCCTGCTGGTGCACGTGAGCAAGGACGGCGGCAAGACCTTCACGCGCTTCTCCGAAGAGGCCGCGCCGGCGCACGACTGGGGCATCGGCACCGTCAACGTGCGCGAGGCGTTCAACGGCGTGCCGCCGAAGATCGTGGTGCGCTTCACGTTCGAGGGCAACGGCCGCGTCGAGGGCGGCATCGACGACGTGGTGGTCACGGATCGCGCCGGCCAGTGTCGGGCCGCCGTGTGCGGCTGCTCGGCCGATGGCGGCGCCGGGCCGCAGGCGGTGGTGGCCCTGCTCATCGGCGTGCTCGGCCTGTCGCGCGTGCGCCGGCGCCGCGCGTGACGGTGGCGCCCGCGGTGCTCGCCGTCGACGCGGTGGTGTTCGACCTCGACGGCACGCTCATCGACAGCGAGCGCGCCATCGTGCAGGCGGCCGAGCAGGCGTTCCTCGACGTGGGCGCCGCGGTGACCCAGCTGCAGGTGGCCGATCACCTGGGCGCGCCGCTCGAGGAGCTGTACGCGCTCTTCGTGGGCGACGGCGACGACGCGCGCCTGCGCCGCTTCATCGCGCGCTACGTGGCGCGCCACGACGAGCACCCCGACCGCTTCCCGCCGCCCCTGCCGGGGGTCGTCGAGGGGCTCGGCGCGCTGGGCGCGCGCGGCGTGCCGCTGGCCGTGGGCACCACCAAGCCGAGCGCGCGCGCGGCGTCGCAGCTCGAGGCCGCCGGGCTGTTGCGCTTCTTCGCGCACGTGCAGGGCACCGACCCCGGCAT
>CAZONM010000148.1:0-13203 GCA_964580865.1 uncultured Myxococcales bacterium | reverse complement strand
GGGCGGCGAGCCGAGCGTCCGCCGGCGATCTCGCGCACGCCGCCCTGGCGGCGCTCGGCCTCGCGGGGGCCAAGGCCGGCCCAGCGGTCCCGGGCCTCGGAGGGGGCCTGCAGGGCCTCCAGGCGGCAGTGGGCGCCGATCTTGGCCCCGGGGGCCTTAGAGCTCGGGACGTGGGCCGCGGCGGCACCGAGGGCAACACCGTCGACGTGGGCGGCTTCCGGGTGCGGCCGGGCGGGCCGCCCGACGGATCCCCCTGGGGGCTCGTCGCCGGCGAGAAGCGGCCCGGCGCGCGCGTGGTGCTCGACCGCGCCGAGCACGGCGACGGGCTCGAGCGCGACGAGATCCAGCGCGTGATCGCGCGGGCGCTGCCGCGCATCCGCTACTGCTACGAGCGCGAGCTCGGCGCCGCCCCGACGCTCGAGGGCAAGGTCACCACCACGTTCACCATCGCGCCCCAGGGCGCGGTGGCGGCCTCGAGCACCAGCCACACGCTGGCGACGCCGGCCGTGGCCTCCTGCGTCGACCGGGTGGTGCGATCGCTCGCGTTCCCCGCCCCGCGCGGCGGCGGCCAGGTGGTGGTGACCTACCCCTTCGTGTTCACCCTGGCCGGGGACTGACGGCGAGGATCCGGCGCGCCACGGCTTTCCGAGCGGGGGCGTTCCTGCTAATGGCCGCCCCCATGCGCGCCGCACCCCTCGCTGCACTCCTCGTCCTCGCCACCGCCACGGGCGCTCCGTCGGCCTCGGCCGCGCTCGGCCCCGCGCCGCGCCTGCGGCTCACGCCCCCGGCGCTGCTCCTGGCCGCCGACGACGAGGAGAAGCCCGCCGAGGCCGACGAGCCCAAGGAGGACTCCACCAACCTCCCCGACAAGGAGGTCAAGGTCGGCGGCGCCACGGTCGGCGAGTCCATGGGCGGCGCCACGGGCTTCGTCTTCAAGCAGGGCTTCTACACGCAGAGCGACCTCGGCGGCTTCTTCCGCCTCGGCGGCTTCACGCCGAGCCAGAACTGCGACCCCGGCGTGAACTGCGAGCCCGTGCTCACGAGCCAGATGCAGCCCTACATCGGCCTCTCCATCGGCTACGACCTGTTCCAGTGGCTCGGCATCCAGCTCTCGTATGGCACCGGCTTCGTGGCCAACGCCGCGCACTACTCCGACCAGCCGAACTCGCCGCGCGACTACGGCGTCACGTCGCTCGACCTGGGCCTCATCGCCTCGTACTACTTCCTCGATCGCCTGGCGGTGGCCCTCAAGGTCATGGGCGGCGCAACCTTCCTCACGCCCGAGCCCGACCTCGGCGAGCCCTGGTACGGCGGCAACGCCCTCCTCGGCCTGGGCGTGCGCTACGCGACGCTGCTGCCCGACACCTTCGTGGGCCTCGACGCCAATTTCCACCTCACGTTCGCGCCCTCCACGGGCGGCGCGCCGGTGCTCATCCCCGCGTTCTCGTTCGCGCCCGTCATCAAGTACGTCTTCTGATCGGAGCCCACCGTGAACCGGTGCACCTACCGGGTGATCTACGGTGACACCGATCAGATGGGGGTCGTGTACTACGCGAACTACCTCGCGTTCTTCGAGCGCGGGCGCTGTGAGTACATGCGTGAGCAGGCCTTCGACTACGGCGCGTTCGAGCGCGAGGGCTTCATCCTGCCGGTCACCGAGGCGTCGCTGAAGTACCGCCAGCCGGCGAGGTTCGACGACCTGCTCGTCATCGAGACCGCCATGACGGCCGCCTCGCGCGTCACCGCGACCTTCGGCTACCGCGTGCTGCGCGACGCCGACGGCGCGCTCCTCGTCGAGGGCGCCACCACGCACGCGTGCCTCACGCGCGCCGGCCGACCCGTGCGTTGGCCGGCGCCCATCAAGGCGCTGATCCCGCCTGAGCTCTTCTCCGCCGCCGGCCTCGACCGTGACGGCACCGCAACCACCGACCCGCTAGGAGACCGCCCATGACCGCGTCCACCGTCCCGTCCGCCAACCCCCGTGGCACCCTCGACCGCAACCTGGCGCTCGAGGTGGTGCGCGTCACCGAGGCCGCCGCGCTGGCGTGCGCGCGCCTCATGGGCCGCGGCGATCGCAACGCCGCCGACGAGGCCGCCGTGCAGGCGATGCGGCGCGCCTTCGACGGCCTGCAGATCCGCGGCGTCGTGGTCATCGGCGAGGGCGAGCGCGACGAGGCGCCCATGCTCTACATCGGCGAGAAGGTCGGCGGCGGCGCCGACCACGACCCCGCCGTCGACATCGCCGTGGACCCGCTCGAGGGCACGAACCTGTGCGCGCTCGGGCTGCCGAACGCCCTGGCGGTGGTGGCGCTAGCCGAGCAGGGCAACCTGCTGCACGCCCCCGACTGCTACATGGACAAGATCGCCGTGGGCCCCGCCGCCAAGGGCGTGTGCAACCTCGACAAGAGCCCCACGGTCAACCTCAAGGCCATCGCCGACGCCAAGGGGTGCTACGTCGAGGACCTCACCGCCGTCATCCTCGACCGCGAGCGCCACCAGAAGCTCATCGCCGAGGTGCGCAAGGCCGGCGCGCGCATCAAGCTCATCTCCGACGGCGACGTGTCGGCCGCCATCTCGTGCACGCTCGAAGGCACCGGCATCGACGTGCTGTTCGGCTCGGGTGGCGCGCCCGAGGGCGTGCTGGCCGCCGCGGCGCTGCGCTGCACGGGCGGCGACTTCCTCGGCCGCCTCATCTATCGCAACGACGGTGAGCGCGAGCGCGCGCTCGCCATGGGCATCAAGGAGCTCGACCGGACCTGGGGCCTGACCGAGCTCGCCCGCGGCGACGTCATGTTCGCGGCCACCGGCGTCACCTCGGGCGACATGCTCAAGGGCGTGCGCTTCTTCAAGGGCGGCGCGCACACGCACTCGCTGGTGATGCGCTCGAAGTCGGGCACCATCCGCTTCATCGAGGGCGAGCACCACTTCGACCGGAAGCCGGCCTACGGCGCCTGATCCCGCGACGACGCTGGCGCGCCGCCATCTCAGGGCTGGAGCCAAACGGCTCGTCGTTCGGCGTGTGGGTCGGTCGGATGACGTATCCGACATTGTGACCGAGCGCGCGCGGATCCGGCGCGGCAGTTGCCGCGACCCCCGTCGCCTCGGATAATGGTCCCAGGCGCATGTCGCGCCCTGAAAGGGACCGGGCCGTGACCCTCGACCCGTGGGTGATCGAGCAGCTCGAGGAGGAGGCGCGCCGCCGCGAGGAAGAGGCGTCGCGCAGCCACCGCATCGAGCTGCCGCAGACCCGTCCAGCCGCCGAGAAGAGCAGCGAGGGCGACCAGGAGGTCACCGCGAGGGTGGCCGTGGTCGACCTGTCGCCGCCCGGCGGCGCCGCCTTCGACCTCTAGGCGGGTCCGGGGCTGCCTCAGCGCGATCTGACGATCGCGAGTGGTCTTGTCGCCCCCGCGTGCATCCTCAGTACGTCGCGATCCGCAGCGAGAAGCTGTTGCCGGTGCTCGTCTTGCTGTCGACCACGATCACGTAGTCGCGCCCCGCGGTCGCCGACAAGATCACGTACGAATCGCCGGCGCCGTAGCTATCGTCATCACAGCCGAGTGAGGTCCCGTCGCAGTCGCCATCGAGCACCGTGAGCACGGTGTCGAGCGTGGAGCCCGACGTGTCGACGAGGTAGGAGCCCGTGGTTGGCGCGCGCCACCGGAAGATGTACTCGGGCCCGCTGCCCGCGCATGAGGTTCGCTCATTGGTGAGCCCGTAGGTACTGCCGCTGGTCGTGGTGGTGGTGGTGCCGAGATCCGCATCGGTGCACGTGAAGTCGCCCGGCGGGTCGGGCGGGCCGCAGTGCACCACGCGGTTCACGTCGCAGGAGCCGTCGTAGGTGAACTCGCAGTCCAAGAACACCGACGCGCCCGTGCAGTCCACCGAGTAGCCCGAGTAGCCCGAGTAGCTCGGCAGCGTCGAGAGGCTCCCTTCGGTGTAGCCGGCGGCGCGGCAGAACAGGTCGGCCTCGGACTCGCTGAAGTCGCAAAGCGTGTACGAGTAGCCGCCGATGAGCATGTTGGCGAGCCCGTCGTTCGGCGTGGACGTCGAGAGCGCGTCCAGCGTTACGTCGCTGGCCGTGTTGCATTGTTGATCGACGCAGGCCGTGCCGGCGCCGCAGTCGCCCGCTTCGCACAGGCAGGCCACGTACGAGGAGTCGACCAGCGAGCACGTGCCGTCGCACGTGGCGTTGCAGCCGCCGCAGTCGGTGGCGGTGGCCAGGTCCCGGCAGGTGTTGCTGCAGATACCCCACTGGTTGCCGTCGGGTTCCCCGTTGGAGCTGGTGCAGGCCCCGTCGGAGCAGCGGGCCGCGCCGCACGACCCGTTGCACGCCGGCGCGCCGTTGCAGGTGAGCGTGATGGTCACGCTCTGCGCAGCCTCGTGGCCGGCCACGTCGAAGAAGCGCGCCTGGAGGCGCCGGGTGCCCGTGGTGCCGAAGTCGATGGCCCGCACGGCGTTGAGCGCGCCCCAGCCAAGGCTGATCTGGTAGCTGCCCTCGGACGCGGAGGTCTGGAAGGCGCCGTAGCTGGCGGCGTTGTCGGGGTCCACCAGGCTACCGCCGATGATGTCATCGACACCGTCGTCGTCGGTGAGCACGGCGGTGATGATGAGCGAGTCGTAGCTATCCATGGTGGTGATGTTGGTGGACAGCTGGAGAAAGCGCGGGCCCTGGGGGTCGGGCGGCGGGTCGCCCTCGCCCTCACCCTCACCCTCGCCCTCGCCTTCACCTTCGTTGCCGTCGTCGAGGGCCACGCACTCGCCGCGGTCACACTCCTCGTCGTCGTCGCAGTCGCTGTCGAAGCGGCACTCATCGTCGCTTGGAGGCGGACCGAACAGGTCGAGCCCGGGGATGCACCCCGCCACCAGGGCCAACGAGAGCGACGCGGGGATCAGGCGCAGGGTCATGGGAGTCTCCAAAGTGACCGCGTCTTGTAGGTCGCCACGACGGCTTCGACAGTGACCAGAGGCGGCCTGGTGACGGCGAACACAGGTGTTGCGCACCGACGAGCAGCCCGGCATGGCCCCTCCATGTCCGAAGGCAGCGCCCGCCGCATCGATCTGCGCAACATCGCCATCATCGCCCACGTCGACCATGGCAAGACCACCCTGGTCGACGCCATGCTCAAGCAGGCCGGCACCTTCAAGGCGCACGAGGCCACCGCCGACCGCATGATGGACAAGCTCGACCAGGAGCGCGAGCGCGGCATCACCATCATGGCCAAGAACACCGGCATCCTGCTCGGGCCCGCGGGCCCGGGGCAGGTGCGGGTGAACATCGTCGACACGCCCGGGCACGCCGACTTCGGCGGCGAGGTGGAGCGCACGTTGCACATGGTCGACGGCGTGCTCTTGCTCGTGGACGCGGCCGAGGGCCCGCTGCCGCAGACGCGCTTCGTGCTCAAGAAGGCCCTGGGCCTCAAGCTCGTGCCCATCGTGGTCATCAACAAGGTCGACCGCGCCGATGCCCGACCCGCTGAGGTGCTGCAGAAGGTCTATGACCTGTTCATCGACCTCGGCGCCGACGAGCACCAGCTCGACTTCCCGGTGATCTACGCCGTGGCGCGCGACGGCTGGGCGGTGCGCGGGCCGCCCATGGGCGCCGTGCCCGACGTTGCGCTCCTGCCCGCCGCGACGCAGCAGCAGGGCAAGCTCGACCTGCGCCCGTTGTTCGACACCATCGTCGAAACCATCCCGCCGCCGGTCGACGCCTCCGAGGCGCCGCTGCAGATCCTGGTCAACGCCATCGACTACGACGAGTACGTGGGGCGCCTGGCGTTGGGCCGCGTCCATGCCGGACGTGTCGAGAAGAAGCTCGAGGTGGTGCGCCTGTGCGACGGTGCGCCCGAGAAGGGCAAGGTGGTCGCGGTCTATCTCTTCGAGGGCATGAAGCGCCTCGAGGTGGAGCGCGCGCGCGCGGGCGACCTCATCTGCGTGGCGGGCCTGCAAGACGTGGTTCCCGGCGACACTATCGTCACTCCCGAGGGCGCCGGCGCCCTGCCGCGCATCTCAGTCGGCGAGCCCACGCTCGCCATGATCTTCTCCGTCAACGACGGCCCGTTCGCGGGACGCGACGGCAAGTACGTCACCTCGCGCCACCTGCGCGATCGCCTGCGTCGCGAGCTGCGCGGAAACGTGTCGATCCGCGTCGAGGACACCGAGACGCCCGACAAGTTCAAGGTGCTCGGCCGCGGCGAGCTGCAGCTCGCGGTCTTGATCGAGGCCATGCGCCGCGAGGGCTACGAGATGTGCGTCTCGCGCCCCGAGGTGGTGGTCAAGGAGATCGACGGCAACAAGATGGAGCCGCTCGAGGGCTTGGTGGTGAACATCCCCGAGACCGCCGTGGGACCCGTGACCGAGCTCGTCGGCAAGCGCGGCGGACGCATGGTCAACATGGAGGCGACCATCTCGGCGTGGACCACCGTGGAGTACGAGATCCCCACGCGCGGTCTCATCGGCTTCCTCGGCACCTTCCGCACCATCACCCGCGGCGAAGGCCAGATGTCGACGTTCCTGAAGGACTGGGTGCCCTACCTCGGCGACATCGAGGCGCGCGCCTCGGGCGCCATGATCTCCACCGACCTCGGCAAGACCACGCCGTACGCCATCTTCAACCTGCAGCCGCGCGGCGTGATGTTCGTGGGGCCCGGCGAGGAGGTGTACGAGGGCATGGTGGTGGGCGAGCACGCCCGCGACAACGATCTCGATATCAACATCATCCGCGAGAAGAAGCTCACCAACGTGCGCGCCGCCGGGCGCGACGAGAACATCATCCTCACGCCGGCCAAGCGCATGCGCCTCGAGGAGGCCATGGAGTGGATCGACATGGACGAGCTGATCGAGGTGACGCCCACCGCGATTCGCATGAGGAAGCGCGGGCTCAAGCCGAACGATCGGCCCAAGCGCAAGAAGGTCGAGCGCGAGGACGAGTAGCGCGGGGGCCCGCGGCGTGGTGCGCGTGCGTTCAGCGAGCTCCGGTCAGTAGCGCACGGCCACCACGGGGCCGTCGTGCGCGCGCGTCGACGCCGCCGCGGGCGCACCCTCGCGCTCGAGCTTGACCTTGGTCTCTTCCGAGAGCTTGAAGCCGTCGGCCAGGAACCACACGGGGCCGCCGATCCACCCAACGCACGGCACGCACACGCACACGGCGACGCCGCCGATGGCGGGGAGCAGGTTGATCTCGCTGCGCTTGATGTCGACGTTCTTGGGCTTGTAACCCGGGGCCGACACCTTGAGCTGCTTGCTGTCCCAGATCCACCCCTTGAACTCGTAGCTCATGGGCGTCTTGCCGATGGCCTTGCCGTCCTTGGCGTCACCCGCGCCCGCCTCGAAGACCTGGGCGCCCGGCGGCTCCGACACGATCTTGGTGGTGGTGGCGCAGCCGGCGCCGAGCGAGGCGGCGAGCACGAGGACGAGAGCAGCGAGGCGAGTCATGAGAGGGATCCTCCGCCCGCGTCTCTATCGTGAAAGACCCGAGCGCGCTATGCCTGCTCCATGCTCGATATCGGCGTCGTCTTGCAGGGCCCCACCGAGGACAAGGACTGGCTGAAGAAGTGCGCCCTCATGGGGCTGTTGTCGTGCGCCCTGTTCCTCATCCCGCTGGCCGGCGCCGTCGTCGGCTCGCTCAACCTCCTGGGCTGGATGCGCGAGTACGCCGAGCGGCGCCTGCGCGGTGAGCACGAGATCCCGGCGGTCAACCTCGGCTACCTCGGGAAAGGGTGGGGCATGTTCGTCATGTACCTGCCGCTCGTCGGCATCATGCTGGTGGGCATGGCGCTGGTGGCGGGCATCGTGGTGGTGGGCGCGGTCACCAAGATCGAGGCGCTCATCGCTTTGGGACCGCTCGTAGCGAGCGTGCTCATGATGCCCGTCACCCTGTGGCTCGCCGTGTTCTCGGGGGCCATGCTCTACCTCTTCATCGTCGAGGGAGAGCGGTGGGCGTCGATCCGTTTCGCGGCGCAGTGGCGCCTCGCCATGCGCTTGGGCACCAGCTACCTCTTGTTCTGGATCGCCATGCTGCTCGCCGGCGTCATCGCCCAGCTCGGGGTCGTTGCGTGCTTCGCCGGCATCATCGTGACCATGCCGTACAGCTATCTGATGCAGGCGATCGCGGTGGCGGAGCTGGCGCGCGTCGCCCGCGCGACGGGTTGATTCGCGTTGGTTCTCCGTCGAGAAGGCCGCCGGTGTGACGCCTGCGCTTTCCTGCACATGCCCGATCGCGGTATTGCAGCCCCTCTTTTGGCGATCACCCACACCCCAAGGGGGATTCGATGGATATCGGTGCAGTCCTCAAGGCTCCGTTCGAAGATCAGGATTGGCTCAAGAAGTGTCTGCTGATGGGCGTGGTCAACGTCCTCATCTGCGTCACCGTCATCGGCATCTTCGTCGGCCTGCCGAACTTGATCGGCTGGGGCGTGACGTACGGCCGTACGCGGATCAAGGGTGGCACCACGCTCCCGGACTTCGGCTTCGGCTACATCGGGCTCGGCTACCGGTTCATCGGCTCGATGCTCATCTACGGCATCATCGCGTTCGTGATCTTGCTCGTCGTCAGCCTCATCGGCGGTCTGCTCGCCAAGATCGCCGACGTCATGGTGTTCGTGTGGATGCCCGTCCAGCTCATCGTCATGCTCGCCATCGGCGTCCTCGGCATCCCCATGAGCTACCGCTTCGTCGTGCACGACGACATGATGGCCGGTGCCAAGATCGGCTGGTCCATCAGCTTCATCATGGCCAACCTCGGCACCGTGGTGATGTTCTTCATCACCGTGCTGATCTGCGGCCTCATCACCGGCGCCATGGGCATCATCCCCATCGTGGGCGGCATGTTCGGCGCGGCGATCGGGCAGGCGTGGAACATGGCGGCGATCGCGCAGCTCGCCAAGGCGACAAACAACGCCTGATCGCGCGCGCTTGAACGTCTGTTCAGCCGGGCCACGTTCGGGCTACAAGCCTGGACGTGGCCCGCGTCTTTCAGCTCAAGTCCGCGCCCGCGACCCCGTCGCGCCTGGGGGTCGACTACGCCGCTACGCTCAACGACGAGCAGCGCGCCGTGGTGCTCGCCCCGCGCGGGCCGCTCCTGGTGCTGGCGGGCGCCGGCTCGGGCAAGACGCGCGCGCTCACGTACCGCGTGGCGCGGTTCATCGACGAGGGCGTGCACCCCGAGCGCATCCTCTTGCTCACGTTCACCAACCGCGCGGCGCGCGCCATGCTCGAGCGCGTGGCCGCGCTGGTGGGGCCGGCCAGCCAGCGCGTCATGGGGGGGACGTTCCACCACGTCGGCAACATCATCCTGCGCGGCCACGCCGAGGCCATCGGCTACGCGCCCAACTTCACCATCCTCGACCGTGAGGACGCGCGCGACCTGATGGACGCGGCGGTCGCCGACGCGCGCATCAACGTCACCAAGGAGCGCTTCCCGAAGGCCGACGTGCTGCTGGAGCTCGCCAGCCTGGCCATCAACACGCAGGTGCCCGCCCGCGAGCTGGTGCTGCGCCGCGCGCCGCGCTTTCTGCACCTGACCGACGACCTGATGGCCGTGTGCCAGGCGTTCATCAAGCGCAAGGTCGAGCGCAACCTGATGGACTTCGACGACCTCTTGATGAACTGGAAGCTCCTGCTCGCCGAGGGCGGGCCGCTCGCCGAGAGCATCCGCGCGCGCTTCGACGCGGTGCTGGTCGACGAGTACCAAGACACGAACGCCTTGCAGGGGCAGCTCGTCGACCTAATGGCGCAGGGGCATCGGAACGTCACCGCCGTGGGTGACGACGCGCAGTGCATCTACGGCTTTCGCGGCGCCGAGGTGAGGAACATGCTCGGCTTCGCCGAGCGCTGGCCGGGCGCCACGCTGCTGCCGCTGTCGGTCAACTACCGCTCCACGCCGCAGGTGCTCGGCGTGGCCAACGCCGTGCTCGAGCGCGCGCGCGAGGGGTTCAAGACGCGCCTCATCGGCGTGCGGCCCTCGGGCATGTTGCCCGCCGTCGTCCCCTGCAAGGACGCGCACCAGCAGGCCGAGTTCGTGGCCGAGCGCATCCTGCAGCTGCGCGACGAGGGCGTGCCGCTCACCGAGGTGGGCGTGCTCTATCGCGCGCACCGCCACGTGCTCGAGCTGCAGGTGGAGCTCACCCGGCGCGGCATCCCCTACGTCGTGCGAAGCGGGCTGCGCTTCTTCGAGCAGGCGCACATCAAGGACGTGGTGGCGCACTTGAAGCTCCTGTTCAACGCCGACGACGAGCTGTCGTTTCGCCGCGCCGTGCGCCTGCACGAGGGCATCGGCAACGCCACCTGCGACGCCCTGTGGCGCAAGACCAAGGACCATGTGGCCCACGGCGCCGACGCGGCGCGCGCCATCGCCCGCCTCCTCGACGACGACGAGCTCGCGCAGGGGGCCGTGGGCCGCCGCGCCAAGCCGGGCGTCACGCGCTTCGTGCACACGCTCGGCGCCATGACCAAGCCCGACGTGAAGGACAAGCCGGGTGAGATGATCCGCGTCCTGCTCGACGCCTTCTACGCCGAGTACCTGGCGCGCACCGAGCCAAACGCCCGCGAGCGGCAGGAGGAGATCGAGGAGCTGGCCGACTTCGCCGGCGGCTTCGCCGATCTCGAGGCGTTCCTGTCGGAGCTGATGCTGGTGCAGAGCTTCGCCGCCGAGGAGGTGGTGGCGGCCGACGAGCCCGACGAGAAAGTGACGTTGTCGTCGGTGCACCAGGCCAAGGGCCTCGAGTGGAGCCGCGTGTTCCTGGTGTGGCTGGCGGACGGCGCCTTCCCGTCGGACCTGGCGCTCAAGGACGCCGGCGGCGAAGACGAGGAGCGGCGCCTCTTCTACGTCGCGGTGACGCGCGCGAAAGACGAGCTCTACCTCACGCACCCCCTGGTCACGCGCGCGCGCGACCACTCCATGGTGCTGCATCGGCGCTCGCGCTTCGTGGAGGAGCTGCCGCCCCCCGAGCTCGACGCGGCGGGCGAGGCGAGCGGGCTGTACGAGTGCTGGCAGATCGAGGTGGTGCCCACCGCCCCCGCGGCGCTGCCCAAGCCCGACGACACCGACCTGCTCGACGGGCGCGTCGCCGACGACGACGGCGGGCGCCTGTTGGACGATTGAGCTCCGATGCGCGTCCGGCCCCGCACCTGTCCCTGGCAGAACTACCCGACGCACAAGCGCAACCGGCAGCTGCAGGTGAACGGCGCGCAGCCCATCGTCTATGGCTACTGCCCCCAAGAGAAGGACTGCGCCTCGTGCGCCGGCACGCTCTACAAGCCGAACCTGGTGGTGGAGCAGGGGCGTGACTTCCAGTTCGTCGAGTGCCCCTTCTGCGCGCCCGAGGCCTACCGCAAGCGCGTCGACCGGTTGAAGCCCACGCTGCGAGTTGGCATGGGTCCAACCTCGACGCCGCTGGACGCGCCGCCCCCCGAGGACGGCCGCAAGCGGCGCAAACGGTGAGGGTCCCGTGGGCGCGATCAAGGACCGGCTCGTGATCTCGTCGCTGCGCGTGCTGCCGCAGCGCTATCTGTCGCACTGCGCCGGCGCGCTCATGAGCATGCGGCTGCCCGGGCCGTTGGCGCGCGCCGCCGTGCGCGCGTACGGGGCCGTCGCGGGGGTCGATTTCACCGAGGTGCGCGATCCCCTCGAGTCGTTTCGCTCGGTGCAGGAGTTCTTCGTGCGCGCGCTCAAGGACGGCACGCGCCCCGTCGACGCCGAGGCGCGCTCGCTGGTGTCGCCATGCGACGGCGCGTGGGGCGCCGCCGGCGTGGTCGAGCGCGGCCAGCTGCTGCAGGTGAAGGGTCGGCCGTACTCCGTTGCCGCATTGCTCGACGACGAGGCCTTGGCCCCGCGCTTCGAGGGCGGCGCGTTCGCCACGCTCTACCTTTCGCCGCGCGACTATCACCGGCTGCACGCGCCGGTGGCGGGCGAGGTCATCGCCGCGCGCCACGTGCCCGGCGCGCTGTGGCCGGTCAACAGCGCCGGCATTCAGTTCGTCGACGGGCTGTTCGCGAGGAACGAGCGCATCGTGGTCTCGATGCGCCCGTCGCAGTCCTCGGGCGCGCCCGCCGACGCAGTGCTCGCCATGGTGGCGGTGGGCGCTACCATGGTCGGCAAGGTGCGGCTCACCTTCGATGATCTGGCGACCAACGACGGGGACGAGGCGCGGGTGCGGGCGTATGACCCTCCCCATGCGCTCGCCAAGGGCGCCGAGTGGGGGCGCTTCGAGTTCGGCTCCACCGTGGTGCTCCTGGCCACGCCCGGCTGGGCGCACCTCGCCGCACAGCCTCCCGGGACCCCGCTGCGCGTGGGCGCGCGCATCGGGTCCGTGGGGTATGGGCCCTAACGGGCCAGTCGGCTGGAAACCGGCGGCCGAACGTGCTTTGGTGACGGGCCAGTGAGCCAACGTCGTCTCCTGATCGGCGCGCGCATGCGCCTGGTGGCCGTGGCGGGCGCGATCGCGCTCGCCGCCGTGGGTTGCCCGAGCGACGATCAGCCCACCGTCAAGCCGGCCACCGGCAGCGACGGCAGGGAGCGTTGGGTGGTCGCGCTCGAGGGCGAGCCACCCGACCTCACCGAGTACCGCGCGCTGTCGCGCGACAACCCAGGCGCCGTTGCGCCGTACGTCGACAAGATGCGGCAGAGCCTGATGGCCGGGCGCACCGAGCTCGACACCTTCCTCACGTCGGTGGACGGGCAGGTGGTCGAGCGGTGGTGGATGTCGAACGCCGTCACCGTCGAGGTGCCCGCGAGCGCCGTGGAGTCGCTGAAGAAGCAGGCGGGCGTGAAGCAGATCGCGCCCGATCTGACACTCGAGTAGCGCCCGCGTCGGCCGTCGCCGGGAACGGGCGCCGTTGGCGCGCCGTGCTACCCTGCGGCATGGCCGAGCATCGACGCGTCGAGCCTCGCGTGGGCCTTGCCGGCACCGGCATGGCCGCCGACGTCGAGAGCGTCGAGGACCTGGAGGGCAAGTACGAGCGTCGCGCGCGCTCGTGGCGCGAGGCGCCGGAGCGCCCGTTTGGCGCCGTGCTCGACGAGGCCGAGCCCCAGGGTGAGCTGGCGGACGACGAGCACCCTGATCCCCGTCGACGCCCCAAGCGACCACCGACGGCGCCCACGGAGGCGCAGATGGCCACGGCCGCCGCGGCGGCGCCGGCGACGCCACCCGATCCGCTACCGCCGGCGCGCACCGGCCCGCGCGTCCCGCCCGACCCTCGGGCAGCCCT
>CAZONM010000147.1:0-13211 GCA_964580865.1 uncultured Myxococcales bacterium | reverse complement strand
AGCGGGCGCGTGGCGCGCGCCGTCGCCGATCGCGGCGATGACGCCAGCGCATGCGTGGCCGCGGCGCTGCAAGGCCGCGCCGTGGCGCCCGCGGCCAGCACGCGCATCTTCGCGGTCGAGTACCGCCTGGAGGCGACGTCCGCGTCGCTCGGCATCGAGGAGGCCGCCGGCGCGCTGCCGGCGCCCCTGCGCCGGGATCTCGAGCGCGCGGCGCGTGACGCGCGCACCTGCCTGGGGGCGCTCACCGACGACCGCGTGCTGCCGCGCATGCTGCTGTGGGACCTCGTCGACGGGCGGTTCTCGCTCCAGTTCGCGCGCGATCCGAGCGCTACCGAGGGGGGAGAGCTGTTGGACGCGACCCGTACGGCGTGCGTCGAGGGCCGCCTGGCGCGGCTCCAGGGTACTGTGCTGCCGGCACCTTCGGCGGACCTTGGCGAGCTCGACGACGAGGGCTACGACGAGGAGGGCGCGCCGGCCGGCCAGAGGAACGGCATCGGCGCCGTGCGCTTGTCGGTGGGCGGCGTGCAGGTCCCCGGCGCGCCGCCCAAGCCCGAGCCCACGATGATGCTCGGCTATGAGCTCGTCGTGTCGGCGCGCTCGGGCACCGAGGCGCTCGGCCAGACCAAGCTGCGCCTGCAACCGGGGCCGGTGCCGGCGTTGCGCCTGCGCCCATCCGTCGTCGTCGCCGAGGCTGGCGCCGAGGTCACCGTCGAGCTGTTGCGCGGCCCCGACTTCGCGGGCGAGCTCCCGAAGAAGCTCGCGCTCACGCACCCGGAGCAGACCATCGAGGCCGACGTCGATCTCGAGAAGCGCGTCGCGCGCTTCGTGCTCCCGAAGGAGCGCACCGGGTGGTGGGAGGCGCGGCATGGCGGCGCCGTCGCGCGCATCTTCGTGCCCACGCCGAGCGCGCTCGAGGTGGCGGTGGCGAGCGACAAGAGGACCTATCGCCCCGGCGATCGCGCACACCTCACCGTGACGACGCGCGCGCGCGACGCGGGCACGAAGGCCGCCGTCACGTTGGTGGGCGTCGACGAGACCCTGGCGACGCTCACGACGCTGCCCGGGCCCGACGCGCTCGAGCGCGTGCTGCCGTCGGTGCAGATGCAGCGCCGGGCGTTCGACGCGCTCGACGCCACCGCGCTGTCGCTCGGCCGAATCCGCGGCAAACACGCGGCGGCGGCCACCGTGCTCTTGGTGTCGCAGGTGCCGAGGCCCGAGGAGCTCGACGCCAGCGTGAACGCCAGCGCGCAGACCTCGTTCGATCCCTTGGCCCCGCTGGCCGACCGTTTCTACACCGTGCTCGAGGCCCTCTACGGCGAGGTGCGTACCTTCGAGCAGCGGGCGCCCAAGGACGAGAAGCTCACGCCGAAGACGATGCTCGCGCTCTGGGATCGGGCGCTCGCCGCCGCCAAGGCGAAGGGCGCCGACACCACCGACGCCTTCGGCCGCCCGCTGAGCCTCGCGGTGCTGCCCGACGAGCTCGTGGCCCTCGCTGACCCGCGCGTGGTGGTCGCCGACGGCGCGCGCCTGCCGGAAGACGTCGAGGCTTGGGTCCGCTTCGTGCGCAGGAGCGCGTCATGAGGAACGTCGTCCACGCCCTGTCCATGCTCACCATCGCCGGTGCGCTCGCGGCGTGTGGGAAGCTCGACCGCGCCGCCGAGGCGCCCGCGATGGAGCAAGAGCGCTCCATGGCTGTCGACGGCGAGATGCTCGCCCAGGCGCTCGGCGGAGGTCCCGCGGCCGCGATGCCCGCGGCACCCGCGCCGAAGAAGCGCGCGGCCAAGGGCGACAAGAACGAAGCCGCGAAGGTCATGTTGGCTGAGCCGTCGGCACCGGCCGATGACGCGCCGATGGAGGGCCGAGGTGCGGCCACCACGCCCGCGGCCACGCCCACGCGCGCCTGGTTCCCCGAGACCATGCTGTTCGCGCCGCGCGTCGTCACCGACGACACGGGCGCGGCCTCGCTCGACGTCCCCGTGCCCGATCGGCTCACGACCTGGCGCGTGCTCGCGCTCGCGCACTCGCGACAAGGGGCGCAGGCGGGCAGCGTGCTCAGGTTTGCCAGCGATCTGCCCGTCTCCGTCGACGCGGTAGTGCCGGCGTACCTCGTGGCGGGCGACCGCGTGCAGCTCCCCATCCAAGTGGTGAACACCACCGACGCGGCGCTGTCGCGCGCGTTGACCGTGCGCGCCGACGGCGGGCGTATCAGCGGCGCGCCCGCCACCGTGCGCGTCGATGCGCGCTCCACCACCACCGTGCTCGCGTGGCTCGACGCGGGCGATCCCGGCACCATCGCCGTGGAGGCCAGCGTGCCCGGCGAGGACTCGGTGGTGCGCAGCGTCCCCGTGCGGTCCGCCGGCCAGCCCTTCCACGTCGAGCGCGGCGGCACGCTCGCGGCCCCACGCACGGTCACGCTGGCCCTCCCCGAGCGTGTGCTGCCGGGCAGCGCCCGCGTGACGGTGACGGTGCTACCGGGCGCGCTCGCGCTCGTGCGCGCCGAGCTGGCGTCGGCCGCCGCGCGTACTTCCCTCGACGACGATGGGTACCTCCTCGCGCTCACGGGTCGCGCACCGTCGCTCGCGTCTGCCCTCAAGGCCACGGTCGATCCCGACGCCGTGCAGCGGCTGTCGCGCGTGGCAGGGCAACGTCTCGCGCGCGCCGCGATCAACCCCGATCTGTTCACTGCCCTCAAGCTCGCGCCCGGCGCGCTCCGCCACCCGGCCGACACGCTCATCGGGCGAAATGGCGCGCACCTCGCCGCCCTCGCCGCGCGCGAGCAGCGCCCCGACGGGACCTTCGGCGGTGGCAGCGGCTGGACGGTGCAGCGCGTGCTCGTGACCACCGCCGACGGGCTCGCGGTGTTGCGCGCCGGCGCCGACCCGAGCGCCGCGCGCGCCGCCACGCTGCGGGCGGGCGGCGCCTTCGAGCGGTTCGCCGGCCAGATCGACGACCCCTACACCTCCGCCGCGGTGCTGGCCTCCGGCGCGGTGGACGGCGCGCTCGCCGACGAGCTCGCCAAGCGCGTGACCGACGCGCTGGTGGCGACTGACGACGGGGCGCGCGTCTTGCCCGTGCCGAGCGGCGTCACCCGCGCCGACGGCAGCGCGCCCTCGCAGACCGAGGCCACGGCCCTCGCCGTGCTGGCGCTGCACGAGCGCCCGTCGGCCAGCGCGCTGCTGCCCGATCTGGGCGCCGCGATCCTGTCGGCGTGGCGCCCAGGCATCGGCTTCGGCGACGGCGCCACCAACGCCAAGGCCATCGAGGCGGTCGCGCTGTTGTTCCGAGATCCGCTGCCGACGAAGGTGGTGGTGACCGTCGTGCACGACGGCAAGCCCCTCGGCGCCGCCACGCTCGAGGGCGACAAGCTCAAGGAGCAGGCGAGCATCGAGGCCGCGCTCACCGCGCGCGGCGGCCCCGTCGCGCTCGAGGTGCGCGCCGATCCCCCGGTGCCCGGGCTCTCCTACGTGGCCGCCATCGACGGCGCGACCCCATGGCCGGCGCCGCCGCCCGACGCGGGCCTGGCGCTCGCGGTCGATCGTCCGCCGTTGACCGTGGGGCGCCCCACGACACTGACGGTGCGCGCCACAGCGCCCGGCGGCGCGGGGCTGCGCATCGAGCACGCGCTGCCCGCCGGCGTCGATGCGGTGAAGGCGTCGCTCGACGCGCTCGTGGAGGCGGGCACCGTGCTGTCGTTCGACGTCGAGGAGGGCCGCGTGGTGCTGACCACGCCCGAGCGCGATCAAGGGACCGCCTTCGTGGCGCGCTACTCCGTGATCCCAACCCTGGCCGGGGCGTTGCACCCGAGCGCCTCGAGCTCCGAGATCGACGGCGACGAGAGCACGCGCGTGTACTTCCCGCCAGCGACCTGGACCGTCGCGGCTCGGTAGCGCGCTCCCGAGCGGGGCGCTAACAGGCCCCGTGGATCTGTTCGAGCGCGCAGCGGCAGACGACGTCACGGGCGTCCCCCTGGCGGAGCGCATGCGCCCGCGCCGTCTGGCCGACGTCGTGGGCCAGCCGCACCTCACGGGCCCGGGCTCGCTGCTCGAGCGCGCCGTGCGTCAGGGGCGCGTACCCTCGATCATCCTGTGGGGCCCGCCGGGCACGGGCAAGACCACCATCGCCGAGGCGCTGGCGCACGAGGTCAAGGGGCGCTGCGTGCGCCTGTCGGCCGTGCTCGCGGGCATCAAGGACATCCGCGAGGCTGTGGAGGACGCGCGGCGCGCGCGCCACGAGCGCCGCGAGCCCACGCTTCTGTTCGTCGACGAGATCCACCGCTTCAACAAGGCGCAGCAGGACGCGTTGCTGCCGCACGTGGAGAAGGGCGTGGTGACGTTGGTGGGCGCAACCACCGAGAACCCGTCGTTCGAGGTCAACGCGGCGCTCTTGTCGCGCTGCCGCGTGCTGGTCACCAAGCCCATCCCCGCGGCCGATCTGGCGGCGCTGCTCGAGCGCGCCCTCACCGACGTCGAGCGTGGCCTGGGTGACCGACGGCTCGCGGTCGACGACGTGGCGCGGCGCGCGCTCCTGGCCGCCGCCGGTGGCGACGCGCGGCGCTTGTTGACGTCGCTCGAGGTGGCCGCCGACATGGCTGAGGCGGCGGGCGGCAAGACCGTGCTGCGCGAGCACGTCGAGCAGGCGGTCAGCAAGCGCATCTTGCTCTACGATCAGGGTGGCGAACAGCACTACGACGTCGTCAGCGCCTTCATCAAGTCGCTGCGCGGCTCGGATCCCGACGCGGCCATGCACTACCTCGCGCGCATGATCGAGGCTGGCGAGGACCCCATCTTCATCCTTCGGCGCCTCGTGATCTTCGCCTCGGAGGACATTGGGTCGGCCGAGCCCATGGCCCTGGTCGTCGCCGTCAACGCGCTGCATGCCTTCCAGCTGGTGGGAATGCCCGAGGGCGCCCTGCCGCTCACGCAGGCGACCACCTTCCTCGCGACCGCGCCCAAGTCGAACGCCGTGCTCGTCGCCTACCAAGGTGCGCGCAAGGACGTGCTCGAGCACGGCGCGCTCGAGGTGCCGCTCCAGCTTCGCAATGCTCCCACCAAGCTCATGGCCGAGCTGGGGTACGGGGTCGAGTACAAGTACCCGCACGACTTCGAGGGCGCCTACGTCGTCGCCGACTACCTGCCCGAGCGTCTGCGAGGTCGCCGCTACTACGAGCCGCGCGGCGAGGGGCACGAGCGCGTCATCAAGGAGCGGCTTTCGGGCCTGGCGGCGCGCCGACGTCCAGAGCACGGTTGACGCGTCGCCCCCGGCGAGAGAGACGGCACCATGCGCGCCATCGTCCCCACGCTGCTCGTCGCGTCGCTGGCGGGATCGGTCGCCGCCGCCGAGCCCATGAGCACACCCTCCCCCCACCCCGACATCCCCGTGGGCACCAAGCTCACCGCCTACGTGGGGCCGCGCTTCCTCACGGGCGAGGCCATGGTCCCCGAGGCGCGCGCCGTGCTCGTCGACGAGACCGGCCGCGTGCGCGCGCTCCTCAAGCACGCGCCGCCGGCGGGCACCTACCCCACCGTCAAGCTGCCGGGCGCCCTGGCGGTCGCTGGCTTGCACGACGCGCACCTGCACGTGCAGGGCATCGGCCAAGCGCGCGCGCAGGTGAACCTCCTCGGGGCCGCGTCGCCCGTCGAGGTGAGGAAGCGCGTGGCGGCCTGGGCCGCCGAGCACAAGGACGCCGCCGCCGTCCGCGGGCGCGGCTGGGACCAGAGCCTGTTCCCCGGCGGCGCCTGGCCGAGCGCCCGCGACCTCGAGGGGGCCACCGACAAGCCGGCGCTCCTGTCGCGCGTCGACGGCCACGCGGCGCTCGCCAACAAGCAGCTGCTCGCGCTCGCGGGCATCACCAAGGACACGCGCGATCCCCCGGGCGGCAAGATCCACAAGGACGACCAGGGCGAGCCCACCGGCGTCCTCATCGACAACGCCATCGACCTCGCCGACAAGGTGCTGCCCGCGCCCTCCGACGCCGACCTCGAGCGCTTCCTGCTGGCGGGGCTCGAGGCCTGCGCCGACGGCGGGCTCACGGCGGTGACCGATCAAGGCATGTCGCTGGCCGCGCTGCGCGCGCTCGTGCGGCTCGACGACGCCGGCAAGCTGCCCACGCGCGTGTTCGTGTACCTCGACGGCGCAGAGGCGGGCGCGCTGGATCAGCTGGGCGCGCGCGCTCCCACCGCGCGCGTGCGCGTGCTCGGCGTCAAGCTGTACGCCGACGGCGCCATGGGCAGCCGCGGCGCCGCGCTGCTCGCCCCCTACAGCGACGATCCCAAGAACTCGGGGCTGCTGCTCACCGAGCCGAAGGTGCTGCGGGAGCGCGTGCGCGCCGTGCACATGAAGGGGTTCGCCGCCGCCATCCACGCCATCGGCGACCGCGGCAACCGCGTGGTGCTCGACGCCTTCGACGCCTCGCCGGCGCCCGCCGGGGTGCGCGACCGCGTGGAGCATGCGCAGCTCGTCGACCTCGGCGACATCAAGCGCTTCGCGCGCCGGGGCGCCATCGCGTCGATGCAGCCGACCCACGCCACCAGCGACATGCGCTGGGCCGAGCAGCGCGTGGGCGCGGCGCGCCTGGCGGGCGCGTACGCCTGGCGCAGCATGCTCGCGGGAGGCGTGGCCCTCGCCTTCGGCTCGGACGCGCCGGTCGAAGATGAGCGCCCCCAGCTCGGCATCTACGCCGCGCTCGCGCGCCAAGACGCCGACGGCAAGCCGCCCGCGGGGTTCACGCCAAAGGAGCGTCTCACCCAGACCGAGGCCCTGGCCGCCTTCGCGGCGGGCTCCGCCTACGCTGTGGGCATGGAGCAGCACCTCGGCGCCTTGACGCCGGGCATGTTTTTCGACGTCAGCTTGTTCTCCGACGACGCCGCGCTCGCCGCCGACCAGGGCGACGCGCGCGCGTGGCTGCGCACCAAGCCCGTGGGCGTCGTCGTCGGCGGCGCGCTGCGCACCCCCAAGAGCGCGAGGTAGCCGTGGCCAAGAAGAAGAAGAGCAAGGCGCAGGCGGAACCGGGCGGTGGCGACGCCGTCACCAGCGCCAGCGTCACCAGCGCGGCCGTGCCGTCGACCGACGCCGGCGCGCCGCTCACCGTCGAGCGCGCGTTCCAGATGGGCAACTTCTCCGAGGTCCGACGCTTGGCGAGCATTGAGGCAAGCCCCGAGGGCAAGCGGCTGCTCGACCTCGTGAAGGTCGATCGCGCGCAGGCTCTCGTGGGCCTGGGCGCGCTGGCGTTCCTGGTCGTGGTCGCGCTGGTGGTGCTGCGGCTGTAGCGGCGCCGCACGCTACGGCGTCAACAGCGCCCGGGCCCGTCGCTGGCGACGGGTCTCCTCGATGCGATGCTCGACCTCGAGCACGAAGGGCAGCGGGTCGGCCGCGTCCCACACGTCGGGCTCCGCGTCGAGCAGCTCGCCCACCTTGAACATCTCGGCGAAGGCGCGCACGCGCGCCTTGAGCTCGCCGGCGCCGTCCACGCGCCCTACGAGGCGCAGCGCGCGCCGCCCCATGACCTCGAGGTCGCCGACGATCCAGCGCCACAGGTGGCCGGGCTCGGCGACCTGCACCACCTCGGGCGTCCGCCCATGCACCAGGCCGTCGCACAGCACCGGCACATCGAGACCCGCGTTGATGGCGAGCTGCATGCTCCCCCAGATGCGACCGATGACGTTGTGCAGGCGCAGGTTGCCCGCGGGATCCTGGTGCATCTCCACGAGCACCGGGCCCTGCCACGACAGCGACTCGAGCACGGCAGCGGCCAGCGCGCGCACGCGCTCGTCGGGCGCCAGGGTGCGCGCCAGGCTCGAGACGCCCGAGAGGTCGCCGCGCTCACGCAGGCGCTCTTGAAACACCTCGCCCAGCACGCGCCCGCCGTCACACACGGCGCCATAGCCGAACCAGCGGCCCGGGGGGCGCGGCTCGAGCAAGCACCCGCCCGTCACCAGGTCCTCGCGCGCGTACAAGAGCCGACGTAGCTCGGCGATGCTCTCCACCGGGATGCTCTCGGCCACGCGCCGCGTCCCGTCCTCGCGCTCGACCCAGGGGACCAGCGGGCGCACCAACAGCGGCAGCGCGCCCTCGACGTCGATGCGCAAGAGCGCCGGCTCCACGGCCTCGGGCACGTCGATGCGTAGGGCGTCGATGGTCGCGATGCCGAGCGCGCGGGCGCGGTCGTACAGGGCCGTGCGATCCAAGACGCGCGTGACGGCGTCGTGCGACGGCAACGCGCGCAGCGCGGGCGCGGGCAACATCTCGCGCCACCGCGACAGGGCCCACAGGGCGTCGTCGGTGGCGGGCAAGACCAGGTCGCAGTGGCGCCCGGCGGCCTCGTCCGCGACCGCCTCGGCGAAGCGCTGGGCCTCCCCCCCGGCGTCGGGCACCAGCAGGGTGGAGGTGGCATACCGTGACCACATGGCCAGGGCGGGCCGCAGCGGGGCCGCCACCGCCACCGCGATGCCCGCTCGACCGAGCGCGCGGGTCGCCGCCAGGCCGGCACGGGTATGCCCACAGGTGATGAGCGCGGTCACCGAATGCTCCTGGCGGCTGGATCGTCTTGTACTCGTAGAACTGCCTGGTGGAACGAGAAATTGACGTGTGGCAACGACGATCCATACTCCGACCGATGACCACCTTGTCCCGCCTGCCAGCCGTGCTCGCGCTGGCCGCGCTCGCGGCCGGCCCGGCGTCCGCGGCGGCAGCCAGCGACAACGGCCCCTGGCTCGCGGCGCTGTCCACGGCCTTCGTCGTGGTGGACATGTCCACCGGCGACCTCGACGGCGACGGCAAGGACGAGACGGTGGTGTGCTACCGCGAGGACACCGGGCGCACGCAGCAGACCAGCGGCATCGCGGTGTTCACGGGCCGCGCCCCCGACCTGCGGCCGGCGTTCCACGCCCAGCTCGACGAGACGCTGTGCGAGAAGGTGCGCGTGTCGGGCAAGAAGCTCGGCATCCTGCTCGCCGACCACAAGCAGCTCGTGTGGTCGCCGGGCGAGGAGCTCAAGCTGCGGAGCGACAAGGGCAGCCTGCACGCGGGCATCCGCGCCTCGGCGACGTCGTCGGCGCCAGGCACCAGCCCCGATCGCGCCGTCGACGGCGACCTTGGCACCTCGTGGGCCGAAGGATCGTCGGGCACGGGCATCGGACAGACGCTCACGCTCACGCTGCCGAAGCCCACCGACGTCGGCTTCGTCGGCATCCACTCGGGCAGCGGCGCGGGCTCGCGCGCCTTCTTCGACTCCAACCGCATCCACCGCGGCTCGCTGCGCGCCAAGACCGAGGCCGACGTGGGCGACACGGCCGCCGGCATCGACTTCTCGTCGCTCGGCATCGACGCCATCGGCGATCGCATCGAGTTCACCTGCGAGAACAAGGCCCAGGTGGTGTACGTGCCCGTCAACCGCAAGGGCGTGGTGGAGCTGCAGGTGCGCGTCGAGAGCGTGTACCTCGGCGACAAGAAGGACGACACCCACGTCGCCGAGGTCGAGGTCGTGCCCTTGCTCGGGCTGTCCGAGACCCTCGATCGCGCGCGGGCGGCGAAGCCCAAGGACGCCTCCGTGAGCGGCGGCAAGGGGACCGAGGAGAAGCCCCAGCCACCGCCCAACACCGCCGGCGACGACGCGTTGAAGAAGCTCGACGAGGGCGGCGGCAAGCTGGTCAACGAGGACTGACGCGCGCGTGGGGCAGGACTCTCAGCGCTGCTCGAACGTGAACGTGTGCTCCGCCACCGTGCCTGCCTTGACGGTGAGCGTCGCGCTCTTCGCTTGACCGGTGGCGGCGTGGCGCACCACCACGGTGTGCTTGCCGGGCGGTAGCTCGACGGTGATGGGCGTGGTGTCGGCCTGCCGTTGCCCGTCGATGGTCACCTCGGTGATGAACGGCTTGGTCTTGATCTTCAGGGTCCCGAGCCTGGCCGCATCTCCCTTGTGGCGCTCCACCTTGGTGCGCGTGACCTTCGGCCGCTCACCCTTGGCGCGGTCCGGCGGCGGCGGGACGTCGCCTGCGAGCGTGGGATCTCCGTCCTCGCGACGCAGCTCGACCACGAGCTCCAGCGGTTGGTCGGCCTTGACCTCGACCTCGCGTCGCACCGCCACGTAGCCAGGCGCGCTCACCTGGACCTTGACGATGCCGCCGACCGAGAAGACCGCGTCAGGTGTCCACGGGCGATCGTCCACGGTCACGGTGGCGTCGGCCGGCGTCACGCGGACCGCCAGCGGTCGGCTCGGCGGGACCAAGGGCACGTCGAGGGTGAGGCCCGCCACCGCGTCGACGGGGACCTCCACGCGGCTCACGTGATCACCGAAGCCGGGGGCACGTACGACCACGTCGAAGGCGTCGCCCGGGAGCGCGTCGAACCGCGCCGGCGACGCCTGCTCGACGCCAGCCCGCACCACCACGGCGCCCGGCGCGTCGGCGCGCACCACCACCGCCACGGGCACCTTGGTGGGGCGCGGTGGCAAGAGCGGCGGCGCCGGGCGTGACAGCGCATGCACTACCACGCCGATGAGCGCGATGCCGATGCCGGTGGCGGCGGCGAGGACCCACGGGGCCCAGGGCGAGCCGCGCAAAGCGTCGGTGATGGTGAGCCGACGCGGCCGCACCCCCGAGACGTGATCGGGGGTCGACACGGTGAGCCCGACAGGCGCGAACACGCCCGAGTGCTCGGCGGAAGAAGCCTCGCTGGTCTGGTCCGGCAACGAAGGGCGCAGCGTGGCGTCGTCGACGCCGCCGGCGACCGTGGCGACCCCGGGCGCCGGCGGACTGCCCCCGCTCTTGCTGCCGCGGCGCGCCTGCAAGCCGGCGAGCGCGTCGCCGGAGACCGTGACCGTCTCGGCGCCCGCCGCGAACCCGGCGGCGCGCTCGGCGGCGCCGCTGCGCCCGCTGCGCGACACCAAGGTGTTGACGGTGAGCACGCGCTCACCGTCGTTGGGGCCGGCGCCGTCGTCGTTGCGAGGGAGCTCCGCAACCACGGTCGGCGCGTTGACGGGGGCGCGTGCCTCGCCCACGTCGATGACGTTCTTGCGTGCGCGCTCGCGTCGCACCTTGCTGGTGGCCTCTTGCTTGGACGGCTCGGGCGGCGGCGTGCGCGGCGGCGCTGCCGGAGCCGCCGCCTGCTTCTGCGACCCACGCGCTGCCGCCGCCGGTGCCGCGCGCGCCGGCGCACTGCCTCCGGCGGCGGAACCAGCGATGGCGCCGCGCTCGAGCGCGAGCAGCTCTTCCTTCTCGACGGGGAAGTGGCGACCGAGCGCCGCCGCCACGCGCCGGTGCGTGAACGCCGGATCGCTGCGGTACAGGAAGGCGCGCAGCTCGTCGGCGAAGTCCTCGGCGGTCCGGTAGCGCTCGTCGGGCGAGCGCGCCAGCGCGCGCGCCACGATGTCGGCGAGCGGCCGGTCGCACAGGTTGAGGGCGTCGAGCCTCGGCGCGTCCTTGTCGGTGATGGCGTCGTACACCACCATCTCGTCGTCGCCCTCGTAGAGCGTGCGGTTGGCGATGAGCTCCCAGAGCACGATGCCCGCGGCGAACACGTCGACGCGGTGGTCGAAGTCTCCCGAGCGCATGAAGCGCGCGGGATCGATCATCTCGGGCGCGAGGTAGCGCAGCTTGCCCTTGATGGTGCCCACCTCGGTCATCTCCAGGCGATGGCGCGCGCGCGCGATGCCGAAGTCGATGACCTTGACGTGCCCGTCGAACGACAGGAGCACGTTCTGGGGGCTCACGTCGCGGTGAATGATGTGCGCCGGGTTACCCGATCCGTCGCGCTGCTCGTGCGCGGCGTGGAGGCCCTGCAGCGTCTCGGTGACGATGAAGCAGCCCTCGAGCAGCCCCACGCGCTCCGAGCGCTCGCGCACGCGCTTGGACAGCGACGACAGCGAGACGCCGGGGACGAACTCCATGACGATGAAGTAGTCGCCGTCCTGCTCCGCCAGCTCGATGATCTGCGCCACGTTCGGGTGGTTGAGCAGCACCGTGATCTTGGCCTCGTCGACCATCATGCGGATGAAGGCCGGGTCGTTGCCGTACTTGTCGAGGATGCGCTTGATGGCGACGGTCTTCTCGAAGCCCCAGGCGCCGAAGGAGCGCGCCACGAACACCTCGGCCATGCCACCGCGCGCGATCTTCTTCAGCAGGCGGTAGCGCCCGAGCTGCTCGCCGGTCCCGAGCGTGGGCGACCCGGTCTCGGACGGGCGTGGTTCGATGCTCGAAGACACCTTGTGCCGAGGAGACCACGTCTGGCCGCCGGCGGCCACCGGCGTCCGTATCGGCCGATTCCGCGCTATCGTGCGCCTGGTGCCCGTGCTCCTTGCTGTAGTTGTGTGTGCGCTTCCCGCCGCCAGCGAGGGCGTCTTCGCGGGCGTGGCGGCGCGCGATCCCCAGCTCGACGGGCTCGCCGAGCGCCTGGCGGTGGCCGTGGGCCAAGCGCTCGAGCGCCAGGGGTTCGCCGACCTCGGCTCGCCGCCCCTGCCCGACCCCGACGAGGCACCCGACGCCGTGCTCAAGAGCGCCCTCGACGACGCGCGCGCGGGCTATCTCGAAGGCGACTTCGCCGCCAGCCTGCAACGGGCAGGCGACGCTGCCACGCGCTTCGAGTCGGGCGGCATCTACCGCGGCGGCACCGATTGGCAGTCGTACGTCGACGCCATGGTGCTGCGCGCCGTGTCGGCCCGTCGCCTCGGCCGCGACGGAGACGCCGACGAGCACCTGCGCCGGCTGGCCGCCGTGGCGCCGTCCGCCAAGCTCGATCCGGACATCACCCCCGACAAGACGGCCGAGCGCTGGGCGGAGCTGGTGGCCGAGCTGTGGGCGAAGCCGCGGGTGCAGATCGAGGTGGTGACCACGCCGCCGGGAGCGCACGTGGTCGTCGACGGGAAGGCCGCGGGGCGCGCGCCCGTGGTCGTGCGGGATCTCCTGCCCGGCACGCACTTCGTGGGCCTGAGCGCCGACGGCGAGCGCCGCGAACGCCGCGTGACGGTCACCGCCGGGAGCGCCCGCGTCGAGGAGCAGGTGGGCGAGCCACGCAACGCGCCCGCGCGCGCGCTCAAAGACGCGCTCGGCGCCCCGCTCGCCGAGGCAGCGCTGCTCGCCAAGGCGCGCGACGTCGGGACCGACGTCGTGGCGGGCGCCCTGGTGCCCGACGCGCAGGGCTCACTGTTCGTGCTCGCGCGCATGCGCGACGGCGCCGCGCACTGGGTGGGCACCCGCGTGCGCAGCAAGGCCGACGCCAAG
>CAZONM010000146.1:0-13223 GCA_964580865.1 uncultured Myxococcales bacterium | reverse complement strand
GCCCGAGCGCCTCGGCGGCGCGCGACAGGCCGCGCGCGTGCGCGGCGGCGAACGCGACGTTCTCGCGCACGCTCAGCGTGTCGAGGAGCGCAGGGTCCTGGTGCACGAGCACGAGCGGGGCACGGAGCACGCGCACCTCGCCGTGCGCGCGCGCGATCAGGCCCGCCGCCGCCTTCATGAGCACGCTCTTGCCCGCCCCCGAGCGGCCCACCACCGCGTGCACGCACCCCGCTTCGAAGGTGACGCTGACGTCGTCGACGACCGTGAGGGCGCCAAGGCGCACGGTGAGGTGCTCGATGACGAGCGCGGCGCTCACGGTGACCTCGCGACGAAGATGAGCATGTCGAGCGCGGCGCTCATGAGCAGGCAGCCGAGCACGGCGCCCACCACGGCCCTGGTCGCTGCTTCGCCCACCGCGACGGCGCCGCCGCGCGCCGCCAAGCCCGCGCGCGTTGCGGCGGCGAACACGATGGCGCCGGCGGCCGCGCACTTGACGACGAGCAGCGCCACGCCGGCGGCGCGCACGGCCTCGGGGTGAAAGAACGTGAACGGCGAGACCCCCGAGCGCAGCAGGAGCGTGGCCATGCCCGAGAGCTCCCACGCGACGAAGCCGAGCAGGCCGAGCGCCACGGCGCCGAGCACCAGCGCCACGGCCATGGGCGCCAGCACGCGGCGCGCGGGCTCCTCGCCGAACAGCGCCATGGCGTCGAGCGTCGACTCCGATTGCAGCGTGGCCACCTCGGCGGCGAAGCCCGCGCCCACGCGCAAGCTCAGCGTGAGCGCCACCACGAGGGGCCCGAACTCCTCCACGCCGAGCACGATGTACTCGGGACCGATGAAGCTCTGGTCGCCCAAGAGCCGCAGCGCCTGGCGCGCCGCCTGGTCGGCGAGCGCGCAGCCCACGGCGGCCACGGTGACGACGACGAGCGGCACCGAGCGCGCTACCACCTCGTCGAGGCGCTGCAGCACGGCGCGCGCGGGCAAGCGCCACCACGCGAGCGCTTCGCGCGTGGCGCGGCCGAGGGTGGCCACCGCGACGCTCATCCGGTGCCCCCGAGCAGGCTCATGACCGCGTTGGTGACGACGACGCCGGCGAGGGACAAGACCGAGCCTGCGTACACGGCCCGACCGATGGCGCCGGCGGAGCGATCCTCGCTCGCGCTCACCGACACGCCCGCGTGACACGACGACAAGCCCACCACCACGCCGAACAGCACCATGCGCACGAGGCCGTTCACGAGCGTGCTCGCATCCACGTAGCTCGCCACCGACCAGGCGCTCGTGGCCAGGCGCTGGTCGCCGATGAGCGCGGCGACGATGAACGCGACCGCGAGCACCAGCGTGCAGGCGGGCGCGCAGAACAGCACGCTGCAGGCCACGGTGGCGACGAGGCGCGGCCACACGACCGCGGGCTCGGGGTCGATGCCGAGGGCACGCACGGCGTCGAGGCGCTCGCGCGCGGCCATCACCGCCAGCTCGGCGGTGGTGCGCGCGCCGATGCGCGCCGCGATGCCGCACCCGAGCAAGAGCGGCCCCACGTCGCGGTAGGCCGACAGCGCCGCCGCCCAGCCGAACACCTCGGTGGCCGAGTAGCGCGCCACGTAGTTGAGCCCCTGCATCGCCACCACGCCGCCCACCGCCACCGCTGCCACCGTGACCAGCGGCAGCGCGTCGAAGAACAGGCGATCGGTCTGGCGCAGCACCTCGGTGGCGTCGATGCGCAGGCGCGACCCCGCGGCCAGCGCGCGGCGCGCGCTGAGCACGAGCGCGCCGACGTCGCCGGCGCGGCGCTCCACCGCGTCACCGAGGGCGGCCAGCACGGTCACCGCGCCTCCGCGCGCGCAGCAGCCCCGCCTCGTCGAGGCGCGAACGCGGCGAGCGACGGGTGCGCGGCGAGCTCGGCGGGCGCGCCCGAAAACACCGGCCTGCCCGCGGCCAGCACCAGCGCGCGGTGCGCGAGCGGCACCACCTCGTCGACGTCGTGGGTGACGATGATGGTGGGCGGTGCGCTCCCGTCACGGGGCAACGCCAGCGCGAGCACCTCGCGCGTGGTGAGCGGATCGAGGCCGGCCGTGGGGTCGTCGAGGAGCAAGAGCTCCGGCGCCACCGCGAGCGCGCGCGCCAGCGCCGCGCGCCGCCGCATGCCACCCGAGAGCTGCCGCGGCAGCTTGTGGAGCGCGTCGCCGAGGCCCACGGCGCGAAGCGCGGCGCGCGCGGCGTCGTCGGGCGCGGGCAGGCGTCGCGCGCGCGTGGCGCGCGCCACGTTCTCGAGCGCGGTGCACGCGTCGTCGAGCGCGGCGCTCTGAAAGACCATGCCGACGCGCAGCTCGTGTGTGCACGACGACGGCGCGAGCCCGGCCAGCGCCGACAAGAGCAGGCTCTTGCCCGCGCCCGTGCTCCCCACGACCGCGAGCACCTCGCCCTGCGCCACCGCCACGTCGACGGGCCCGAGCACGAGGCCGCCGCGGCCGCGCGCCACCAGCCCCACGACGTCGAGCGCCTTCATCGCTTCTCCGAACGGCGCCGACGCAGCAGGCGCTTGATCGCGAGCTTCGGCAGGCGCCCGCCCGTGAGGTACCAGGCGAAGGCCACGCCGAAGCAGCCGCCGGCGAAGATGAAGGCGCCTGCCGCCACGGCCGGCGAGCGCACCAGGCCGTAGCCGGCGCGCGCCAGCACGTCGAAGCCGCCGAGCACCAGCGCGCCCGCCAGTACGCCGCCGAAGATCTGCATGCCGAGGCCGCGCAGGCTCTGCTGCAGGCCGTCGAGGTCGGGGCTCTTGATGACCACCTGCACCTGGCCGCGCTCGAGGTCCATGAGCGTCTGGCCGAGCTGCAGCGGCACCTCCTGCACCAAGAGGCCGAGCTGCAGAGCGGTGCGCAGGCCACCGCCCTTCATCTGGCGCGGATCGATGCGCTCGAGCACCAGGTCCTCGGCGCGCTTGGCGATGACCTTCGACGGATCGAACGACGGGTGCAGCGTGCGCACCACGCCCTCGATGGAGACGATGGCGCGCGACAGGATCGCCAGCTCGCGCGGGATGCGCACGCCGTAGCGCGTCGACAGGTCGATGAGGTCGTTGAACACCTGGCCGGTGTTCACCTCGCCCACGGTGAGCCCGAAGTAGCGATCGAGCAAGCGCGCGAGCTGACCGCGAAAGGGCGCCAGCTCGATGCGCTTCTCGCTCACGCCCAGTCGGATGATGAGGCGCGCCAGCGTGTCGGCGTCGCGCAGCGACAGCGACAAGAGCAGGAGCAGCATCCGATCCTGCACCTCGCGCGTGACGCGCCCCACCAGGCCGAAGTCGATGAAGCACAGCTCGCCGGCGTCGTTGATGAGCAGGTTGCCGGGGTGGGGATCGGCGTGAAACACGCCGTCGATGAAGGTGTGATCGAACGCGAGCTCGACGAGACGCTCGATCTTGGGCGGTGCCTCGGGCGTGCCCTTGAGATCGCTGATGCGCCGGCCGCGGATGCGCTCCATGGTGAGCACGGTGCGGCTCGACAGCTCGGGATACATGCGCGGCACGTGGATGCCCGCGCGCTCGCGGTTGCGCTCGGCGAAGGCGCGCAGGTTGCGCCCCTCGACGCTGAAGTCGAGCTCGGCCGAGAGCGCCTCTTGGAACTCGGCCACGAACTCGGTGGCGTGGTAGCGGCGCGCCTCCTCGGTGACGAGCTCGAGGAGCTGCGCGATGATCACCAGGATCTCGGAGTCGGCGCGGATCTGCTGGTCGATGCCCGGCCGGCGCACCTTGACGACGACGTCGGCGCCGTCCTTGGTGCGCGCGGCGTGCACCTGCGCCACCGAGGCCGAGGCGAGCGCCACCTCGTCGAAGTACTCGAAGCAGTCCTCGAGCTTCTTGCCGAGGGCGTCCTCCACCTCGCGGCGCACCTCGACGAACGGGAACGGGGGCACCTGATCCTGCAGGCGGGCGAGCGCGTCGATGAACTCGCTCGGCAACAGATCGCCGCGCGTCGACATGATCTGGCCGAGCTTGACGAAGGTGGGTCCGAGCTCCTCGAGCATGGCGGCGAAGCGCAGGGCCGCGGGCTGGTCCGAGGGCAGCGCCTTGTCGTCGACGAAGGCGCGCACCAGCGGGATGCGCTTCATGTTGGGCGCGAAGCCGTGGCGCGCCATGACGCCCGCGATCTGCGACAGCCGCGACAGCCGCGAGCGGCCATGGGGAGTCGGATCGGAGGTGACCTCCGAAGATCGCGCCATAAGCCCGGACGATGGCGCCGGAATCGGCCCCACGCGAATTTTCGGCCCGGCCGCGCTTGTTGCCGTGCGCGCGCGCGCCTAAGCATGCCGGCGATGTCGAGCGACGCCGGCCGGATCTACATCGCCATCGCGGGCAACATCGGCGCCGGCAAGAGCACGCTGGTCGACTTCCTGTGCCGGACCTACGGCGTGGCGCCGTTCTTCGAGCCGGGGGTCGACGGTGGCAGTGATGAGGGCGGCGAAAACCCTTACCTCGCCGACTTCTACGCCGACATGCGCGCGTGGGGCTTCCACTCGCAGCTGTACTTCCTGACGCACAAGTTTCGCATCCACCAGGCGCTCGACGAGACGCCGGGGATCGTGGTGCAGGATCGCAGCATCTACGAGGACGCCGAGGTGTTCGCGAGCGCGCTCCACAAGAGCGGCAAGATCAGCGCGCGCGACTGGAAGCTGTACGGCGAGCTGTACGAGACCATCTGCAACGCCATCACACCGCCGGATCTGATGGTGTATTTGAAGTGCTCGCTCAAGACGACCAAGCAGCGCATCAAGCTGCGCGGTCGCGAGATGGAGCAGAGCATCCCCACGAGCTACCTGAAGCTCCTGCAAGAGAGCTACGACGCGTGGTTCGCCAAGTGGACCAAGAGCGAGGTGCTCGTCCTCGACACCGATCGCCTCGACTACATCAGCGACCTCGTCGACCGCCTGGACGTCCTCGAGCGGATCGAGCGCTACCTGCCGCGCCGCGCGATTGACCCGCGCGCCGTGCGTCGGGCGCGCGCCGAGGGGGCGGCGCCGGCGTCGGCGGCGGGCGGGTGAACCGCTCGGCGAGCGGCGCCACCACCTTCACGTCGATGCCGCGCTCGACCAGCGCGCGCGCGAACGCCTCGGGAAGCGGGCTCACGGCGAAGGCGCGCCCGCCGTGCGGCAGCGGCAGCGAGATGCAGAACGCCACCAGGCCCACGCCGCGCTCGTCGGGGTAGGGCAGGGTCGCGCCGTAGAGCGCGTCGCCCACGATGGGGTGGCCCACGTGCGCCAGGTGGCAGCGCAGCTGGTGCATGCGCCCGGTCTCGGGGCGCGCCTCCACCAGCGTGGCGCCGTTACCGCGCGCCAGCACGCGCACGCGCGTCAGCGCGTGCACGCCCGAGGGATCCACCGTCTGCCACGCAAGCGGGCCCTTCTTGTGCCCGTGCGCCGCGTCGGCGTCATCCACGCGGCTCAGGCGCGCGTCGATGTCGCGCTTGTCCCAGGTGGGCGCGCCCTCGATGAGCGCGAGGTAGCGCTTGTCGACGAGGTGGCGGCGGAAGGCCTCGGTGATCGCCTGCTGGCCAAACGGTGTCTTCGCCACCACGCACAGCCCGGCGGTGACGCGATCGATGCGGTGCACGGGGCGCACGCCGCCGCCGAAGCGCTCCTTGGCGAGGTCGAGCAGCGTCGGGCGCGGTACGCCGCGCCCGCCCACCACGGTCATGCCCGCGGGCTTGCACAGCACCGCGTGGTGCGGCCCCTCGTCGACGACGATGAGCGGGTGCACGGGTGGCACGGTGCCTTAGTTGACGCTCAAGATCAGCGGGATCTCGACGTCGGTGGTCTCGCCCACGAACGCCGTGAACTTCCAGCGCTCGGCCGCCTTGGTGATGCAGCCGCCCGCCGCGCTCGCGTTGACGGCGCCGTTCTGGAAGTGCGCGCGATCGACGGTGCCGCGGGGGTTCACCGTGACCACCAGGCGCTGCTTGCCGCTCGGCACGTCGCCGGTCTTGGCCGCCTGCTCGATGCAGTCCTGGATGGCGCCGCTGCCGTCGCTCACCACGCGCGACACGTCCTTCGCGTCGAGCGTGCCCGCCTCCACCACGGGCGTCTCCATGCGCGCCGTCGGCGTGGTCAGCTTCTTCGTGTCCTTCTTGAGCAGCGCCAGGCGCGCGCGCTCCTCGTCGGACATGGTGGCGCCGGCGAACTCACCGCCGGTGCCTATGGCCGCCTTCAGCTCCTTGTCGTCGGTGCCGCCGGTCTTGAACGCGTCGTCGAGGTTGAGATCGCCCACGCCGGTGCCCCCGAGCTCCTTCTTGGCGCCGCGGCGCGCGCGCTTCTCCTCGTTCTCCGCGCGCACCTCCTTCTCGCAGAGCGCGGGGTTCGGCGACAGCTTGCACTCGAGCTCGGGGTTCTTCTCGGCGTCGCTCCAGTCGTTGTTGACCGCCACGCGCCGCTCCGATGGGGGCGAGGCCATGGCCACCACCACGCGGTGCAGGCCGGGGATCTCGATGATCCCCTGGTAGTCGAGCACGCACAGCGCGAACACGCCGACGACCGCTGCCGCCGCCGCCACCGCGTAGGCGCGGTGCTTGGTCTTCCGGTTGGCGAGCCCCGCGTTCATGATGAAGACGCGGGTGCTGTCGCGCGGCGCGCCCGGATCGATGGGCGACTGGTTCGCCACCGCGGCGAAGGGATCGTCGCCCGCGGGCGCGCCCTGGTCGCGCCCGCCGTCGCCCTGCTCGCGGGCGCGCTTGGCCTCGTCGAACGGGATGATCTCGGCGCCCTGGTGCTGCGCGTCGTCGGGCGGGGGCGGGGGCGGGCGCACGGCGGGGCCGCCGCCCAACAGCGACGCTAGCTCGGGCACGTCGCGCAGCCGCTGCCACGACGTCATGGTCTCGTTCCACACGTACGTGCGCTCGGTGATGGTGCCCTCCTTCACCAGGCGCCCGACGTCCTCCTTCTTGGCGGGACCGTGCTGCTTGCCCTTGATGGCGATGTACCAGTCGACGCCTGGCCGCTGCGCGGCCGGGGGGTGCACGCGCGGCTCCGTCGGCTGGCGCGGTGGCGCGGGCGCCGGCGCCGGCATCGGTTGGGGCGCGGCGCCCGCAGATGCCACGGCGCCGCTCGCGGCCTGCACCGCGCCGGTGGCTTCGCGCACCACCACGATGTTGCCGCAGGTCTTGCACCGGATCTTGAGGATCTTGCCGCGCACCTTGTCGTCGCCGATGGAATACCGCGTGGCGCAGCGCTCGCAGCTGAACTTCATCCTGATCCCTCGACGCGTCGGAGCGGGTCCATCCTAGCAACGGGCCCCGGCCGCCGTCGATCTGACGGCCCGGGTGTCGCGGCATCGCTCCTCGGCGCCGCGGCGAAACACAGCGCCCCACGGCGCAGCGCGTCGGTTGACATCGTCACCGCCCCCCGCTTGGATGCCCCCATGCACGTACGCAAGGTCGGCATCCTGACGGGCGGCGGCGATTGTCCGGGCCTCAACGCCGTGATCCGCGCGGTGGTGACCCGGGCCGAGCAGCTCGGCATCGAGGTGCTCGGGGTCCGGGGCGGGTGGCGCGGCTTCCTCGAGAACGACACGGAGCCCCTGAGCCGCACCCGCACCCGCGGCATCCTCGACGAGGGCGGCACCATCCTCGGCACCACGCGCACCAACCCCTTCCAGGTCAAGGGCGGCCCCGAGCGGGTCGAGGCGGCCTTCTCGGCCTGGGGGCTCGACGGCCTCATCGCCGTCGGCGGGGAAGGGACCCTCTCCTTGGCCACCAAGTTCCACGAGCGCGGCCTGCGCGTGGTGGGGGTGCCAAAGACCATCGACAACGACCTGTCGGGCACCGAGGTCACCTTCGGCTTCGACACGGCCATCTCGGTGGCCACGGAGCTCATCGATCGCCTGCGCACCACCGCCGAGGCACACGAGCGCGTCATGGTGGTCGAGGTCATGGGCAGAAACGCCGGCTGGATCGCGGTGCAGGCGGGCCTGGCCGGCGGCGCCGACGTCATCGCCATCCCCGAGCGCCCCACCACCGTCGACGACATCTGCAAGGTGGTGCTGACGCGCCGCGCCGAGGGCAAGACCTTCTCGATCATCGTGATCGCCGAGGGGGCCTTGGTGCAAGAGCGCGGCGTCGCCGAGGCGCACCTGGTGGTCACCAACAAGACGCCCGACGCCTTCGGCCGCCCGCGCCTGGGCGGCGTGGGCGCCCACGTGGCGCGCGAGATCGAGGAGCTCACGGGCATCGAGTCGCGCGTCACCGTGCTCGGCCACGTGCAGCGCGGCGGCGTGCCCACGGCGCGCGACCGGGTGCTGGCGCTGCGGTACGGCGTCAAGGCCATCGAGACCATCGCCGAGGGCAAGAGCGGGCTGATGATGGCCCTGCGCGCCGACGAGATCATCGCGGTGCCGCTGAGCGAGGCCACGCAGGTGCGCAAGCTGGTCGACGAGCCGTGGATCCGCCTGTGCGACGTGTTCACCGACGTGCTGTGGGCCCGGCGGCACTCGGGCCCGCCGTCGAGCGCGTGATCCGGCGCTCGCGCCACGCCTTCACGCGGCCCGCTCACTTGGTTCCCAGGAACCCCGCCTGCAGCAGCAGCGCCGTCGGGTCCACGGGCTTCTGCAGGATCAAGCTCGCCCCCATGCGCAGCAGGCGGTCGTCGTAGCTGCGCGGGCTGTTGACCAGCACGAAGCAATGGATGCCGTGGGCGCCGGCCCAGCGCACCACCGACTCCACGCCCGGGCTCGACGCGTCGACGATCAACAGCTCGGGCGTGGTGCCGTCCATGGCGTCGGCGGGCTGCTCGATGACGCGCACGTGGCAGCCGCCCTTGGCGAGCGCGGCCTGCAGCAGGGCGCGGTGGGCGACGTCGGGATCCTGCAGGCACACCATCAGGTGCGCCTGCGCGCGCGCCGCCATGGCCACCTCGTCGCGTAGGGCCGACAGGCGCAATGGCTTGGCCATGAAGTGATCGGCGCCGGCCTCGCTGGCCTTCTTGCCCCACTCGGATTGATCGAGCGCCGAGATGACGATGACCGGCAGCCCGGGCGCGTGCACCTTGAAGGCGCGCACCACGTCGAGCCCGTTGATGTCGGGCAGGCCGATGTCGCACAGCGCCAGGTCGAAGCCCTCGTGCAGTTGGCCAAGGGCCTCGCGCCCGTTCCTGCACGGCACCACCTCGTGGCCCAGGCGCATGAGCGCCGTGGCGCACAGCTTGCGGATGGCGGGGTCGTCGTCGACGAGCAAGATCCTCATCGCGTCCTCAGGGCGCCGCCAGCTCGATGGCGTGGTGGGTCACGGCGAAGCCGCGATCGCGCAGGTGGCGCACTAGGTCGTCGACGTGCGCCGCCACCGCCCGGCGCGCGGCGGCGTCGTCGACCACGAAGGTCGCGTGCATGCCCTCGGGCGTGTGCACGAGCTTGAGGTGCAGGCCGCCGAGCACCTCGGCCTTGAAGACCAGGTGCACCTCGGGCCTGCCGCTTCCCTGCTGGTCGTCGGCGCTGACGAACACCATGTCCACCAGCTCGCCCAAGAGCTCGTCGGTGGGGCTGGCCGGCTCGTCGTCGAGGGGCACGGCCGGTGACGCGGTCACGCGCTCCGGCGGCTGGCGCAGCACCGCGGGCCCGATGGCGAAGGGCGCGAGCGGTGCCGGCGCCGCCCCGGGGCTCGCGTGCAACAGGCGCTCGAGCGCCGCACTGGCGCGGGGGTAGCGATCGCCCTTCATGCGGGATCCGCTCGGCGCGCCGCGCCGTCGAGCGCATGGCCGCGCTGCGCGATCAAGCCGTGACGCCGCGCCAGCACCCAGAAGTTCTTGCGGTCGATGCCCGCGATGCGCGCCGCCGCGCTCATGTTCCCCTCGGCGCGCTGCAGCGCGCGCCGCAGGAAGTCGCGCTCGAACTCGCTCACCAGGCGCCTCTTCTCGTCGCGAAACGACATCTCGGGGGCCACCGTGGCCACCTCGCCGCCGCTCAGATCCGCCGACTGGATGAGCTGGTCGTTCGAGAGCACCACGAGCTGCTGCACGCGGTTCTCGAGCTCGCGCACGTTGCCGGGCCACGAGTACGCCTGCAGCTGCGCCAAGGCGCTCGGCGAGAAGCCGCGCACGTCCTTGTCGTAGATGCGTCGAAAGTGATTGAGGAAGTGTGACGCGAGCAGCGGGATGTCGGCGCGGCGCTCGCGCAGCGCGGGCACGTGCACGGGCACGATGTTGAGGCGGTAGTACAGGTCCTCGCGGAACGCGTTGGCGTCGACCATCGCTCGCAGGTCGCGGTTGGTGGCAGCGACGATGCGCACGTCGGCGCGCAGGGACTTCGGCGAGCCGAGCGCCTTGAACTCCTTCGACTGCAAGAAGCGCAACAGCTTCACCTGCACCGCCGGCGAGATCTCGCCGATCTCGTCGAGGAACAGGGTGCCGCCCTCGGCCTCTTCGACGAGGCCGGGGGTGTCGCGGTAGGCGTCGGTGAAGGCGCCGCGCTTGTAGCCGAACAGCTCGCTCTCCAAGAGCGTGTCCGACAGCGCGCCGCAGTTGACGGCGACGAACTTGGCGTTCTTCCGCCGCGACAGCTCGTGGATGCGGCGCGCGATCAGCTCCTTGCCGGTGCCCGAGTCGCCGGTGATGAGCACCGTGGCGTCGGTCTGCGCCGTCATGGGCAGGCGGCGCAGGAGCGCCTGCAGCGCCGGCGCGTTGCCGAGGATCTGGGTCTCGCCCGACGCCTGCGCGCGCAGCCGCTGGAGCTCGCGCTGCAGCTCCACGCGCTCGAGCAGCGCGCGCAGGCGGTGGCGAAACACCTCGTGGCCGATGGGCTTGGTGACGTAGTCGTCGGCGCCGGCCTTGAGGAAGCGCACCGCGTCGTCGACGGTGGGCTGGGCGGTCATGATGAGCACGGGCGTCTCTGGGCTCTTGCCCTTGACGTGCGCCAACACGCGCTCGCCCGAGACGTCGGGCATCAGCACGTCGGTCACCACCACGTCGATGTCGCCGATGTTGAAGCGCTCGAGCGCCGCCGTGCCCGACTCCGCGAACAGCGCGGTGAACTGCTCGCCGCGGCAGTACAGCTCGAGGAGCAGGCGGGTCTGCGCGTCGTCGTCGGCGATGAGCACGTTCATGGACGACTCATCCTACCTTTTTTGCGGCCGCAGGGGCGACGCGCTCTTGCGCCGCGCTGCCACTTCGACCATGAACGGGCCATGGCAGTGGCGGCCGACGATGTGCGGCAGAGCGGCGACCTGAGCGACGTGCTCGCGGTCGCGCACGACCTGTGGCCGCGCCGGCTCATCGAGCGGCGCAACGGCGTCCACCCCACGCTGCCCGCGCGCGTGTTTTGGCCCGAGAGCGACGCCGAGGTGGCCGCGGTGGTCAAGGCGGCGCGCGTGGCGCGGCGACCGCTCGTGCCGTTCGGCGCCGGCAGCGGCGTGTGCGGCGGCATCTCGCCCACGTCGTCGTCGTGGGTGCTGGACCTCAAGCGCATGTCGCGCGTGCTGGCCGTCGACCCCGTGCGGCGCACGTGCGTGGCCGAGGCCGGCATCATCGGCGAGCGGCTCGAGCTGGCGCTCAACGCGCGCGGCCTCACGCTGGGTCACTTCCCCTCGTCGATCTACTGCTCGAGCCTGGGCGGCTGGGTGGTGACGCGCTCCGCCGGTCAGCTCTCGTCGCGCTACGGCAAGATCGAGGACATGGTGCTGGCCATCGAGGGCATCGACGGCCGCGGGCTCCCGATCCGCGCGGCCGTCGACGATCCCGCCACCGGCGCGGGGCTCGTGCAGCTCCTGACCGGCTCCGAGGGCGCGCTGTTCGTGTGCACGCGCGTGACGCTGCGCGTCCGCCCGTTGCCCACGCACCGCTGGCTGCGCGGCTTCGTGTTCGACGAGCTGCCACCCGCCGTGAGCGCCATGCGCGCGCTCATGCAGGGCGGTGAGTGCCCGAGCGTCTTGCGCCTGTACGATCCGGTCGACGCCGCCATCGGCGGCGCGTCCACGCCCAAGGAGGGCGACCCCGATCGCATCGCGGCGGGGGCCATCTCGTGCGCGGGCAACGAAGACAGCGGCCCCGGCGCGCACCACGGCCACGACGACGAGGAGCCCACGCTGTTCGACACCCTGGCCAACCGCGTCGACGAGCTCGCGGTGTTCTCGCGCCCGCGCGCGGCGCGCGTATTGGTGGGCGAGATCCTCGGGCGCCCCACCATGGCCAACGCGATCTTGGATCGCCTCGGCGGCAAGCCGCGCCTCATCATGGGCATCGAGGGCGACGCCGACGAGCTCGGCGCGCGCGCGCCCGGCCTGCGCCAGCGCATGGCGGCCCTGGGCGCCCGCGACCTCGGCGACGAGCCCGGGGCGCGCTGGCTGCGCCACCGCCACCGCGTCAGCTACCGCATGTCGCGCGCGTTCGCCGTGGGCACCTGGGTCGACACCTGCGAGGTCGCGCTCGGCTGGGAGGGCGTGGTGCCGCTGTACCGCGACGTGCGCGAGGCGCTGCGCGACGTGGCGGTGGCGATGTGCCACTTCAGCCACGCCTATCCCGACGGCTGCTCGCTGTACTTCACGTTCGCGGGCTTCGGCGCCGAGGGCACGGGGCCGCGCTCGGCGTTGGCGCGCTACGACCTCGCGTGGGAGCGCACGCTGACGGTGGCGCGTCGCCACGGCGCAACGTTGGCGCACCACCACGGCGTGGGGCGCTCCAAGCTGCGCGGGCAGCGCATCACGCCGGGCGCGCGCGCGTTGCTCGAGGCGCTCAAGCGCGAGCTCGACCCCGACAACATCCTGAACCCCGGCGTGCTCGGCATGGGGGCGCCGTCGTGACGCGCTTCATCGACGCGCGTCCCGACAAGCTCGTGGAGGTGATGCGGCGCGCGCACGTCGAGGGCGCCGCCATCGCGCTGCGCGCGCCGTCCGGCAGCGGCGCGGCGGTGGTGCGCTTGATCGCGGGGCGCGACGCGCGCGTGTCGCTCGATGCACACAACGGCCTCGCCGAGCTCGACGGCGCGCTGCCGCTTGGCGCCTCGGCGCGACGCTTGGAGCAGATCGGCGCCATCTTCCCCGTGGCGCGCCCGCTGCCGCCCGTGTCGCTGGCCATCGCGGCGGCGGCCGTGCCCTACCTCGTCGATGCGTTCGTCCACTCCGGCGACGCGCTCACCTTCGACGGCGACGCGCTGACCACGCCGCGCGCGCCGCGCGCGGCCGCCGGCCCGTCGCTCCTGCACGCCGTGTGCACGCGCCCGCCCCTGGCGCTCTTGGTGCGCGCGCGCGTGCGCGTGC
>CAZONM010000145.1:0-13233 GCA_964580865.1 uncultured Myxococcales bacterium | reverse complement strand
CCGGCGGCGACGCGCGCGGCTTCGACCTAGTCACCGGCACCCCGCCGTACTGGCCCGTGGGGAGCGCGCTGCCGGCGCAGCACCCGCAGGCGGTGCCCGCGCGCCTCGAGGTGCGCGGCGACGTCGCCGACTACGCGCGCGCCGCCGCCGAGCTGTTGGCGCCCGGCGGCGTGTTCGCGTGTGTGCATCAGGCCTCGCAAGACGCGCGCGTGCGGCGCGCGTTGGCCGACGCGGACCTGGTGCTGGTGCGCACGCGCGGCGTGTGCTTCAAGGAGGGCGTGCCCCTCGAGGAGTCGGGCATCACGCTCTACTGCGCCATGCGCCGGGGTGACCTGCCGCGCGCCTTCGACGGCGCGCGCCCCGTGGTGGAGCCGTCCTTGTGCGTGCGGCGCGCCGACGGGACCACGCATCCTGAGATCGCGGCCGTGCGCGTGGGCTACGGCTTCCCGCCTGGCACCGCCGACGACGAGGGGTGACGGTCCCCGGGCTCCGTGGAATGCGCGCGGGCGCGCGCGTGGGCGGTCCGCGAGCTCAACCAGCAACGGGTGGCCATCCCCGGCGGGCGCGATCGAGCGCGCGACACGAAGAGCGCGACGTGACCGAGCGCTGCGGTGCGGCCTCGACGGACGAGCTGCGGAAGGACCAATGACCACCGCCGCGGGCCCGATGCGCCCGCGGTGCGAGCGAGCTCGCACCCGCCGGTGAGCGCACCGTCAGAAGAAGTGCCGCCGCACGATGTTCATGAAGTCCGACGAGAAGTTGTCCATCTCGACGCCCAAGACCTTCATGCGCGACGTGAACCAGTTGTAGGCGATGACCGCGGGGATGGCCGCCAGCAGGCCGGCGGCGGTGGCGATGAGCGCCTCGGCGATCCCCGGCGCCACGGTGGCGAGGTTGGCCGAGCCCTTGGCGCCGATCTCGGCGAAGCTCTTCATGATGCCGATGACGGTGCCGAACAAGCCGATGAACGGCGACGTGGAGCCTACGGTGGCCAAGAACGGCACCAGGCGCTCGAGCTCGGTCATCTCGGTGGTGGCGGCGCGGCGCAGCGCGCGCTCGACGTTCTCGGGGCCGCCGAAGGCCATCTTGTCGGCGGCGTCTTTCTCTTTCTGCTCGCGCTGCTTGACCTTGACCAGCTCCTGGTAGCCGGCGCGAAAGACCTGCGCGATGGGCGCCGAGGCCATGGCCTCGGTCTTCTGGAAGATCTCGTCCAAGCGCTTCGACTGCCAGAACAGCTCGAGGAACTCGACCGACGAGCGGCTCGCCTGGCGGATGGCCAGGTACTTCACCAGGATGATGCCCCAGCTGACGACGGAGAACGCCACCAACAGCAGGAGCACGGCGAAGGCCATGGGCCCCGAGTGCGTGAGCGTGGCCCACAGCGAGGTGCCCTCGCTCGCCGACTGCGCGACCTGGACCGCGATGTGCTCCATGGTGCTGGCACAGATCCCACAGCCGCCCGAACGCGACAAGGCGAATTCACGGCGCCGCGCGGCAACGCAGGCATCGGCCTGCGAGCTCCGAACCCGGCACACCCATCGGCTGCGATCGCAGGCCGAGGACAAGGCGACGCGGTCGCGACGGCGACAAGCCTACTTCCGTAGGCGTCGTCGACGGCGCGACCGCGGCAACGCGGTCATCGGCCCGCCAGCGCGGCCGATCTCACTTGCCCGAGTAGTACTCGACGATCAGCTGCGGATCGAGATCCACCGGCACGCTGTCGCGCTCGGGTAGCATCTTCATCTTGGCGATGCCGTCGGTGGCCTCGAGGTAGTCGGGCACCTTGAGGTTGTTCGGGTCCTTCTGGGACTCGATGGCGCGGGTCTTCATCTTCGACTTGTCGTTCAGCTGCACGGTGTCGCCGGCGCGCATCTGATAGCTCGGGATGTTGACGCGCTTGCCGTTCACGGTGACGTGACGGTGCAGCACCATCTGGCGCGCGGCGGCCATGGTGGGCGCGAAGCCCGCGCGGAACACCACGTTGTCGAGGCGGCGCTCGAGCAGCTGCAAGAGCACGTGGCCCGAGTTGCCCTTGCCGGCGAAGGCCTGCGCCACGTAGCGGCGCAGCTGGCGCTCCGACAGGCCGTAGTGGAAGCGCAGCTTCTGCTTCTCCATCAAGCGCAGCGCGTAGTCGCTGAGCTTCTTCCTCTTGGTGGGGCCGTGCTGGCCCGGCGGGTACGGGCGGCGCAGATCCGGATCGGTGCGCATGAGCCCGGGGATGGAGGTGCCGAGGCGACGGATGATCTTGAGGCGGGGCCCCGTGTAACGAGCCATGGTGCGAACCTTCTCTCGACGACATCGCCGCCGACCTTTGAAGAACTGCCCCGAACATCGGGGAAGCGGACGGGCGGCTCTCTGATGGATCTCGTCGATCTGGCAAAAAGCCGTCGCCCGGATACCGGCCACCACGCGCCACGTCAACGGGCCGCGCGCGCGCGCCGCCGCACGTCGTCACAGCCCCTGATCGACCACCACCAGGCCCGCCCCCACCAGGAATACGCCGGTGGACGCGGCCACGCCCACGAGCCAGGGACCGCCGGTCTCGAAGGTGGTGGTGCGATCGGCGGACGCGCCGATGCCGCACACCACGGCGCCGATGAGCCCGAGCGCGAGGGCGCCGCCGCCGATGGCCGTGAGCACCGTGGGCTCGCGCGCGGGCGCGCCGCCCTGCACCACCACGTCGGTGCCGGCGCTGGGTGCTACCGTCTTCTCGTCGACGGGCGCGCGCCACAGCACGTTGCCGTGCTTGTCGTGCAAGAGGAGCGTGAGGCCGGCGGTGGCGATGCCCGCCACCTGGTGTGTGGCTGCGGCGCCCACGCCCAAGGGCACGCGCGCCACCTCGTCGTCGCCCAGGCGCAGGCTGGCGCCGTGCACCAAGACGAGGTCGTCGGCCACCAGCGTGATGGCCACGTGATCCTCCACGATGACGGCGGTAGCGCGCAGCGGGTCGGCGCCGCGCGCGGTAAGCGCGGTCGCAAACGGCTCGCCCGCGCCCGCGGGCGCGTTGCCGGCGCTCCACGCCGCCGCGTCGGGGCTCGTGCGCACGGCCACGGCGTAGCTGCGCTCGGCGCGGTCGCGGTCGCCGGCTGCGGCGTAGCAGTGGCCGCGCGCGAGCCACGCCCGCGTCACACCGCGCTCGTCCAGGTCGCCGGCGGACAGCGCCTGCTGCGCGAGCTGGCCGCAGCGCTCGTGGTCGCCGGCGGCGAGCGCGGCCTCGGCGTCGTCGAGGGGACCGGCGGCCAGCGCCAGGAGCAACGGGGTGATCACGCGCGCAGCGTCCGCGGGATCGGCCGCGCTCGCAAGGGGGACGCGCGCGCGGCGACGGCCGCCGGCGTCAGTCGTGCTTCGGGTGCTCGGCGCCCTTCGGGTGCTCGGGGTGCTCGGCGCCCTTCGGGTGCTCGGGGTGCTCGGCCAAGGCCTTCTTCATGTGCTGCATCATCGGCGGTAGGCCGGGCTCGCGGTGCGCGTCGTGGCAGGCGACGCAGCTCGGCAGCAGACGGTTCAACCCGTCGACCACGCCGGTGCGGTCGTTGGCCGCCGCGGCCTTCACCACGCCCTCGAGCTCCGTGTGGAAGGCAGCGTCCTTTTGCTGGAACGACGCCACGTCGCCCTTGGCCGGCTTCCACGTGCCTGCGGCGACGGCCTGGTCGGTGAGCGCGCGCGCCTGGTGCACCTGGTGGAACAGCCCGGGGACGATGGACACGTCGCCGAGCGCGGCCGCCGTCATGCTCAGGTGCACGGCGTGGTTGAGGAGGCGCATCTCGTTTTGCACCGCGGTGGCGCCGCTCGGCACCGCCGTGGGCGAGGCGCCGGCCTCCATGGGACAGCCGCCGCCCTTGCCGGCGCAGTCGCCGGCGCAGTCGCCCTTGCCGGCGCGGCCGCCGGGGGCGTCGCAGGCCTTCTTCTCGGTGGCGCAGCCGACGGTGACGAGGGTGGCGACGATGGCGAAGCTGACGAGCACGACACGCATGGATGACCTCGGGATGCGGCAACGTGCAGATCCGCCGCGCCGTCGTCAAGCCCCGCGCGATCGGCCTTTCCGCCTGCGACAATTGCGCGCAGCATTGCGCGCATGTACCGCCTGGTGCTCTTCGACCTCGACGCCACGCTGCTCGACGCGCGCCGCGGCGTGCACGACGACAACGTGGACGCCATCGCGCGCCTTGTGGCGGGCGGCGTGCGCGTGGGCCTGGCCACCGGGCGGCCGCCCTTGTCGGTGGCGCCCTACGTCGAGCGCGTGCGGCCGAACGCCCCGCTCGTGCACTTCAACGGCGCCCTGGTGCGCGACGCCGCGAGCGGCGCCGTCATCTTCGAGCGCAGCCTGGCGCGTGACGTGGCCGCCGCATGTCTCGACGTGGTGCGCGCCCACGGCTTCCACGCGAACCTGTACGTGGGCGCGCAGATCTGGATCGAGCGCGTCACCGCCACCTCCGAGGAGAGCGAGCGCAAAGACGGCGTGCCGCACACGGTCATGGGCCCCCTCGTCGACGCGCTGGCAGCCGCGCCGCGCGCGCCCACCAAGATCCTCTCCATTGGCCCGCCCGAGCGCGTCGCCGCGCTCACGCGTGACCTCGAGGCGGCTCACGGTGGCCAGGTGGCGCTGGTCAACTCGGAGCCGAGCTACCTCGAGATCTTGCCCCCCGGCTGCTCCAAGCTCGAGGCCACGCGGCACCTGGCCGCGCACCTCGGCGTCGCGCTCGGCGAGGTCATGGCCTTCGGCGACAACCTGAACGACCTCGAGCTGCTCACGGGCTGCGGCCTCGGCGTGGCCATGAGCAACAGCCACGCGCGCGTGCTGGCGGAAGTGCGAACGCACATCGGGCACCACGACACCGACGCCATCGCGCGCTTCCTCGACGGGTTCGTCGTGGAGGGTGGGGCGGTGCACCGGCGTGGCGATCAACGGTGACCACGGCCGTCGCTGGGCCCGCGCATGCGAGCCGTGTCAGCCCCTGAGGAACGCGGCGGTCTTGGCCCCGATACTGGCGGGCTCGTCGAGCCACGGCAGGTGACCGCACCTCGGCAACATCTCCAGGGAGGCGCGCGGCATCGCGCCGACGACCGCGCGCGCGACGTCGGCGGCGCCGAACGTGTCGTCCTCGCCCCACAGGAAGTGCGTCGGCACCTGCACCGCGCTGAGCGTGGACGGCGACAGCGTGAATGCGGGATCGAACGCCTTGCCCTTCAGGGCACCGCCGATCATGGCGAGGTCGTTCTTCATGGTGTTGGTGTGACGCTGCAAGCCCATGTACCACCGCGAGAACACGGCCGGTAGCTTCTGCGCGTCGAGGCTCGCACCGTGTCCGATCTGACGCATGATGTCGTCGTTGGCCTTCTGCGTCGGCGGCAGCTTGGGCACGAGCCACCGCACGAACGCGAAGCGCATGCCCTGCATGAACTTTGGCGTCTGCATCCCAGGCGCGAAGGCGGGACATGCCATCTGGACCATGCGCCGGAAGCGCTTCCCGGAAGTCGCGCCCGAGCGCAGCGACAGAAAGCCGCCGAACGACGACGCGACCACGTGGGCGCTCTCGATCTCGAGCGCGTCGAGGAGGTCGCCGATGATGCGATCGGCGAACGACAAGAGCTCTCCTGGGCCCACCACGTAGTCGTCGCTCAGCCCGGTGCCGGGGCGATCGACGAGCAGCGCGCGGAAGCCGGGCAGATGCGGCAGCAGGCCAGCCCAGGTGCTGCCCGAGTTGGGAACGCCATGGAGGAACAAGACCGGGTCGCCGTCGCCGACGCTCTGGACCCGCACCGTGGTGCCGGTCGCTGCCAGGCGAACCCGCTGCTCGGACGGCGAGAGCCCCACCGAGCGCCACAGCTCCCGCTCCCACTCCCGGTAACCCGCTTCGTTCATGGTTGATCCAACTCTCCCCGCTCGACGCCATGCCTGACCAAGCGCCGCCGAGGTGGTCTCCGGCGCGTCGCACGCAGTAGCACCCCCGGGGGGGTTGGCACCAGCGCGTGGCGGGTGGCGGAGCATGCACGGGGACAGGGCCCCTGGAGTCGGGAGCTCAAGGGGCTCGAACGTGATGTCCTCCCGGGCGGCTCGAGCACGCGCTCGACGGCGGCGCGGACCGTCGGGCGACGCGACGGGGCCGCCCGCCCGGTGATTCGCAACGGCGGCCCGCAACGCTGCGTGCTCGGGCTCGCGTGCACGTCCGAAGGGCCCGCGAACGGGTAACTTGCTCGCCCTCGCGGCCGATCCATCGCCGCTGGCGTTGTCGCGTCCTCGACCCGTGGCGACGGCCACGGGCCTGCGGGGCTTCGCGCCGTCGGCGCGGCTCGGCCGCGATCATCGATCAAGTTACCCGTTCGCGGGCCCTAACGCTCGAGCGCGATCGCCCGCCCTGGCGCGTCGACGTGCCCGAGGCGTGCGTCGCCGTGCTCCCTGACGATGCGCGCGGTCGGCCGGCTCATCGCGGAGCACCGCGGACCGCGTCGCGCACGCCGACCGACCTCGCGAGCGCACGCCCGGCGTGATCCTCAAAACCCCGCGGCCTGCCGCACCTCGCCAAAGAGCTGCGGCGGCGCGCACACCCAGGGCCCGCCGGCCGTGAGCCAGGAGCCGCTCGCGTAGTCGTTGGCGCGCCCGCCGGCCTCCTCGACGATGACCAGGCCCGCGGCCACGTCCCACGGGCTCAGCTGCTGCTCGAGGTAGCCATCGACGCGGCCGCAGGCGACGAAGCACGTCGACGCACAGGCCGAGCCCAGGCGCCGCACCTCCACGCCCTGCTCGATGAGGCGCGCGTACGACGCGCTCACGGGGCCGGGGTCGCTCTTCCTGTTGCTGCCGAGCGCCACCACCGCCTCGTCGAGCTTCTTGACCTTCGACGGCGTCACCGGCGCGCCGTTCAGCGTGGTGGGCACGCCGCGCGCGGCGGCGAAGGTCTCGCCTTGCAGCGGCAGACGGATGACGCCGACGACCGGCTCCCGGTCGACGACGGCGGCCAGGCTGACGGCGAACAGCGGCATGCCGCGCAGGAAGTTGGTGGTGCCGTCGATGGGGTCGATGACCCACAAGAGCTGGCCGGGCCCCGCCGTGTCCTTGGCGCCCTCCTCGCCCAGGAACGCCGCGCCCGGGAAGCGCCGGCGCAGCTCGGCGACGATGGTCTTCTCGACGTCGCGGTCGGCCTCCGACACCCAGTCGTTCTTGCCCTTCTGCTCCACCGTGAGGGTGGCGCGCCTCTTCCACCAGTCGAGGGCGCGCGCGCCGCCGAGCGCCGCCACCTCGACGGCGGCCTCCATCCACGGGCGCAGGCGGTCGGGGCTCACCAGTCGTCGGGTCTCGCTCATGGCAGCATCCTCTCGCGCACCAGCTTCACCAGGCCCTCGTAGCCGTCGAGGAATTGCCGGAGCGTGTGCACCGTGGCGCCGTAGCGCTCGATGTCGCCGGCCGCCAGCGCGCCCTCGTCGTGCGCGCGCACGAAGTCGGGCACCTTGCGCAACGACGCCAGGATCTCGGGCTCGACGGGCTCGTGCAGCGACGCGCGCAAGGGGACGTGCGCGGTCTCGAACTGCTTCCACCACGCGTACGGGATCGTCTGGATGACGCCCGCGCCGATGAGCTCGGTCCAGTGCAGGTGGTGGCGGTAGGCGGCGGCCAACAGCGTCGTCGAGAAGCCGCGCCGCTTGAACACGGCGTGCGCGCTCTTGAAGACGGCGATGCCGGCCCACGCGAGGTGACCGGGGTCGAGCAGGAGCTTGTCCTTGTCGACCACGCGCTTGATGTGATCGTCGACGCGGCCGATCATGAGCGTGATCACCGAGCGCGGCGCGACCTTGCCGGTCGCGCGCGCGCGCTGCTCGCCGCGCGCGATGGCCTCGGCCACCAGCACGGCCTGCGACACCGTGAAGCTCACCGTGGCGTTGACGGCGATGCCGCACGCCACCATTTCCTCCATGGCCTCGATGCCCGCGGGCGTGGCCGGCGCCTTGATGGCGACGTTGTCGGCCAGCGCGGCCAGCTCACGCGCGTGCGAGAGCATGCGCCCGGCGTCGCGGTAGTGCTTGGGGCTCACCTGCGCGCACAACACACCCTTGCCGCGCAGGACGGCGGCGCCCTCCTTCACCACCTCGCCGATGAGGCGCCACGCGATCTCATCCTCGCTCTCCTTCGCATGCTCACGGATGAGCCCGTCGAGCACGGGCATGAGCCGCGCCTTGTCGGCGTTCACCGCCGCCGCCACGATCACCGGGTTCGACGTGGCGCCGACGAAGCCGTGGGCCACCGCGTCCTTCAGCTCGGCGAGCGCGCACGAGTCGTTCCACAGCTCCACGCCGAGCGCGGCGGTCTCTCGCATCTTCGACATGCGCGCGTCTCCTTCAGGCGCCGAGCAAGCGGCGCAGCGTGGCGCGGCCCTGCGTGGCGTAGGTGAGGGGGTTCGCCACCTTGGGGTCTTGCTCCGCCTCCACGACGAGCCAGCCCCGGTAGCCGTTCCGGTTGATCTCGCCGAGCACGCCGGCGAAGTCGAAGTCGCCGTCGCCGGGCACGGTGAACACGCCGGCGCGCACGGCGCGCTCGAAGCTCCACCCCTCGGCACGCGCCTGCCGCGCCACCGCGAAGCGCACGTCCTTGGTGTGCACGTGCGTGACGCGCGCGCCGTGGCGCTCGAGCGTGACCATGGGATCGTCGCCGGCGAAGGCCAGGTGGCCGGTGTCGAGCAACAGGCCGAGGGTGCGCGTGCCCGCCATGAGCGCGTCGACGTCGGCGGCGGTCTGCACCACCGTGCCCATGTGCGGGTGGTAGGCCGTGGTCATGCCGCGCGCCGCCGCGCGCTCGGCGAGTCGATCGAGGCCCGCGCACAGCGCGCGCCACGCGGCGTCGTCGAGCTGGCCGCGCTGGTCGCCCTTGCCGAGGGGCTTGGTGCCGTCGCCATGGATGGCGCCCGTGCACTCGGCGAGGATGATCACGGAGGCGCCCGCGCTCGCCAGCCGCTCGGCGTGGGCGTCGAAGGCCGCCTGCTCGTCGGTCCACGGCCGGCTCGCCAGGTAGGTCGAGTGCCAGGCGCCGGCCAACGACAGCCCGCGGGGCTCGAGCAACGCGCGGATGGCCGGACCGCTCATGGGGAAGCGGTGGCCGAGCTCGGTGCCCTCAAAGCCCGCCTGCCGCATCTCATCGAGCGCGCGCTCGAGCGTGCAGTCGGCGCCCAGGTCCTTGAAGTCGTCGTTGATCCAGTTGATGGGCTGCGCGGCGACACGGAAGCGGCTCATGACGATCCCTCGCTCTCCCTCAGAAATAGAACCGGCGCTGGGCGACCGCGCGCTCGTACTCAGCGCGCGCGCGCTGCACCTCGGGCTCGGCGCTGACCTCGGCCACCGGCACGTCCCACCACGACGTCCCCGGCAGGCGCGACGGCTCCTCGAGCGGCACGTAGACGAGGCAGCTCCCGGGTTCGCGGCGGGCGTCGTCGAGCGCGCGCTCGAGCTCGGCGCGCGTCGTCGCCGTGAAGGTGACGGCGCCCAAGCTGGCCGCGTTCTTGACGAAGTCGACGGTCACGGGCGGGCCCGACAGCGCGCCATCGACGCGGGCGCGAAACTCGTTGCCATACGAGCGACCGCCGCAGCCGCGCTGCAGGTTGTGGATGCACTGGTAGCCGTGGTTGTCGAGGAGGACGACCGTGATCTTCCGCCCCTCCTGCACGCTGGTGAGGAGCTCGTTGGCCATCATCAGGTAGCTGCCGTCGCCGAGCAGCGCGTACACCTCGCGCGCGGGCTCGGCCAGCTTGACGCCAAGCGCGCCCGCCACCTCGTAGCCCATGCACGAGTAGCCGTACTCGCTGTGGTAGTCGCGCGCGTCCACGCTCTTCCACAGCTTGTGCAGGTCGCCGGGGAGGCCGCCCGCCGCATGCACCACGGTGCTGCCGGTGCTGGCGCGCGCGTTCATCACCTCGATGACCTCGGCCTGCGAGAGCGCGCCGCTCTTCATCGGCCGGCACAGCGCCGCGCGCTCCTCGAGCCACGACGCGCGCAGCGCGCGCGCGCGCTCGCTCGCGTAGCGCGTGCCCGCGAGCGCCGAGGTGAGCGCCGCCAGGCCCAGGCGCGCGTCGGCCACCACCGGGATGGCGCCGTGCTTGTGCGCATCGAAGGCGTTGACGTTGATGCTGACGAAGCGCACGCCGTCGGCTTGGAACTGCGTCTTCGACGCCGTGGTGAAGTCCGACAGGCGCGTGCCCACGCACAGCACCACGTCGGCGTCGTTGGCCACGGCGTTGGCGCACGCGGTGCCGGTGACGCCGAGCGCGCCCAGCCAGCACGGGTGATCGGCCGGCAGCGCGCCCGTGCCCGCCTGGGTGGTGGCCACGGGGATGCCCGTGGCGTCGCACAGCGCGCGCAGCGCGAGGAACGCGTCGCTGTAGTGCACGCCGCCGCCCGCCACCACGAGCGGGCGCGTGGCCGCGCGCAGGAGCTCGGCGGCGCGCGCGATCGCGTCGGCGCTCGGCGGGCGCCGCTCGACGACGTGGACGCGCTCGTCGAAGAAGCGCCGCGGCCAGTCGTAGGCCTCGGCCTGCACGTCCTCGGGCAGGCACAGGGTGACGGCGCCCGTGTCGGCCGGGTCGAGCAGCACGCGCATGGCCTCGGGCAGCGCATGCAGGAGCTGCTCGGGGCGCGTGATCCGATCCCAGAAGCGCGACACCGGCCGAAAACAATCGTTGACGCTCACGTCCATCGACGACGGGTGCTCGAGCTGCTGCAACACCGGCTGCGGCCAGCGGTTGGCGAAGGTGTCGCCGGGCAACAACAGGACCGGCAGGCGGTTGATGGTGGCGGTGGCGGCGCCCGTCACCATGTTGGTGGCGCCCGGGCCCACCGACGTCGTCACCGCCATGATCCCCAAGCGCCGCGTGTGCTTGGCGAAGGCGATGGCGGCATGCACGCCGGCCTGCTCGTGCTTCGGCTGGTAGTGCACCAGGCTGCCCTCTTCCGCCAGCGCCTGCCCGAGCCCGGCGACATTGCCGTGGCCGAAGATGCCGAACACGCCGCGCACCACGGCGTCGGTGACGTCGTCACGCCGGGCACGCTGCGCCGCGAGGAAGCGCACCAGCGCGCTCGCCGTCGTCAGCCGGATGGTGCTCGCGTCGCGCGCGCTCACAACAGCTCCTTGGGCGAGTAGCCCGGGTCGTTGCCCTCGAGGATCCAGGCATGCTCGGGCGCGAACGTGAAGCCGCGATAGGGATCATTCGGCCGGTGGCGCACGATCCACGCGTAGTACATGCCGTAGCCGGGCGCGGCCACCTGCGGGTGGTCGACGGCGCCCGTGATCTTCACGGTGTCGTGGCTCTTCACCTTGAGCACCTCGTCGCCGAGCTCGGCGTGGCCGTAGCCCTGCGGCTTGGTGAAGCGGTAGTGGTACAGCTCGGGCTGGCCGTGGTGGTGCGGCGGGAAGCTCGACCAGCGCCCCGCCAGGTTCACGACCTCGCCGAGCACCAGCTGGCTCTCGGGCCGGGTGTCGAGGTCGAACACCAGGCGCACCACGCGCAAGCACGCGTCCTGCACCAGGCCGCGGCCGCGCGCCTCACTCGTGGTGTCACCGGGCAGGAAGATGCGCGGCGCAAACGACGCGGCGTTGGTGGCCCGCGCGAGCAGCCACTCGACGTCGGTGCGGGCGGCCAAGCGCACGGGCGACGACGCCGCCGCGTGCACCACCGAGGGGCGCTCGTCGAACAGCGACGCGCGCGCCAGGGGCGCCTCATGGCCGGCCACGGCGACGTCGACGCGCCCGTCGAGCAAGAGCCACGCGCACTCCTTCGGGTCGCTGCGCTCGAGCACGTCGCCCGCGCGCTGGCGCACGATGGCGCAGTCGAGGCCCACGTCGTCGGCCTCGTGGCACAGCGCGGTCTCGCCGAAGGGGAAGCCGCCGGAGGGGGGCCGAATCAGCGCTGGGTGCACGCGTCCTCCACGAGGGACGCCCGCCTGTAGCACGCCGGTGCGGCGTTGGAACCGACGTCGGTGCGCGCGAGCGGCTCGCGACCGGCGCCCTGCGCGCGCGCTCCGACGATCGACCGACAGCCCTCGTGGGTCGGCGGCGGCCGCGCGCCGATAACGCCCTGTGGGAGGTCTCCATGCGCCGCTCCTCGCTCCTCGCCGCCCTCGTCGTGACCTCGTCGCTGGGGGGCGCATGCACGGCCGAGCTCGTGGCCGACGCGCCCGGCGCCCTCACGTCGCCGGTGGTCGGCGGCGTGGCCATCGACGACGACGGCGAGGTGGGCGCCACCGTGTCGCTGTTCTTCACCGACATGGGCGAGTCGGGGTGCACGGGTACGCTGATCGCGCCGCGCGTGGTGGCCACCGCCGCCCATTGCCTCGAGGGTGTTGCGCCGTCGACGCTGGAGATCGTGGTGGGCGCCGCGCGCCCCGCCGACGCCGACGCGTCCCGCCACCACGCCGTGGCCTCGGCCACCGCGCACCCCGAGTACTCCGGCCGCGGCTACCCCACCGACGATCCCGCCGGCCTGTCCGACGAGCGCGACATCGGCGTGGTCGTGCTCGCCGACGACGTCCTCGACGTCACCCCCGCGCCCGTGGTGGCGCAGGCCGCCTTCGACGACGTGCTCGTGGCCGGCGCCCCCGTCACGCTCGCGGGCTTCGGGCTCACGGCCGAGAGCGACGACGCCGACTACGGACGCCTGTACGTGGCCGACGCGCCGTTCGCGCGCCGCTCGCTCTCGGAGATGCTGGTGGGGGGGCCGGGCGAGGCCGACACCTGCTACGGCGACTCCGGCGGGCCCGCCTACGTGGTGATCGGCGGCGTGCGGCACCTCGCGGGCATCACCTCGCGCGGCTCGTGGCTCGGCGACGGCTCCTGCGGCAGCGGCGGCATCTACACGCTGTTCGGCGCCTTCGCGGACTTCGTCACGGAGGCGAGCGGCGGCGCCTGGACCGGCGAAGGCGACGTCGATCTGCCGCCGCCGCCGCCGCCGCCCGACGACCCCGCCTCCTGCGTCGACAGCTGCGAGATCGGCTCGTCGTACGACGGCACCTGCTTCTGCGATCCCCTGTGCGAGCAGAACGGCGACTGCTGCGCCGACTTCCACCAGGCCTGCCCCGACGTGGGCTCGTGGACGTGCTCCCTCGACGAGCTCGAGGATGACGCGTGCGACTGCGACTGCGGCGCGCCCGACCCCGCCTGCGCCGACGACGCATGCGCGTCGCCGTCGGCCGACGACGACCCGGCCGACGACGACCCGGCCGCGGACCCCGCGCAGGACGGCGGCGGCGGTGACGACGACG
>CAZONM010000144.1:0-13239 GCA_964580865.1 uncultured Myxococcales bacterium | reverse complement strand
AAACTCGGCGGCACCTGCCCCTCACTGCCTGTCCGCCGCGCCCACGGAAACGTCATTTGAGCCAGAAAAAAGAACGCCGCCCGAAGGGCGGCGTTCGCGCGCGATCGTGATCGTTCGATCACTTCTTCGGCGCGGCCGGCGGCGGCGGCGGCGGCGGCGGCGGCGGCGCGGCGGGCGCCATCTTCGCCACCATGGCCCCGAAGTCTCGCTGCAGGCCGCCCACCTTGTCCATGGCGGCCTTGACCTTGGCGTCGGCGCCGAGCGCCTTCATGTCGTGCTTGGCGGCCGGCCACGCGGCGGCGGCCTTCATGGCGTCGGCGGTCTTGGTGAGCGCGGCGGCGCTCTCCTTGTAGCTGGCGGCGAGCTTCTTCATCGCCTCGGCCTCGGCGGCGGCGTTCTTGTCGCCCTTGACGCCGGCCATGAAGGCGGCGTGCGCCTCGGCCTCGTCGGCGTAGGCCGCCATCAGCTCAGCGACCTTGGCGGGCATGGCGGCGGCGTCGGCCGTCATCTGGCCGCAGGTCTTGGCCGGAGCGTCGCCGGCGAGGGCGACGGTGACGAACAGGGCGGCGGCGCTGAACACGAAAAGCGTTGCGAGCTTCTTCATGGGAACCTCCTGGCGCGCGAGCGTGCCCGAAGGTCGCGCGCGTGCACAAACAGCGGACCGAGCGGACACCGGTAAGAAGCGCGTAAAGGGAGCGTCAGAATTCCCAGCGGTACCAGACGTCGCCGCCCAGGTCGCCCCACTGGTTGGCGCACGACGGGCAGGAGCCGTCGTCCTCGGAGTTCCATACCAGGCGCAAGCGCACGTTGTTGTCGAAGCGCTTCTCCCACTCGACCTTCTGCTCGGTGCCGCCGCCGGTGGCGTCGACCAACGTCGATTGCAGGCGCAGGCGGCTGCCGTCGAGCGCCTGCAGGCCGGGGTTCACCTCCATGCCGAGCGCGACCGCGGGCACCGAGGCGCCGGCGCGCACCGAGAACTGCGACGTCAGCTTGAGCTCGTCGAGCGCCAGCACGTTGGAGCGGCGCACGGCCTCGGGCAGCACGCGGCGCAGCTCCTTGTCGAGGCCCGTGTAGGCGCTCACGACCTCCAGGCCAGCCACGCCCGCGCTGCCGCCCGCGTCGCGCACCTCGTACTGCGTGAAGCCGAAGGTCAAGAGTGACACGATGTCGATCTCGGACAGCTCGGGCGTCGACGACAGGTGGATGGCCGGCGCCTGCGCCGGGCCCGACAGGTGCGCGGTGACGTCGTAGTCGTGCACGCGCGTCTCGGCCTCGACGTCGAGCACGGGCATGATGCGGTAGGTGTCGACGAAGTCGATCGCGCCGCGCGCGAGTCGGTAGCGGTTGCCGCGGAACGTGGCGTTGCCGCGGATCAGCTGCACGCCGCCCTTGAGGCCCGGGCGCTCCTCGGTTCCGGTGAGGAACAGGTCTCCCTTGGCCTCGAGGTCGAGCACGTTGTTCTCCACCACCACGCCGCGGTCGGCGATGAGATGCACGTCGAAGCGCACGTCCTCGTCGTCGCTGTCGAGGGAGTCGAGCGCGCTGGTGCGCCGGCGCAGGTCGGGCAAGAGGCGCTCCCAGTTGATGTCCTCCGTGTAGCGGGCGGCATGCACGCGCAGCTCGCCGCCGAGGGTGGGTAGGGCGGCGTCGCCACGCAGCGTCAGGCGCCCGGAGCTGGTGGTCTCGATCCACTTGGGCACCTTGAGGCGCAGCCGCTGCGTGCGCAGCTCGATGTCGTACGCGTCGACGCCGTCACTGCCCAAGGTGACGGCACCCTGGGCCTGCAGCTTGCCGCCGTTGTCGGCGCGTGCGCTGGCGCGCTCGACCACCACGTTCGGCCCGCGAAACGACAGCTCCGCCTCGAGGTCGACCAGCGCCGGGAACGACGAGCCCTCGAGCGCGAGCTCGCCCTTCGACAGGAACCCCTGGCCGCTCATCTCGGCGTGGTCGAGGTCGCCCGTGATGGCGACGTCGAACGAGAAGCGGCCCGCCGCGTGCTCGGCGCGCGGCCACACGCGCGTCAGCGCCGCGAACGACCCGCGGCCCGACAGCGACAGATCCACCTCGTCGTCGGCCAACAAGCCGCGCGCCGAGATGAGGTCGACGTCGTCGCCCACGAGATCGAGCAGGTCGAACGTCACCCGCGTGCCCTGGAAGTGCGCGGCCACGTCGCTCTTGGCGCGCAGTTGGAGCCCGCGCGTGATCAGCGAGAGCTGATTGATGGCGAGGGCGCCGCGGCTCTGGCGGAACGTCTTGAGCGCGCCACGCGCCTCGACGTCACCGCTGAGGGCGATGGTGACGCTCTCGGGCAGCGCGTCGGGCGGCAACAGCGGCGCCAGCGAGCCGTGCCGCACCGCGATGGCCGCGTCGTAGGTGAAGGGCGAGCGCGTCTCCACGTGCACCACGCCGCTACCGCGCCCGCTCAACATCTCGCCCGTGAGCGTGAGCACGCGGCCGGCGTGGGCCAGCGCGACGTCGGCGTTGCCAATGGGCACGGCGCCGTAAGCGGCGCCCTGCAGCTGCGCGGAGCCCGTGAACCCCGGGTCGCGCGCGTGCTGCCCGAGCTTGCACTCGACGTCGAAGGTGCCGGTGAAGGGGCGCGGCGCGTCGGCCAGCGCATCGATGCCTGCGAGCTGAGCCCCGATGAGCGCCAGCTCGCCCTGCAGGTCACCGTCCGCGCGGCCGACGTTGATGGCGGCGGCGCCGCGCCCGCCGGCCAGCTCCACCTCGAGCGAATCGATGAAGAAGCGCTCGAGCGTGAGCCGGAAGGCGCCGGTCCCCGTGAGGTGCTGCGCGAGCAGCGTGGCGCCGGGTAAGAAGTCCACCGTGCCCTCACCCCGCATGTGATCGAAGGTGCCGTCGCCCACGGCGCCCGTCGCCGAGATGCGACCGCGCACCGGTCCCTCGACCTCTAGGTCCTCGCGCAGGAAGCCCAGCACGCCGTCGACGTAGGCCGTGGGCACGATGGCGCGCAGATCCTCGGCGAACGCGCGCTCGAAGGTGGCGTCGATTGTCAGCAGCGGCGACTCGTGCACCGCGCCGCGCTCGTCGGGTGCAAGATCGTTGAAGTCGAGCACCACGTCGCCGGCGTAGCGCGAGCGCCCGTTCTTGGTGGCGGTCACGTCCTTGAACGTCAGCACGTTCTTGAACAAGTGCACGCTGCCGGCGGCGTCGCCGAACGCGAAGTCCTCGAGCGCGAAGCCGCCCACGTCCAGCTCGGCGGTCAAGACCGGTGCCGACTGCGGACCCTCGAGGTGCACGTGGCCGCGCCCGGCGCCGGCGAACGCCAGCGTGCCGATGCGGTTCTGCGCGCTGGCGAAGTCGGCCTGCTCCGCCGTGGCGTCGAGCAGCAGGCCGCGGTTCACGTCGTAGAAGATCTGGAAGAAGCCGGCGCCGCGCGTGATGCCGTCGTCGACCGCGCCCTCGAAGCGCAGCGACTCCTCGTCGATGCGGATGGCCACGGACGGCGCGGCGATGGTGCGCGGCACGTGCAGGATCAGGCGTTGGTCGGGCACCGTGCGTACGTCTTGGCCGGCCACGCGCACGCCGTTGAACACGCCGCCGCCCGTGCCCTCGAGGAGCAGCGGCCGCAGCGTGCCGCTCACCTGAGCGTCACCGTCGATGACGGTGTCGGCCCATGCCCCCTTCACGCCTAGGTCGGCCACCAGATCGTAGATGGAGAACGCGTCGGCGCCCGCGCGCACCCGCGTGCGCAGGTGCTCATCGAACGCCACGGTGGCGTCGCCGCGCAGCGTGGTGCCGGCCCACGACCAGGTCGCGTCCTCCACGTGCAGCTCTGTCTCGTCGGCGCGGAAGCGGGCGCGCAGCGATCCGAGCTCGAAGGTGTCCACCACCACCGACGACGTCTCGAGCTGGCCCACGGCGGTCAGGTCTTTGGCGCCGGGCTTGCCCTCGAGGTGCGCGCTCAGCGTGGCGCCGCCGGCCACGGGCAGTGGCAGGCGGAGGTGCGCCAGCGCCGCCGCCAGGTTGGCCCGCGCCGCGACGTCGGCGGTGAAGGCCGGCACGAGGCCCGGCGTGCCGAGCACGACCTCACCGGCGATCGACACCTCGGTGTCGTCGGCGGCCAGGGTGACGTCGGAGACGCGCACGCGGGACGGATCGAGCAGGCCGTCGCCCTTGACCGCGATGCGTCCGCCGAATGAGTCGACCGTGATGATGTCCTCGCCCTCGTCATCGAGGGGGCGCCGCACCTCGGCCTGGGCCACCGTGAACTTGAGCCGGTGTTCGTCGCGCCCGCGGTCACCCAGGCGCATCTCGATGCCGTCGAGGCGCGCGCTGACGCGCTCCTTCCCCTGCGTCGTGACGCGCAACTCCACGGCGCCGCCGTGCAAGCGTAGGTCGGCCACGTCGACGCGCGGCAGCTCGCCGGCGCCGCCGCCGTCGGGGATGCGCAGGCCGTCGATGACGCCGTCGACGACACGCAGGTCCACGCGCGGGCGCACGACCTCGAGGTGCTCGAGGCGCACGCGCCGCTCGAAGAGCTTGAGCGGCGCCACCTCGGCGCGCACGCGCTCGGCCGAGAACAGCGCGCGGCCGTCGGTGCCCTTGAGCAGCACCGGGCCGAGCTCGACGCGCGCGGTCTGCGGGTCCACCTCGATGTGCGCCACCACCAGGGTGAGGCCGAAGCGCTCGTGGAGCGCGGCCGACAGCTCACCGAGCGCGAAGGTGAGCGTGGGCTCGCTGGTGAGCGCGCGCACCACCAGCGCCACGCCCACGCACACGAGCGCCAGGCGGATGGGCAAACGCGGGCGACGACGACGACCCACGGCGGGAGTATCGCGTCGCGCGCCGGGCTTCGCCAGTTGGCCGCCGGTCGTTGGCGTGCGTCACAAGAGGAACTTGACGCGCTCGTCACCCTTGAGGGCGGCGTAGATCGAGTACACCTCGTCACCCGAGGTCACGTACAGGTCGAGCGTCAGGCTCTGGTATGCGCCGTGGGCCGAGGCGCGCACCCAATGCTCGTCGTCGCGCACGGTGCGGCCGAGCACCTCGCCCACGCGATGCAGGAGCGAGGCCACGAAGCCGCCCGTGGCGCGGCCGATGGCCTTGAAGCGGAACACACAGGGGAACTGCACCAGGTCGTGGATGCGCCGCCGCTCCATGCCGGTGGCCAATGACCAGCCGAGGAGCGGCCCTGCGTGGTCGTCGCCCATGGGCTCATGGTAGCGCGCGGTGATCACCCGCGCCTGATCGCGCCCCCTGCGGACACGCGCCTACACGCGCGCGTGGCTCACGCGCCGTTCTTCGCCGGCACCTTGCGCAAGATCTCCGCGAGGTACGTCCAGAAGCGGCCCACCGACGCGATGTCGACGTGCTCGTCGGGCGAGTGCGGGTAGCGGATGGTGGGCCCGATCGAGACCGCCTCCATGTGCGGGTACGCCGCGCGGATGATCCCGCACTCGAGGCCGCCGTGGGTGGCCGTGATCTTGGGCGTCGTGCCGAACTTCTCGGCATAGACGTTCTTGCACACGGCCAAGAGCCGCGACTTCACGTCGGGCGTCCAGCCCGGATAGCCGCCGAACACCGAGATCTTGGCGCCGATGAGCTCGAAGATGGCGCGCAGCCCCTCGGACACGTCGGTCTTCTTGGAGTCGACGGAGCTGCGGAACATGCAGTGCACGCGCAGCACGCCCTTGGCCAGCTCGACGATGGCGAGGTTGTTGGAGGTCTCGGTGACCGTGGGCATGTCGCGCACCATCGAGAACGCGCCGTGAGGGCACGCCACCAGCGCGTCGAGCACGCGGTCGCTGTCGGGCCGCGACAGCGCCTTGGCCGGCGCGCGCGCCTTCTCCGACGTCACGCTCAGCTCGGGGTCGACGGCGGCGAGCTCGGCGCGGATGTCGTTGGCGAGGGCGCCGATGACCTGCTGCGCGCGCTCGCCGTCCTTGGCGGCGACCACGATGGTGGCCTCGGCGCTGCGCGGGATCGCGTTGCGCAAGTTGCCGCCGGAGAAGCGCGCGAGCCGCACGGGCACCTCGCGGCGCACGGCGCCGAGCACGCGCGCGAGCACCTTGTTGGCGTTGCCGCGTCCGAGGTGGATGTCGACGCCCGAGTGGCCACCCTTGAGCCCGGCCACGGCCACGCGCAGCGCCAGCGAGCCCTTGGCCACGGCGCGCTCGGTGAGCTTGAGCTCCGCCTTGAGGTCGCCGCCGCCGGCGCAGCCGATGCAGATCTCGCCCTCGTCCTCGGAGTCGAGGTTGAGCAAGAGGTCGCCGTGCAGCTGGCCCTGTTTGAGGCCGTTGGCGCCGCTCATGCCCGTCTCCTCGTCGACGGTGAACAGGGCCTCGATGGGGCCGTGGGCGAGATCGCGCGACTGCAGCACGGCCAGCGCCGTGGCCACGCCGATGCCGTTGTCGGCGCCCAGCGTGGTGCCGTTGGCGCGCACAGCCTGGCCATCGACACGCGGCTCGATGGGATCGCGCTCGAAGTCGTGGGTGGAGTCGGCGGCGCGCTGGGGCACCATGTCGAGGTGCGCCTGCAACACGGCGGTGCGACGGTCCTCCATGCCCGGCGTGGCCGGCTTGGCGACGATGACGTTGCCGACCTCGTCCTGCCACGCGCGCAAGCCCCAGGCGCGCGCCAGCGACAGCACGTAGGCGGCTGCCTTTGCTTCCTTTTTCGACGGGCGAGGGATGGCGCAGAGCTTCTCGAAGTGCTGCCAGACGGGCTTGGGCTCGAGGGCGGCGAGGGCGTCGGTCATGGGTGCCGCCTAGCGCGTGACCTGCCGCTCGACCAGTGGGTGCTTGGGCGACACCGGCCTACAGGTCCGCGGCTCGGCCGATCGACGCCGCGCCTGCTGGACAAGCGCGGCGGCACCGACCATGAGTGCCGCGCGCACGGAGGCAGGGCATGGGCGATCACCACAGCGAGGGGATCAAGATCTTCACGGGGACGTCGAACCCGGGCATGGCCGAGGCGGTGGCCCGCTTCCTCGAGGCCCCCCTCGGCAAGTGCCGCGTGTCGCGCTTCTCCGACGGTGAGATCCAGGTGGAGATCGACGAGAGCGTGCGCGGCATGCACACCTTCGTCTTGCAGTCGACGTCGCCGCCGGCCAACGAGCACCTGATGGAGATGCTGGTGATGATCGACGCGCTCAAGCGCGCGTCGGCCGACGAGATCACGGCGGTCATCCCCTACTACGGCTACGCGCGCCAAGACCGGAAGGTGGCGCCGCGCGCGCCCATCACCGCCAAGCTCGTCGCCGACCTCATCTCCAAGGCGGGCGCCACGCGCGTCATCTCCATGGACCTGCATGCAGGTCAGATCCAGGGCTTCTTCGATGTGCCCTTCGATCACCTGTACGCGACGCCCGTGATGCTCAATGACCTGCGCGATCGCTTCTGCGCGGACAAGGGCGAGGGCGACCTCGTCATCGTGGCGCCCGACGCGGGCGGCGTCGAGCGCGCGCGCGCCTACGCCAAGCGCTTGCAGTGCGGCCTGGCCATCATCGACAAGCGGCGCACGGGCCCCAACGTGGCCGAGGTCATGAACATCATCGGCGACGTCGAGAAGAAGCGCGCCGTCATCATCGACGACATGGTCGACACCGCCGGCACGCTGGTGCAGGCGGCACGCGCCATCGTCGCCTCGGGTGCCAAAGACGTATGGGCCTACGCCACCCACGCCGTGCTCTCGGGGCCGGCCATCGAGCGCATCGATGGCTCCCCGCTCAAGGAGCTCGTCGTCACCGACACCATCGCGCTGCGCGACAACGCGCGCGCCTGCAAGCGCATCCGCGTGCTGAGCGTGGCGCCGCTCGTCGCCGAAGCGGTCAAGCGCGTGCACACGGGCGAGTCGATCTCCACGCTGTTTGCTTGATGCGCTGACGGCGCGACGGCCCGGACGACGCGCTTGCCGCTCGTGCCGGGCACGTCGGCGACGTCGGGGCGCCGCGGGCCCTGGGCTCGCACCCTCGGAGCCCAGGAGCGCGAGCGCCGGGCTCGTTGGCTCCTAGCGCCTGGCGCAGCCTCATGGTCGATCGCGACGTCGAGTCGTCGCTGGGACGCGGTGCTACCTGGCTGCGAGGGTCATGGCCTGCGTCCTCGACGACGGCGCCACGATCGGCCCTCCCGCCTGGGCGGCGCTCGTGGGTGTTCCCCTGAGCGCGGGAAGCGCGAGAGCGTGTCCCAGAGCTCGGAAGGTCCCCCTCCGAGGCCGAGCGTGACGTCGTCGAAACGCTCCCCCAAATCGGGGGAGCCCCGGTGGCGCCAGTTGGGGCCTCCCCCGGTTTCGGGGAGGCGCGTCGTATCGCCATGGCCTCACCGGGAGGGGCCCTCGGCGCCGGTACTTCCGGGACACGCCCTAGTTGCCGCCCCTGGCGTGATCGACGCCGACCGGCGGCAGCATGCCCGCGGCACCGAGCACACGCTCGAGCAGTGCCAGGAGCCCGGGGCGCGCCGCCGATGCGCCCACCATCATGCGCGTCTGCAGCCGCTCGTCCCCGCTGTCCTTGCAGCCGCCGAACTCGTCGAGGAACTCGCGCAGCGCCATCAGCGGCTCGCGCAGGCGCGCGAGGTCCGCGCCACGGGGACGCGCGGCCGCGAGGGCCTGCGCGCTGGCCCACAGCGCCGCGCGGTGCACAGGGGCGAAGCGCGTATCTCGGGTGGCGCCTAGGCCGTGCTGGTCGAGCGCGCGCCAAGAGCTCGTGAGCTGCGTCGCGATCGCCGTGGACTCCACCGCGGGCGTCGGAGCGGCGGGCGCGGCCTGCCCAGTTGATGCGACGCGCTGTCTCGGGACCGAGGGAACAGCGTACGTGATGCAGGGGGCGGGCATGGTGAGCTCCTCGTGGTGCAGCAATGGGTGCAGTGTTGGATGCGGCGTTGGGTGCACCTGGGTTATCGGCGGCGCCGCGTCGGGGCCCCGAGCGCGGGAGACAATTGTCCGCCGCAATTTGCGCGGGCCGGCGAGGTCGGCCGCGCCGCGTGAGCGACGGGGAGGCGGGTAGCACGCGGGCGGTGCGTCTCGCGGACGCGGTTCAACGCTTGCCGGGACCGGACCTCGCCGCGTGGCGCGCCTTGACCGCGTCGCGCACGGACGCCGGCATCTTCTCAGTCGCGTAGCGCACGCCCTCGCGCGACAGGTGCTTCGCGTGGTCGTCGATGAAGGCGATCACGCGGCCCCGCTCGTGCACCGACAGCTCCCGCAGCGCCCACCCGCACCCGAGCTGCACGAAGCGGCCCGGTGAGCGCACGATGTGCGAGCACACGTCGATGATGTCGTCGCCATGGCACACCTTGCGACACTCGTTGGCGAACGCCACGGCGGCCGCACGCTTCCGCCACTCGTTGTTCGCCCGGCTCCAGCGGATGACCGCCCTCCTCGTCGCCAAGCCGCGCTGTACGAATTCGCGCAGGACGTGGCCGGCCAAGGCGTCGCAGGTGGCCCAGTCGGCGACGTGCCCTTCGTCGAACTGCGGCGCCAGCTCGTCGAGGAAGAGGTCATCGAGCTTCTTCCTCGATCGCTGGAGGATCGCGCAGCCGATCGCCTTCATCTCCAAGAACGGCGAGCGCAGGAACGCGAACGCCTCGGCGACAGCGTCGTCGATGGGCAGCGGCTTCAACGACGGCATCAGCGCGGCCGCGATGGCGCGCACCTGCGGCATCTTCACACCGATGACGGCGACGGCGCCCTTGAAGTAGCGCGCCATACCTCGCTTCACGCCGGGGTCCGCCATCGCTTCGAGCTGCTCCTGCGTCGCGCTCGTCAGCTTCGTCACGTGAGCACCTTGAAGGCGGCCACGTGCCTCGTCGCGTCGCGCGTGTGGATCATGGCGACCCCCGGCAGGCCAAGGTGCGAGATCGTGGCGGCCACACAGCAACGGCACCGCGGGGGGAACCCATGGGAAGCGTGCCGAAGCTCGCTGGCGCTTCGCCTCGTGCGTCACCGGACGTACGAGGCGCAGCGCAGCGCGCGGGGGTATCCATCTTCACGCACGCCCTCGCGGCAGCGCCGTGCTGACTGTGGCGTGTCCCTGAACTCGGAAAGGCCCCCTCCGGGTCTGGGCGTGACGTCGCGAAACCGCTCCCCCAAATCGGGGGAGCCCCTGTGGTGACCACTGGGGACTCCCCGACGTCGGGGGCGGCGCGTCGTAACCCCATAGGTTCACTGGGAGGGGGCCTTCGACGTCTGGCGTTCCGGGGCACGATCTATCGCTGCTCGCGCACACGCGCCCGGCGCAGCGCGAGCACGAAGTCATCCATGGTGGGCGGCTCCGCGTCGGGCTCGAAGTAGAGCTCCTTGATGGTGATGGCGTCGCACGCCTCGCGCCACACGCTATCGAACGCCGTGGCGCGCTCGACGACGAGGCGCCAGATCTCCGGCGCGGGCTGCCCCGGCCCATACACTCCCGGGCGGTGGAAGGTGACGTCCCACGAGTAGGTGGCGGCGCCGGCCGTGTCGTCGTCGCGCGTGATGCTGTCGAGGGCGTCACGCACCTGCTCGGAGAGCGGCGGCACGCTCCAGTACCCCTCGCCTTCGCCCTCGCCCTCGTCGCCCTGGCGCTTGACGTTGGCGTTGCCGCGCTCGTCGTTGAGGAAGTCGTCGTCGCCGGCCTTGGCGTTGCCCTGCACCGTCTCGAAGCCCGGCGGCCCGTCGACGGAGGGCGCGGCCGCCTCGACGCCGGCGACGTCGGGCGCACCGCCGCCTTGCGCGCCGCCCTGGCCGCGCACGCCCTGCCCCTCGCCGACCTTCTCGCCCGCGCCCTTGGTGGCGTGCGGGTCGCCGGTCGCTTCCTGCACGCCGCGCTCCATCGCTTGCTGCTGCGCGAGCACGTTGTCGAGGCGCATGCGTTCGTCGGCAGTTGACGCTGAGGCCTGCGGCGCGCGCGCCGCCACGTCCGACGACGGCGCCTGCTTGTCGGGCGGCGCCTGCGGGCGGATGGGGTCGCGCTTGACGTCTCGGTCGGCGGCCGTGCGCGAGGTGGCGCTCTCGTTGAGCGCGCGGCGCACGGTGGGTTTCTGGTCGACCACGCGATCGACCTTCGAGTCGCGCAGCGCCTCTTGGTTGTCGTCGTTGGTGCTCTTGGTCTTCTTCGGGTCGGCGGCCTCGCCCTTTGGCGCAGCGGGCGGCGCGTCCTGCGGTGCTGAGGCCTTCATGGCCTCGTCGGTCTGGCTGCGCTTGCCCGAGAGGCCGGGCGCGAGCAGCGACGCGAGCAGGCGCGAGGGATCGGGCACCGCGTCGACGCTGGGGTGCTCGTGTGCGCGATCGGCGGCGTGCGCGTCGACGGCGGCGCGCTCCGCCGGTCGATCGACGGGCCGCTCGCGCTGGCGATCGAGCGCCTGCTTGTCGAGCGCGCGCTCGACGTTCCTCGGCTCGGTTTTCGGCGCGCCGTCTCTGCGCGGCCCGCCCTCCACGCGCGTGCGCGTCGCTTGCTCCTGCATCGACTGCAGGCGCCGCGTGGCCTCCTTGTCCTCGGGGCGCAGGGGCGCGCGCCCGGGATCGGCGAGCTCCCCGGGCTGCTCCACGTGGATGGTGCCCGGCTCCACCCGGGGCGCCGCCGGCGGCAGCGCGCCCCGCTCTTGCAGCGCGTTCACCGTGCTCGGATCGAGGCGCCCGGTGGGCGGCAGCCCCTGCTCGCGCTGGAACTCGGCGATCAAGCGCGGCGCGTCGTCGAGGCGGCGCTCGGCGTTGCGCTCGGCGCCGCGCTCGGGGGCGCGCTCGGCGCGGTCGACGCGCTCGCTCAGCCGGTTTCGGTCGGGCCCCTGACCCGCGTCGTTCTTGCGCTCGCGCACACCCTCGGCGGCGTCGAGCTCGCGGTTCTTGCGCAAGACGCGCACCACGTGGTCGAGCACCTGCTCGCCCTCGCGGTTGGTGTGGGCGAGCTGCTGCTCGCGCAGCTGGCGCAGGAACTCCTCGCGCTGCCGATCCATGCGGGTATCCGTCCCCGCCGGTGGCATGAAGGTCTCGCCGCCCCCGATGCGCGTCGCCATGATCGGATGATAAGGCCCCGGGCGTGACCGACTCCATCGCCCGGACAGCCAGCCTGGTGACGCCCGCACCGCCCGTGACCGCCGGGTGGCGTCTCGCGCGCCGGGCCCTGTTCAGCCTCGACGCCGAGGACGTGCATCACCTCGCCATGGCGTCCTTGTCGGTGTGGTCGCGCGTGTGCTCGGTCGATCTGCCGACGAGCGACGTGGCGCGCGCACCTGCCCTCGCGGTGCAGGCCCTCGGCCTCACCTTCCCGAACCCGCTCGGCCTCGCGGCCGGCTTCGACAAGGACGCGGTGGCGGTGCCAGCGTGGCAGGCCCTCGGGTTCGGCTTCATCGAGGTGGGCACCGTGACGGCGCAGGCGCAGCCGGGCAACGAGCGGCCGCGCCTGTTCCGCTTGCCCGCCGATCGCGCGCTCAAGAACCGCATGGGCTTCAACAACCACGGCGCGGCAGCGTGCGCCACGCGCCTCGAGCGCTGGCGGGCCGCCGGCCGCGTTCGCGTCCCCGTGGGCGTGAACATCGGCAAGACCAAGGTGGTCGACAACGCCGACGCCGCCGGCGACTACCGCGCGTCCTTCGGCGCCATCGCCGACGTGGCCGACTACGTGGTGGTGAACGTCTCGAGCCCCAACACGCCCGGGCTGCGCGCGCTCCAGCAGAAAGACGATCTGCTGCGGGTGCTCGACGTCGTGTGCGGCGACAACGCCAAGCGCGCGAGCCCGCGCCCCGTGCTCGTCAAGCTCGCGCCCGACCTGGCGCTCGACGACGCGCGCGGCTGCGCCGACGCTGCCGTGCGGTCGGGGTGCCGCGGCCTCGTGCTCACCAACACCACCATCGACCCCGCGGGGCTCTCCGGGCCCGTGCCCGAGGGGCCGGGCGGCATCTCGGGCGCGCCGTTGTTCGCGCGCTCCACCGAGCTGCTGCGCGCGCTGGCCGCCGAGTACCGCGGCAAGCTCGCGTGCATGGGCGCGGGAGGCGTCGAGGACGGCGCCAGCTTGCAGGCCAAGCTCGACGCGGGCGCCGTGGTGGCGCAGGTGTACACGGGGTTCGTCTACGGCGGCCCGGGGTTCGTGCGGCGCGCGCTGCGCGAGCTGCTGGCGCGGCGCGCCTCAGGTGGCGCCACCCCGTAGCCACCCGCGCGCGATGGCGCGCGCCAACGATCGCACCTCGTCGCGCCGGACCACGGGCCGCGCCTCCCACGTGTGGCGCGCCTCGCCCTCGTCGATGACGAGCCCGGCGCTGGTGGGCGTCACCTCGACGCGGAAGTGGTCGGTGACGCGGTGGACGCCCA
>CAZONM010000143.1:1350-13300 GCA_964580865.1 uncultured Myxococcales bacterium | reverse complement strand
CGCCTCGGCGCCCAACGCCGGCAACGCCGAGTACGGCGGGGAGTGGGAGCAAGACGACGGCAGCAACGGCGGCCGCGGAGGCGAGGGCGGCGACGGCGGCCGCGGCGGCCACGGCGGCAGCGGCGCGGGCGGCCCGTCGGTGGGCATCGTCATCGGCGGTGGCTCGAGCGTCTCCCAGACGGGCAACACGTTCGCGCTGGGGCTCGGCGGCGCGGGCGGCAACGGCGCCGGCAACGACGGCGCGACCGGCGCGCGAGGAAACACGCTTACCCCGTGAGCGCGCGCTCGTGCGTCGACGTTCGCGGCGCGGACCCGGCGGCCGGAGCTGCTCGCTCCGATGATGGGCCGATGAGCGCGCCGCGACCTCCGCTGTAGGGTGCGCGCCGTGGCGCACCACCCCCTGTCACTGCTGTCGCGCGTGGTCGTCGCGCTCCTGGTCGCGTCGTGCGCGCCGCAGGTCGTCAGCGACGGCGCGCTCGATCCCGACGACCGCACCAGTCAGGTCGACGGCGGCGCGCCGGAGTTGGACGGCGGCGCGCCCACCGGTGACGACGAGGGCGAGCGCGACGCCGGCACGCCGGACGCGCCTAGCGCGTGTGCCGTCGACCTCGCGATCGCCGGCTGCGCGCCCGACGGCCAGGGCGATCTGCGCTGCACCCTCGAGCACGACGGGCGCGCGCGCACCTATCTGCTGCACGCGCCACCCGCGCGCGAGGGCGCGCGGTCGCTGGTGTTCGCCTTTCACGGGCTGCGCACCACGGCGAGCCTGCAGCGGTGGATCAGCAACATGAACGCCGCCGCCGACGCGCACGGCTACGCCGTGGTGTACCCGGAGGGCGTCGGCACCAGCGCGCTCGACCAGAGCTTCAACGCCGGCCTGTGCTGCGGCGCGGCGCAGGCCGAGGGTGTCGACGACGTGGGGTTCACCCTCGCCATCCTCGACGCGCTGCGGGCGCCCTTGTGCGTCGACGCGAGCGCCGTGTACGCCACCGGGCTCTCGAACGGGGGGCACATGGCCTACCGCCTCGCGTGCGAGCGCGCCGACGTGTTCGCCGCGGTGGCGCCCGTGGCCGGCCTGGTCACCGTGGCGAGCTGCGCGCCGTCGCGCCCGGTCTCGATCCTCCACTTCCACGGCACCGACGACGCCATCGTGGGCTACGGCGGGGGTATCGATGGGGTCACGGGCGCCGTCGCCACCGTGGAGCGCTGGGCCGAGCGCGACGGGTGCGCGTCCGCCAGCGAGGTGACGTACGAGCACGGCGAGGCGACGTGCGCGGCCTATCCGGGCTGCCAGGGCGGCGCCGACGTCGAGCTGTGCACCATCGACGGCGGCGGGCACACGTGGCCCGGCGGCGAGGAGCTCGCCGTGCTCGGCCACACCACGAGCGACCTCGACGCTACCGAGCGCATCTCGCTGTTCTTCGCCGCGCACCGACTGCCGTGAGCGGGCCGGCCCCCCGCGGCGCGCGCCGGCCGCTCGGAGATCTGCCCGGCGCGGCGAAACCTTTCGGGGCATCCTGGCTCTTACCCAGCACGACCCACCGGCGCGTCAGCGCGGGGTCGAGGGAGCTCGCATGCTGCGCACGGTCGCGATGGTAGGGGCAGTCCTGGTGGTGGCCGCCATGGTCTTCGGCCGTGGCGGGGGTGACGTCGACGGCGCCACGGCGCGCACGCTCGTCGCCGCGGGCGCCACGCTGCTCGACGTGCGCACGGCCGAGGAGTACGCCGCCGGCCACCTCGCGGGCGCCATCAACGTGCCGGTGCAGGAGCTGCCGCGCCGGCTGGGCGAGCTCGGCCACCACGAGCGGCCGGTGGTGGTGTACTGCCGGAGCGGTCGGCGCAGCGCCGACGCGGTGTCGATGCTGCGAGGGGCGGGGTTCACCAACGCCCACGACCTGGGCGCCATGCACCGCTGGTAGCGGCGGGCGCGCGCGGCCCGTCGGGGGCGCGGATCTGGCCCCGCCGTCACCGCTGGGCCGCCCTCGGCATCGAACGAGCATGGTGATCGTGCTTGGCTCCGCGCTGCTGGTGCTCCTCGCGATGGAGCCGTGGTCGGCGTGGGTGCACCGCGTCGTGTGGCACGGCCCGCTGTGGCTGGCGCATCGCAGCCACCACCGCGAGCGCATCGGCGGCGAGCCCGGCGGCCTGGTGGCGAACGACGCGCTGTCGGCGGCCCATGCGCCCGTCGCCATGGCGCTGATCTTGGCCGGCATCCTCGTCGACGGCACCGCGGGCCAGGTGATGCTGGGCGTCGGGCTCGGCATGACGGCGTTCGGCGCGCTCTACGTCGTGTTCCACGACGGCATGGTGCATGGGCGCCTGCCGGTGGCGTGGCTCCTGCGTTGGCGGCCGATGGTGGCGTTGCGCGCGGCCCACGAGCAGCACCACCGCACCAACGGGGCCCCGTACGGGTTCTTCGCGTCGCCCGTGGTGATGCGGGCGCGTCGAGCGGGGGACGCGGAGGCCGTGTCGTAGCCCGCGCCGTGCACCGCGCTCGCGCCCCCGACAGTGCGACCGCCGATCGGGAAGGATCACGGGCGTGCCCGCCGCGCCCCCGCTTCGCTCGCCCCCCGACGTCGCGCGTGCACGCTCGCGGCCGGCGGCGACAGCGCCACGGTGACCGCGCCGATGCGCAGGCGACGCTGACAGGCCGGCGGCACGAGGGCTGCCTCGCGTCGCCCACAGCCGCCGATCTCGACGCCGACGGAACCGTCGAAGTCATCATCGCGCGCGCGAGTCGCGTGTCGGCCGGGCACGCCGACGGCGCCACCCTGGGGACCAACGAGGTCGACGGCCGTGGCTGGTCGTCGTCGGTGGCGGGCACCCTGCGCGAAATGCCGAGGCTCGAGGTGGCGCAGCCCACGGCCGACGCCATCGATGCGTGGCGCGCCGATGCCGCGCGCTACCAGGCTTCCCCTCGCGGTGGCGCGCCGAGCGTCGGAGCCTGGGGGCCGGCGAGGAGCGAGGCGCGCGCCGTCGACCCCAGGTGATGCGAGCACCGGAGGCCGCAACGCAAACATCGACCTGCCGGCGCACGCACAGCAGGAGGCGAAGTGACGACAGCGGAGGTCAGTGGCATTGATGGTCGCCGGGCTTGGTCCTTGCCTCGATCCCATCGACGCGGCCTCGCCCGTACCACGAGGCACGGGCCTGCGGTGCTCCTCGGCCTCGCGGCAAGTCCCTGCGCCGGGCTCGATCAACGCGACGGATCTCCGCTGTAGGGTGCGCCCACCACCCCCATCACCAGCACCCCGAGGTACACGACGAACGCCGCGAGCAGCGCGGCGCCCTCGATGCGCCGAAGCCGCAAGCCGGTCAAGAGCATCGGGAACAGCGCGAGCGAGACGCCGATCATCCACCAGTCGTCGCGCCGGATGATCTCGTCGGCCACCGGCAACGGCGTGATGAGCGAGGTGAGGCCCGCGATGCCGAAGACGTTGAAGATGTTGGAGCCGATGACGTTGGCCACCGCCACGTCGTCCCGGCCGCGCCAAGCGGCGACGACCGACGTGATGAGCTCCGGGGCGCTGGTGCCGGCGGCGACGATGGTCAGGCCGATGACGGCCTGCGAGACCCCGAGGCTCGCGGCGATGGCGACCGCGCCGTGCACGAGCGCCGTGGAGCCACCGGCCAGCAGCGCCACTCCCACGATGATGGCGAGCGCGTTCGAGGCCACGGCGGGTGCGCCGGTGCGCCCGAACGATGCGGTCGCCATCTGCGTGAACTCGCTCTTCTCCTCCGCGGTCGCGCTCCTCCGGCCGACCCACACGATGTAGGCGACGAAGGCGACCAGCGCGCCCGCAAGGAACGCTCCCTCGAGGCGATCGAGCTGCCCGTCGCGCGCCAGCAGGTGGAGCTGGGCCGCCGCAAGCGCCATGACGGGCCACTCGAGCCGCACCGTGTTGCCGTGGATCTGCAGGGGCCGGATGAGCGCCGTCAGCCCGAGGATGGCGCCGATGTTGAAGATGTTCGAGCCGACGACGTTGCCGACGGCGAGGTCGGGGCTCCCCTCGAGCGCGCTCTGCACCGAGACCACGAGCTCCGGCGTCGACGTGCCTGCCGATACGATGGTCAGCCCCACCACCGTGGGGGTGACGCGCGCGAGGAGCGCGACTCCGCTGGCCCCGCGCACCAGGGCTTCGCCGCCGCCGACCAGCAGCAGCAATCCGACGATGACGAGCGCGACGGCAACAAGCACGAGCCCTCCGCGGCGAGCCTCCCGACGGGAGGTTGGATGCGCGCATCGGCGCCCCGGTCGCAACCGGGCACGGCGGGATGGCGCGCCTGACGGGGCCCGTGGCTCGACCAGCCGGGGCTACGGCGGCGCGGTGGGCCCCGCGCCCGGCCGTGAGCCAGCACGGGGACCACGCGCGTGACGGGCCATGCCCTCACGGCTCGTGGTAGCGCAGCGTGACGGCCAGCGCGCGCAGCGCGAGCTCCGACTGTCGCGCGCCGTTGGAGGCGGTCGACGCCACGGCCACGTGCAGGCGGCCGGGATCGAGCGCTGCCAGCGCACCGGCGTCGGTGAGCTCGCTCGCCATCGCCGCCGGCGCCGCGGCGCCCGCCTGGCCGTCGCCGAGCGGCAGCCAGCCGCCGCGCCACAGGAGCACAGTGGCGCCCTCGCGTGCCACCGTGCCGTCGAAGCCGACGGCGCCCGCGGTGGCGTCGACGGTGAGGCGCTCGAGCACCGCGTTGGCGGCGGCGCCGCGCACGCGCAGGTCCACCTGCGCGATGAGCGCCGCGCGTAGGGACGGCGAGCCGTCCCACGTGTACACCGCGTCGACGCTGCCGTTGACGCTCGAGCCGCCGGCCATCGTGATCAACCCGCGCCCCACGTCGAAGCCCGCGGATGCCTGCGACAGCGTGCCCTCGATGCCCTCGACGTCGCGCGCGCGCCACGCGCCGTCCACGAGCTCGTACACCGCCATGCTGGAGTGCTCGCCGCCGATGACGACGGGCAGGCCGCGCGTGCGATCGAAGAGGAGGTTGGCGTTCGACAGCGTGGGGCCCGCGTCGGCGACCAGCGACCAGGTGGTGCCGTCGAAGGCCCACGTGTCGTGGCGTGCCCCGGAGGCGTCGTTCCCGCCGAACATCAGCACGCGCGCGCCGACGGGGTCGTACGTCATGCTTGCGGCGCGTCGCGCGGGCGGCACGGTCGCGGGCGCGAGCGCCGTGAAGGTGCTGCCGTTGAAGCGCCAGGTCTCGCTGGTGGGCGTGCCGTTGAGCCCGCCGAACAGGACCGCGTAGCCGCGCCCCTCGTCGTAGGCGGCCGCCATCTCGGTGCGCGCCGGCGTGGTGGCGGGCGACAGCACCCAGCCGCCGGCCGTGAGGTAGCCGGTGCGACCGCCGGTGATCAGCGTGACGCCGAGCGCAGATCGGAACAGCGGATGGTCGTGACCCACCCAGGGGAAGCCCCACGCGTCGAGGTTGTCCGACACCTCGGTGACCACATCGCCGGCGAGGAGCTGCGTGTCCTGGTGGATGCCGGCGGCGCCGCTCACCACGGAGCCTGCGACCACGAGGAGCCCGCTGCGCGCCGGGTCGTACAACAGCGGCGGGTAGTCCTGTCGGGCGCCGATGCTCGCGAGCGGCGCCGGCGTCACGCGGCGCCACGCCCCAGCCTGCAGCACCCAGTGCTCGGCGCGATAAATCAGCCCCGCGACGCCGACGTCCGTACCGCCGCCGAACGTCACCAGGCGATCCTGCGCCACCTCCCACGACGCGCCGAGCTGCGCGCCGAGCGCAGCGGGCGCGGCCGCCGGCGCGGTGCTGAGCGGGAGGAAGCCGGTGCCGGCGCCGTGCCACGCGAAGACCGTCTGGCTCTCGATGCAGTCCGAGGCGAAGTCTGGATCGCACCACGACTCGCCGCCCACCAGCCAGAGCGCGCCGTCGGGTCCGGTGACGGCCGCGTGCTGTTTGAGGGCGAGCCCGTCGTCGAGCTGTTGCCAGGCTTGCCCGTCGAACGCCCACAGGTCGCTGAGGATCTGGGAGCCCGAGTACGCATCGCCGCCGTGCAAGAGCACGCGTTGCTCGTGCTCGTCCCACGCCATGACGAGGTCGCTGCGCGCGCCCGGTCCCTCGGCGTCGACCTCGACCCACGCGTCGTCCACCAGCAACCACGTGCTCGGCGTCGTGCTCCAGCCGTTGAACGCCACCACCGCGTCGAGCAGCGGGTCGTAGGCGAGCGCGTCGAAGCTCACCCCCGGATCCTCGGTGGCCAGCTGGCGCCACCGCAGCTCCTCGAAGATCCACGTGGAGCGGTCGCTGCTGCTCTGCAACACCAGTCGATCGCGCCGCTCGTCGTACGTGACGCGCGCGCGCCCCGGCGGGGGGTGCACGGCGAGGTCGAGTCGGACGAAGGTGTCACCGTCGATGAGGAAGGTGTCGCCGACGGCCGTGAACACCGACGTTTCATAGCCGCCGAACACCACGGTCTGGCCGAGGCCCGCGTGGTACGCCACCGCCGCGTCGCCCCGGTTCGGTAGGTTGGACGACCAGCTCCGTCGCTCGGTCCAACGCGCGCCGCCCGCAACCTCGAGGGGCGCGCCAGCAGCGTCGAGCAGCGGCGCCGGATCGAGCTCGTCCTCGAGCGCGGGCACGAGCGCGTCGCCGGCGAAGCGCGCCGCGCGATAGAGCGCGTGGGGGTTGTCGAGCCGGCTGCCCACCACCTTGCGCGCGAAGCCCGCGGTCCACTCGATGTCGCGCACGCGCACGGGCGCGCTGGCGTTGCCGGCCTGGTCCCACGTGACCAAGTACACGCGCGGCACGTCGACGGCCAAGAGCGGCAGTGTGAACGCGCCGTCGCTTGCCGTGAGTACGCGTCCAAGCACCAAGGCGTCGCCGCTGTCGTGCGAGCGCGCCTCCACCAACAGGCCGGCCTCGAGCCCCGCCGCGCCCACCACCTCGAAGCGCGCCGCGCCGTCGCCGGCGCGCCCCCAAGGCGCTCGTCGGTACAGCACGGCGCCGGGCGTCTCCACGGCGGGCGCGGCGGGCGCTTGCGTGTCGACCACGAGGCCCGCGTCGAGCTCGACGGTGGCCTCGTTGCCCACGGTGTCTTGCAGCGTCAGCTCCACCTGCTGCGGGCCCTCGCTCACCACGTCGTCGGCGGCGAAGGTCCACCCGAAGGTGAAGACCGGGTCCGCCAGGCCGTCCTGGTCCAGGCGAGCCAGGACCACGTCGGTGCCCGCGAGGCGCGCGCTCGGCTCGGCGCCGAGGAGCTCGGTGAGCGCCACCGTGACACGCGCCGTGGTGCCGCGCGCCATGGCGGCGGGGCGCGCGATGGGGTTGTCGGGTGCCGCCTCGAGCAGCGCGGGCGGCGCGTCGGCCACGGCGGGCGCCGTGCGATCGATGACCAACGGCAGCGCGGCCTCGGCCTCGTTGGCCGCGGCGTCGCGCGCCACCACGCGCACCTCGAGCACGCCTTCGGGCAGATCGAGCGCGGCCGCGTCGACGGCGCACGCGATCTCGCGCGTGCCCTCGCAGGCGATGTGGTGTTCGAGCACGGTCACCACGGGCGCGCCCTCGGGCTCCTCGGTGAACGACGCGCGCAGCGTGGCGACGTTGAAGCCGTCGCTGTCGCCCACGCGGGCGGGCGAGAGCGTGGGCGCCTCGTCGAAGTCGATGGGCGTCTTGCCGATGATCGAGGCGCCGATGCACCGCTCGGCGTCGAGCCGGCACAAAAAGCCGCTCGGGCACTCGTCGTCGGAGGAGCACGACACCTGCGCGCCGTCGGGCAACGACAGGTTGGTGCACCCGAGGAGCAGGCCGGCGAGCGCGAGGATCGCCGTGCGCGATGGAGTGGTCACGATCATGGCGTCGCTCCTTGGGCGGGGCGCCCGTCGGCGTCGTCACCATCGCCGGTGAAATCGATGAAGGGCAGCGCGACGAGCGTGGCCGCGCCCGCGCCGACGCCCGCGGCCAAGAGCAGCCAGCCGGCGAGCTCCGCCGTCTGCGCGCGCTGGCCCGCGGCCACGAGCGGGCCTCCGTCGACGACGTGGTGCGCCGAGTCCGCGGCCAGCGCGGCGTACTCTTGCTGGAACACGAGCTGGAGGAGGGCCGCGCCGCCCGCCGTCACCAAGAGCGCGCCGCTGGTGGCCGCGCCCGCAGGCAGCACCCACGCGGGCAGGGGCGGCGGGGACAGGCGCCGCGCCGCCTCCTTCGAGACGCCGCGCACCTGGCCCTCGCGCAGCGCGACGTCGGGGAACAGCTCCGAGATGGCGGGGCCGATCTCGGCCAAGAACTCCTCGCCGTTGCCCGCGGGCACGCGCTTGTTGAATGAGCCGACGGCGCGCGCCTCGGTCTGTGCGATGCGCTTGAAGCCCATCACGTGATCGCCGCCCACGCGCGCCAGCGTGCCGGTGATGAGCACGTCCGCGCCGATGGCGTCGGCGATCTCCGCCAGGCAGCTCTCGGCCTCGTCGCAGCCGGCGAGCTGCTTGTCGGCCTCGACGCTCAGCATGGCGCGCACCTCGTCGTAGCTGATGACGCTGACGCGCTCGAGCTTGCGCAGCTCCACTACCAGGCTCTCGGTCACCACGCGCGCGAGCCGCGCGTCGACGGTGCCGGCGTCGAGGTCGAGCACGGCGATGCGCATGCCGCGCCGGCGAGGCGTGTCGCCGGCGTCGGCGTGGGCCGGCGCCGAGGCCAGCGGCGCGCCGCGACCGAGCGCGAGCACCGCGCCGCACCACAGGAGCGCGGCCAGCGCACGTCGGACACTTCGAGGACAGGAAGATCGGACCGCCATGAAGGGGGCTTGCCACAGCGTGCGCGGCTGTGCACGTGGTGCCTGCTCGCATCGGCGGCCGCCCAATCCGCTACACTCGCTCGATGCTGACCCTCGCCGTCTCGCTGGTGTCGTTGACGACCTTGGTGCCGACCACGGCGCCCGGCGATATCGCCGACCCGCGCCCGACGAGCCAGGTGGTCGACCTCACCGGCACGCTGCGTGACGACCAGGTCCGGGCCATCGACGACGACGCGCGGCGCGGGCGGGAGGGCGGCGAGCTCATGGTGGTGGTGGTGCGCTCCACCGACGGCATGAACCCGCGCCAGTGGACGACGGCGGTGTTCAACCGGCTGGGGCTCGACGGAAGGGCGCGCGACCGCGGCGTGGTGCTCATGGCCGCCATCGGCGATCGCAAGGCGGAGATCGTGGTGGGTGACGGCTTCCCCGACGCGGTCACGCGCACCACCGACGACATCATGGCCAACGTGGTGGTCGCGCACTTCAAGGCCGGCGACCCGCAGGGGGCGCTGACCCAGGGCGCCCGCGCCATCGTCGATCGCGTACTGCTGACCGACGCCGCGCCCGCGGCCGTGGGCCGCGTGACGTCGGCAGAGCTCGAGGACCCGGGCGGCCCCGCCGGCGCGGCGGCGCAACGACCGCCCACGCCCGACGAGCTCGCGGCATCCAACGATCCCGTGGTGCTGAGCGTGCCTGACCCGCGCGGCCGTCACGGCGTGGTCGACGGCGCGCGCCTCTTCTCCAAGCGCGACCTCGGCGAGCTCCAGGCAGCGCGCGCGGCCACGCCGGGCCTCGAGGTGCTGGTGGTGACGGCCGTCGATACCGGTGGCATGAGCGCGTCGCTGTTCGCGCGCGGGCTGTTGCTGCGCCTCTTGCGCGAGTCCGCCGCGGACCGGCTGGCGCTGGTGGCGGTGGTCGCGCCGCGCCCCGCGAAGGAGGGGGCGCCCACCACCTCGGTGGCCGCGCTGGCGCTCGGCCCTGAGTACCCACGCGACGTGGCCGACGGGAAGGCCGCGCAGGTGAGCGCCGCGTGGGCCGGGGCGGTGGCGCAGCAGGCGACGGCGCGCGCGACCGCCACCGCGCAGGCCGTGCGCTCCTTGAGCACGCTCGACGAGGAGCTGACGCAGTGGCGCGCGCAGCAGGCGCGCTTCGCCGACGAGGCGCGGCGCGCGCGACAGGCCGAGGCGCGGCGGCAAGCGGAGCAGCAAGCGGCGGCCATCGCGGTCGAGCCCGAGCGCCGTCGCTCGCCCTCGCCGTTCCCGAACCTCGGCGCCTGGGGCTACGGCGTCGCCGGGCTCAGCTTCTGTGGGCTGCTCCTGGCGCTGCGCGAAGCCGTGCGCCGGTGGCCGCGCACGTGCAAGCGGTGCCAGGTGCGCATGGAGCGGCTCGGCGAGGAGGTGGACGATCGCCACCTGTCGGAGGGCGAGCGCGTGGAGGAGCGCGTGGGGTCCGTCGACTACGACGTGTGGTCATGCCCGCAGTGCGGCCAGCTCAAGAAGCTCCGCTGGGGCGCCCTCATCAGCTCCTACAGCACGTGCAGCGGCTGTTCGTTTCGCACCCTGTCGTCGTCGACGCGCACGCTGCGCGCCGCCACCGAGTACTCCACGGGCCTGGCCGAGGTGACGGAGACGTGCGTGAACTGCGGGTTCAACCGGGTGTTCACGCGCACGATCCCGCGCCGGCCGAAGCCGTCCTCCAGCAGGTCGTCGTCGTCGTCGTCGGGGCGGTCGAGCCGCGGCAGCTCGTCGGGGCGCGGCAGCTCGGGATCGTGGTGAGCGGGCCGCCGGTCGCGCGACTCCCGTTGCCACACGCTCGCGCGCCATGACGCGGCGCGCGCCACACGCCCACAACACGCGTCACGCAGGTCGCGACCGCCGGTGGTCGCGCGCCGCGCGCGCCATCGCGCGCCCCACCGCTCGGTCGCCGCGTGGCACGCGCTGTGCTTTGGGTCACCTGCGAACACCAGGGGGCACTCATGAGCACCATCCGACTCCGCAGCTACATCCTCGTGTCCACCGCGGCGACGCTGCTCGCCTGCGCCGAGCCGAGCGCGCCCGTCAACGCGCCGCTGCAGCTGCCGCCGCCCGCGCCCGACGCGAGCGACGACGATGCCGTCGACGCTGCGCCGCCGAACCAATGCCCGGGGGCCGGCGGCATCGAGTACCAGCAGCCGGCGCCCAACGTCCTGCTGTTGGTCGATCGCTCCGGGTCCATGGGTGAGCCGGGCGCCTGCGCGACGTCGACGTGCCCGACCAAGTGGCAGCAGTTGCTCGCGCTCGGCAGCTACCTCGGCGACGTCAAGACGCGCGCGCGCTTGGGCATGAACGTGTTCCCGGCGCCCGGCGACCCGGGGTGCGGCGTGTCGTCCGAGCCGCTGGTGCCGATCAGCCAGGCGCCGGACGTCGATCAGCAGATCCTGCAGGCGGTGGCCACCGTCGGCCCCGGCGGCCGCACGCCCATCGCCGCAGCGCTCGACGAGATCGGCGACAGCGGTCTGCTCGACGACGCCACGCGTGACAACGTCGTGGTGCTGCTGACCGACGGCATGCCGAATTGCGCGTGCGAGGACGACGGCGAGTGCGAGCGAGACGCCGCTGTGGCCGCGGTGACGGCGCTGCGCAACCGCGCGGTGCCCATCCGCGTCGACGTGGTCGGGTTCGGATACTCCGCCGATACCGCCAGCGACACGCTCTCGGCCATGGCGGTGGCGGCGGGCACCGACTTGCCCGGCGAGGTGAAGTACTTCCGCGCCGGCACCATCGAGGAGCTGATCGCGCGCCTCTATCAGGTGGCCGCGGGGCTGGCACCGTGCCGCTTCAGCCTCGACGATCGCCCGCCGCCCGCGGAGCTGGTGGTCCACCTCGACGACACCGAGGTTGCGGCGTGCGAGAACGCGCCGTGCGGCGCGGGCTACGTCTATCAAGAAGCGCAGGGCATGGTGGAGCTGTACGGCGCGAGCTGCGCGGCCATCCGCGACGGCCAGTGCCATCAGGTGTGGTTCGAGCGTCGATCGGGGGGTTAGAGCGCTCCGGGGCGCTGGTGCCGACGGCGGGGGGCCTACGTCGCGCACGCTCCGGAGAACGCGTCGATGCTCGCGCCACGCAAAGCGGCGAGGGCATCGCGCGGCGCGTCCTGGTGGTCGCGGGGGGGGGGGCGCCCCGGGCGCCCCCCCCCCCCCCCCCCCCCGGGGGGGCGCGGGCGCGCGCC
>CAZONM010000143.1:0-1340 GCA_964580865.1 uncultured Myxococcales bacterium | reverse complement strand
ACGGCGGGTCGCGGATCGGGCGCGCACGTGCGCGCCCGATCCGCGACCCGCCGTTTGGCGCGCGCGTGCCGGCGCGGCCGAGGAGCACGGCGACAACGAGCCCCCCGTTGCGACGGCGCCGAGTCGCACCCCACCCGTGACCGACCCCGCCACGGCGGGTGCAGTAGTCTCGCCCTGGACCATGGCGGGCGCGGGCGACCCGAACGACGACGAGCTGGGCACCAGGCCGGTACCGAGCGTCGGCGCGCCCGCGTCGTTGCTGCCGGTGTACGCGCTGCCGGCGCGGCTCGGGCGCTACACGCTCACCGAGCGCATCGGCGTCGGCGGCATGGCCGAGGTCTTCATCGCGCTGCACGACGGGCCCGCGGGCTTCCAGAAGCGGGTGGTGGTCAAGCGCATCTTGCCGCACCTGGCGCAAGACGCGCGCTTCGTTGAGATGTTCCAGCGCGAGGCGCGTCTCGCCGCATCGCTGCACCACACCAACATCGTCGAGGTCTTCGAGCTCGACAGCGACGGCGACGCGCACTTCATCGCCATGGAGCTCATCGACGGCCTGACCGTCCACCGGTTGGCGCGCCGCGCGTGGCACGCCGACAAGAGCATCCCGCTCGAGGTGGTGTGCGGCATCGCGGCCGACGCCGCGCTGGGGCTCCAGCACGCACACGAGCGCGGGCTCGTGCACCGCGACGTCAGCCCCGAGAACCTGATGATCAACACCGAGGGCGTCACCAAGGTGTTGGACTTCGGCATCGCGCGCTCCACGGCCGCCACCGCGACCCTGACCAAGACCGGCGAGCTCAAGGGCAAGCTGCCGTTCATGGCGCCCGAGCAGATCCGCGGCGACGACGTCGACGCCCGCGCCGACCTCTACGCCCTCGGCGTCACGCTCTACTGGCTCTTGACGGGGCAGCGGCCCATCACCGCCAAGTCCGAGGTGATGCTGTTGCACGCCGCGCTCACCGAGGTGCCGCGGCGCGCCAGCGCCTTGAACCCCGCGGTGCAGCCCGGCGTCGACGAGCTGGTGCGCGCCCTGCTCGAGAAGCGGCCGGGCGACCGGCCCGCCAGCGGACAAGAGGTGTACGACGCGCTCGCGCACGATCTGCCGGCGCGCTCCGTGTTGTCGGCGCCGTTCGTCAAGGAGGTGATGGCGCTGCCCGAGGTGGAGCCGGGCACCGACCTCGGCACCTCCGACAGCTTCATCGCGTCGTCGCCGCGGACCCCGCGCATCATCAGCGGTTGGCGTCGCGCCGTCGTGGTCGACGCCGCGCGCGCGGCCGAGCGCGCGGCGGCCGAGGCCGGAGCGGTCGCGGCACCGCGGCCGACGTCGTCGTCGCCCAAGC
>CAZONM010000142.1:0-13330 GCA_964580865.1 uncultured Myxococcales bacterium | reverse complement strand
CCGCTCGTGCCAGGCCCCTCCACCCTCGAGCTGCCCTGCGGCCGCTTCTACGTCCACGGCATCGTGCAGGACCAAGGCATCACCATCCGTGCCACTGGGCGCACCGTGCTGTTCATCGACGGCGACCTCGTGGTCAACGCGCTCAACATCGTGCTCGAGGAGGGCGGCGAGGTCGACATCCTGGTGAAGGGCGACATGAACTTCGACGCGTCCACCAACCTCGGCGACGTCGACCACCCGTCCGCCGTACGCACCTATGTGGGCGGCTCCCTGCTCGACGGCGACGCCAGCGCCCAATCGACCTTCGGTGGCCTCATCTACGCGCCGCACGCGGACGTCCTCTTCGGCGGCGCCACCACCATCTACGGCGCGTTGTTCGTGAACACCGCGCAGTTTGGCGGAAACACCACCATCCACTTCGACTCCGCCGTGCGCACCGCCGGCGACGCGTGCGAGGAGCCTGGTGAAGGCGAGGGCGAGGGTGAGGGCGAGGGCGAGGGCGAGGGCGAGGGCGAGGGCGAGGGCGAGGGCGAGGGCGAAGGCGAAGGCGAGGGAGAGGGAGAAGGCGAGGGCGAGGGCGAGCCCGGCGGGTGCTTCCAGTGCGACCCCGACAACCAGTGCGGCAGCCAGGCGTGCCTCGGCGACGACGGCACGGGCACCGGCACGTGCGGCGCGTGCAGCACGTCGATTGACTGCTGCTTCCCGCTCATCTGCGCCGCCGGTCAGTGCATCTTGCTCGGCGGATAGCGCGGCGCGGCCGCCAGCGACGCGGGCTTGCTCCCGCGACGACCGTAGCGGCCGAACGAGCAGTCAGCTCGCGCGCGCCGCGATCTGTCCGATGGCCGCCGTCAGCTTGGCGAGCGCCACCGCCTCACCGGCGAGGTGCAGGCGCTGCGTGATGAGCCCGTCGGCGGGCGACATGCGGCCCTCGACCAGCGCCACGAAGTCGCGCTCCTGCGCGCGCACCAGCGCGGCGAACTTGGGGGCCTTGGGGCCCGCCATGGTCACGGTCTTCTGCCCGAAGTCGACCCACCACACGGCGCCGCCGTCGCCCTCGATGGTGAACTCGACGACGCCCTTGAGGTCGGCCGGCGGCGCGGCCTTGAGCAACGTGGGCAGCTGCTTCTCGAAGAACTGGCGGGAGGTGAGCTGGTACATGGTGTTCGCTCGCTACTTGTCCATCAGGATGACGCGGGCCTGCACGATCTGCCACTCACCGTTGACGCGCGCGACCTCCATGTCGACGGCGTGGCCCTTGTCCTTCTCGATGACCTCGTTGAAGTACTTCTCGGTCTCGAGCACGATCTGGCGGAGCTTCTGCATGTCGGCGTCGGTCACCTTGATGCCCTGCACGTCGACCTCGTTGCCGCCCTCTTGGCCGTTGGTGATCTTCACGTCGAGCTTGCCTTGGTGGATCACGCCCTCGGTGGTCTTGCCACCCTCGACGCCGCCGCCGAAGCCGTGCACGAGCTGGAACGTGACGTCGCCGCGCGCGCCGTTCTCGATGTCGCGCGAGATCATCACGCCCGAGATATCGGGCGCGAGGCAGTGCTGCACCACCACCGTGGGCCCGATGAACGGCAGGTAGAACTGCTCGGCGACGTTGTTCTCGATGGGCTCGGGCATCCACGTGGACTCGACGACGCCGGCGAGGCCGATCATGCGCGCCACGGGGTTGCGGAGGTTCGGGAACGACTCGTACTGGCCGGCGCCCGACTTGCCCGGGCGATCCTCGCCGGTGAACGACGAGCGCGTGATCCAGTTGTCCGACGCCGCCAGCGCCGGGTTGCGGTTGAGCCCGTCGTAGAGCTTCTTGCCGGCGTCGGTGAGCTCCTGTGGCACCACCCGCAGCTCCTTGGGCAAGGGATCGCCCTTCTTGAGCCCGTTGAGCTCGCGCAGCGCCTCCACCGTGGTGTTGTACTTGACCGCCAGCGTGGACACGGTGTCGCCCTCGACCACCGCGTGCTTCACCTCGGGCAGGCTCTTGACCCACAGGTTGCACAGCCCCTCGAGCGTGGCGTGCTGCAGGCTCTCCCGCGTCTGCGCGCGGTATTGCCGGTCCGTGTAGAAGGCGCTGTTCAGGAAGTGGTTCGGGTTCGTCTCTTTGGTGCCCTCGGCGTTGACGGTGCCGACCTTGGGATCCTGTGACCACACCGCGGTCCACAGCTCGTCGAGGGTCTTGCCGGTCTTCGGGTCGATGGCCTCCTTGAGGGCGTCCTTGATGTCGGCGGGCGTGACCTCGGAGCCCTTGGGCACGTGCTTGCCGAGCACCGGGTGCGCGGCGAGCAGCGCGAGCACCGTGCCCTTCTCGCCCGCGAGGTGACGTGCGTGGATGCCGAGCGTGGCCAGCTCCTCGAACGTCGGCGTGTGCGAGATGCCGCGGACCTGATCCTGCGGAATGAACAGCTCAACCTGCCGGGTCTTGCGCTTCTCGTTGATGATGGCCTCGTGCTTGGCGGCGAGCTCGAAGGCCTGACCCTCGGTGGTGGGCTTGATGTAGCTGACGGAGCGGTTGACGCCGGGGCGCAGCTTCTCGATGGCCGCCTCGATGGACGCCTTGTCACCCTTCTTGGCGCCGGGGATCAAGCCATCCTCCACGGCCTTCTCGAGCGTCATCATGCGGAAGTTGCCGCCGGTGTCGTCGATGTAGACGCCACCTTCCTTGCCGGCGTTCTGGAAGAACTCGCCGTACTTGGTGCGCAAGTCGGGCAGCGCCGCCACGGGGATGCCGTTGTTCATGGCGTACATGTTCAGGTGGCTGTTGCCGCCCGGCGCGTTGGCCGAGTCGACGAACAGGCCGCCCACCGCCACCATCTTCTTCTCCTCGAGCTTGTAGAGCACCGCCAGCTGGTCCTTCGACGTGCCCAACTTGGCGAGCTCCTTGGCGCTCTCGGCGAACACCACCGAGGTGAACACCACCGGCCCGATGCCGTTCAGCACGCGCATGCCCTCGACGTTCTCGATGCTGCGCGCGGTGATCTTCTCTTGCAGGCCGACCGTCATGCCCTTTTGGGCCAGCGCGGTCACGTAGTGGAGCGGGCTCTCCTTGGCGAGCTGATCCATGAACTGCGGATCGAGCTTGATGTTGGCCGACGCCAGCGCCGGCGTGCGGCTGTCGAAGAAGGAGCGCGTGTTCTGCGTGACCACCGCGGACGCGACGTACACGCGCGACATCAGCTCGCGGTACTGGTCCTCGCCGATCTTGCCACCGCTCAAGGCCTTGTCGACCTCCGAGAGCAGGACCCCGAGCCCCTCGCCCTTACCCGCCGCCGGGTCCTTCGGGTCGACGATGTGCTCGAGGCCCATGGCGACCGCGGCCCGCAGGCCGGTCTGCACCGCGAGCAGGCACTCGGCGCGCTGCGCGTCGGTCTTGACGTTGCCGATGCGGTCGACGGCGCCGCCGAGCTCCTCGTTGGTGAGGCGGTTGAGCTGCGCGTCGAGCTTGATCAGCTCGATGCGCTCGTAGCCGGTTTTTGCGCCGATGACGGCGTCGCGCATGGCCAGGCGCGCCTCGCCGAGGTCCCGCAGGGTGCCGAGCGTGTTGCCCTTGCTCATCTGCGCGATGACGTCGGCCACCTCGCCCCAGGCGTCGCCGGCGCGGAACAAGTCGCGCTGCAGCGTCTCCATGCTCGGGCGCGAGTCGACCACCACGCGGTACAGGTGCGCCGACAGCGAGAGGAACTTCTCGACCTCTTTCGACAGCGGCTGCTTGCACTTGCCGGCGATGAGATCGCGCAGCTTGTCGGCGAACTGCGCGTTGTCGACGGTGGCGAGCTCGCCGAAGCCCTCGATGCCCGGGTTCTTCTTGAGGAGCTTGTCGACCTCGGCGCGCGCGCCGGCGACGTCGCCGCCGCGGGCCGTCTCCATGGCGCTCACGAGCGTGCAGAAGCTGTCGGCGCGCACCTTCTCGTCGCCCACGGGGAACATCGTGGTGGCCAGAAAGTTGGCGATGTGCCGCGGCGTGTCGCGCGAGAAGTTGTGGTGGATTGCCTCGTAGGGCGACTCGTCGCCCGACTTGACGAACGACGGGTACAGGCGCGCCATCTCGGCCACGGTGTTGCGCGCATCGAAGATGCTGTTGACCGAGCTGGTGGGGTGGCTCGCGATGACCGACGACACCAGCGCGAGCTCGCGCATCTTGGTGGGATCGTTGGCGTCGAGGTCGGCGGCGGCGGCCAACATGCGCTGCTCGGCCACCAGCACCGTGCCGACGCGGTCGATGCGGTTGTTCTGGTAGTCGATCTTGGTGCCCGCGGTGTCGACGCGGCCGCGGAACTGCAGCAGGATGTCGGCGAGCGCGGCGGCGCGCTTGTCGGGGTCCTTGAGGTTGACGGCCGCCAACACGCTGTTGTCGCCGGCGTCGACGATCTTGCTCTGACCGGTCTCGAACGATGACGCCTTGGTCTCGGCGCGCTTCACCCGCGTCGAGAATTCCGTCTGGATGTACGACGACGCGCCGTACCCCTCGGCGCGGTTCCACGAGAACTGGTTCGACCCCTGCTGGGTGTAGTCCTTGCGCTCCGCGTCCATCAGCCACGCGATGTCGTCGGCCACGCGGCCGCCGAGCCCCTTGAGCTGCTCGAGGTCGACGAACTGCTTGCTCTTCTCGGAGATGAGCAGGCTCATGGCCGACCGGCGGGCGCTGACGCGCGGGTCGCCCTCGCCGTTGATGGCCTCCGCCTCGCCCTGCACGTCCTTGAACTTGGTGACGACGTCGATCGCCTTGAGCGCCGTCTGCTTGGCGATCTCGTCGCGCTGCGCCTGCGTCACGGTGACGCCGGCCTCGGCGAGGCTGGTGTTCACCTCGCCCTTCGAGGGCGCCTGCTCCACCGGCGCCGCGGGCGCGCCGAACGAGACCGCCACCCCATGCTTGGTGGCGGCCTCGTTCAGCACCTTGGCTTGCTCCGCCGACAGCTCGAGCCCCCGCCCGGCCAGGCCCTCGAAGAGCGCCGCCCGCTGCTCGGGTGGCGCCGCCTCGATGTCCGCCAGGAGCTTCTTCAGCTCGGTGGCGGCGAGCTTGGTGGCGGCGCCGCTCTGGCGTCGCGTGCCGCTCGTGACCGTGGACGTGGTGGGGTCGTTGCGTCGGATGGGCATGGCTGCTCGCGGTTACGAGTGGCTGACTACTGCTCGTTGTTCCACTGCGTGCGGCTGACGTGCGTCGCCTCACGGCTCAGGTTCTGCTCGGAGAACTGGGTGACGTGGTTCTCCACGGTCACCGAGCCGTCCATGCGCACGTCGGTGGGCTTGACCTGCGCGTTGCCGGCGAAGTTCTCGAGCTGACCCGGGTGGCGGTCACCCATGCGGCCACCGTAGGCCGCGTCGGCGGTGACGTTGACCTGGCCCCACGTGCGGTCGATGACGTACAGCTCCGTCGACGGACGGTACTGCACGTGCACCCAACCGTGGTCGGAGCCGCCGAAGTGCGGCTGACCGCCGCGCGGCACGTCGCGGTAACAGGTGCCGTCGATGAACTGCGTGTCGAAGCCCAACGCCTTGGAGAAGGGCTGCAGCATCGCGAACATCACCGACGCCTGCTCACGGCACATGCCGATGCCGCGCGTGGCCGCGCGCCCGCAGTCCGACACGTGCTGGCGTCCGCGCGCGTACAACAGCTCGTTCGGCCCCGACGGGTACTTCATGTCGATGACGTCGTGGATGATCTTCACGCACTGCTTCTGCACCTCGACCATGTTCTCGCCGCCCGAGCCGCGGCCGAACAGCACGCCAATGGCGCCGCCGGCGCGCTCGGTCTTGGCCTTGGCGAAGTCGAGCTTGGTCACCAGGTCGTCCATGAGGATGGCGGCCTCCGCGACCTTGGCCTTCATCAGGGGCGCGTTGTAGTCGGCGACGTTCTGCCACCAGTCCGACACGACGTAGCCCGTGCCGTACTGCGTGCGCACCTTGCGGCAGCTCTCGAGGTCGATGGGCTGGTTGAGCGCGAAGATCTCGGTCTTCGGCACCTTGAGCGGCTCATTCCTACCGTCGACCTTGACGAGGAACTTGTCGCCCTCCTCTCCCATCAGGGTGGCGCGGTAGGTGACGGCCGTGGTGCCGCCCTCCTTGAACGCGAGGAACGCGCTGCGCGAGCCGTCGATGTTCGGGTCGATGGTGGTCCTCACGAGCACCTGACGACCAGGCAGGTAGCGGGCGGCGTGGTCGAGCAGGCCGACGTGGCTCGGCCCCTTGGTCCACAACCCCGCGGCCACGAACGCTTCGGGCCCGGTCGCCGGGTTGATCGCCGGCAGCGCGGCGAACAGGTCGAGGGCCTTCTTCTGGAGCGCCGGGTCGACGGTGCCGGTCTTCGAGTAGCCGATGGCCGCGTCGTAGTACTCGGTGAGCTTGCCGCTCTTCATCACGTTCCGCAGCTCGTTCACCGCCGCCTTTTGGGCCTCGGGGATCTGCAGGATGTTGACCTGGCCGACGGCGCCCGCCTGCGACAGCGGCTGTGTCTCGGTCACCTGGGTGGCGCCCTGGACGTTGCCGGTGGTCTGGGTGCCGCCGGTGCCAGTGACGCCCTGGCCTTGTCGCGTGCCGACGCCGGGGAACTTGGGATCGTTTTGGATGGGCATGTTCAGGCGTCCTTGGGAATGAAGCCGGTGTGCTTGAGGCCCGCGACCTCACCGACGGTGAGCTGGGTGACCCAGTAGGTGTTGGTGGCCGCGAGGGCGTCGGTCTTCTTCAGCTCGGGGATGAGCGCGGACGCCTCGGTCTCGCTCTTGGCCCAGCGCCGGATGTAGGGCTTGCCGTCAGATTCTGAGTGCACGGCCCACAGCTTGGACGGCTTGACGGCCGCCTCGGGGTCGAAGTCTTCGATGAAGTCTGCCAAGGAACACCTCCTGCGGGGGAGACTAGCCGCAACCCGCACGGTTTGGCGCGCCTGGTAGATCGCGGTGTGGCCCGGGACCATGGCGTCCGGGCAGCCCTGTGACCCACGCACGTCGGGGGCGCGGAGTTTGGGTAGAGTGGCCCCGATGCCCTGGGCCCGCGCCGTCATGCACGTCGACATGGACGCGTTCTACGCGTCGGTGGAGCAGCATGATCGACCCGAGCTGCTCGGTCGGGCCGTCATCGTGGGGGGCTCGAGCCGGCGCGCCGTGGTGTGCGCCGCCAGCTACGAGGCGCGGCGCTTCGGGGTGAAGAGCGCCATGCCCATGTTCGCGGCGCAGCGGCTGTGCCCCCACGCCGTCATCTTGCCCGTGCGCATGGGCCGTTACGTCGAGGTGAGCCGCCGCCTCATGGCGCTGCTCGGCCGCTTCAGCCCCACGGTGGAGCCCTTGTCCGTCGACGAGGCCTTCGTCGACGTCACCGGCACCGAGGCGCTGTTCGGCCCGCCCGCCGAGCTCGCCTGGAAGGTGCAGCGCGCGGTCAAGGACGAGCTCGCCCTGCCGTGCTCGGTCGGCGTGGCGGCCTCCAAGTACGTCGCCAAGGTGGCGAGCGACCTGAAGAAGCCGAGCGGCCTGGTGGTGGTGCCCCCGGGCGAGGAGCGGGCCTTCTTGGAGCCCCTCGGCGTCGAGCGCCTCTGGGGCGTGGGCCCCACGGCGGCCGACCAGCTGCGCGCCGCGGGGCTCGTCACCATCGGCGACGTGGCGCGCGCCGACAAGGCCGACCTCGAGCGGCGCTTCGGCGCGCTCGGCCTGCACATCGCGGCGCTCGCGTTGGGCGAGGACGCGCGCCCGGTCGACGACGCGCGCGAGCGCAAGAGCCTGGGCGCCGAGCGCACCCTCGAGCACGACATTCGCGGGGTCGAGCGCGTGCTGCGCGAGCTCTTGCCCCTCATCGACGAGGTGGCGGCGAGCCTGCGGGCCAAGGCCCTGCGCGCCGGCGGCGTGCGCCTCAAGCTCAAGTACGCCGACTTCCGCAGCGTCACGCGTGAGGCGCGCCTGGCCGAGCCGGCGCACGACGCGGCCAGCCTGCGCGCCGCGCTCGAGCGCCTGGTGCGCAAGGCCGACACGAGCCGCCCCATGCGCCTGGTGGGCGTGACCGCCACCGCCCTCGTCGACGACGCCGCGCCGCGCCAGGTGGACCTGTTCGGCCACGCGGCCACCGAGCGCGACGAGCGCTTGGGCCGCGCCGTCGACAAGATCCGCGACCGCTTCGGCGACGACGCGCTGGTGCGCGCCACGCAGGCCGAGCCGTCGTCGGCGCCGGCGCGACCCCGCTCGAGGTGACGAGGATGTCGAAGGACGACGATCAGAACCTGTACGCCTGCATCCACGGGCACTTCTATCAGCCGCCGCGCGAGAACCCGTGGCTCGAGGAGATCGAGCGCGAGGAGTCGGCCGCGCCGTTTCACGACTGGAACGAGCGCATCGCCGACGAGTGCTACCAGCCAAACGCCGCCGCCCGCATGCTCGACGGGCAAGGCCGCGTGGCCAGCCTGATCAACAATTACCGCTACCTCTCGTTCAACTTCGGGCCCACGCTGCTGCGGTGGATGGAGCGGCACCGGCCCCGCGCCTACGCCGAGCTCCTCGACGCCGACCGGCGGGCCCAAGAGGAGCGCGGCCACGGCAACGCGGTGGCGCAGGTGTACAACCACGTGATCCTGCCGCTGGCCAACCGGCGCGACAAGGAGACCCAGGTGCGCTGGGGCATCCGCGACTTCGAGCACCGCTTCGGGCGCAAGCCCGAGGGCATGTGGCTCGCCGAGACCGCGTGCGACAAAGAGACGCTCGAGGTGCTGGCCGACAACGGCATCCAGTTCACGATCCTGTCGCCGTATCAGGCCAAGCGCTGGCGCTTCCTCGACGGCAGCGGGTGGACCACGTGCGCCAACGGCGACGTGCCCACGGGCCGCGCCTACCTGTACCAGCAGCACCGCGGGCGCCCCCTGCACCTGTTCTTCTACGACGGCGCCATCGCCAAGGGCATCGCGTTCAACGGCATGCTGGCCGACGCGCAACACCTGGTGGGCGCCATCGAGCATGCGTTCGCGCAGCGCCGCGCGACGCCCGGCGGTCCCCGGGACGGCGAGCCCTGGCTCGTGCACACCGCCACCGACGGCGAGAGCTACGGCCACCACTTCAAGTTCGGCGACATGGCGCTGGCGGCGACCTTCGCGCGCCTACAGCGCGATCCGCGCGTGGTGCTCACCGGCTACGCGCAGTTCTTGGCGCGCGGCCCCGTGCGCGCCGAGGCCGACATCCTCGACGTCAGCGCCTGGAGCTGCGCGCACGGGGTGGGGCGATGGTCGCGCGACTGCGGCTGCAACGTGGGCGGCGGCCCGGGCTGGAACCAGCGGTGGCGCGAGCCGCTGCGCGCCGCGCTCGACGGCGTGCGTGACGCGCTGGCCGCGCACTACGAGCGCGAGATGGGCAAGCTGGCGCGCGACCCGTGGGCCACGCGCGACGCGTACATCGACGTGGTGCTCGACGCCACGCGCGCCGACGAGCTGGTGGCCGACCGGGCGCGCAAGAAGCTGTCGACGGACGAGCGCGTGACGTTCTTCCGCCTGCTCGAGATGCAGCGCTGCGCGCTGCTCATGTACACCTCGTGCGGCTGGTTCTTCGACGACATCAGCGGCGGCGAGAGCGTGATCCTCATGAAGTACGCCGCGCGCGCGTTGGCGCTCGGCCGCGCCACCGGCGTCGACGCCGAGGCCCCGTTCGTCGAGGCGCTGCGCGCCGCGCGCTCGAACGTCCCGGGGCCGCGCGGCGAGCCCGTCACCGGCGCCGACATCTACGCGCAGCGCGCGGTGACCGCCGCGGTCACGCCCGACAACGTCGCCGTCAGCCACGCGCTGCAGGCCCTCGCGGAGGGCCCGCGCCGGTCGAGCCGCTTGTACGCCTACGACGTCACGCTGCGCGAGGAGACGTCGTTCAAGAAGGGGCGCGTGCCGTGCGTGTTCGGGCGCGCCACCATCACCGACGAGCGCACCGGCGAGGCCGCCGACACCGTGTACGCGCTGGCGCACTTCGGCGGGCTCGACTTCCGCTGCTGCACGGCGCAATTCGCCGGCGACGCCGATCTGCAGGGGCGCCTCGAGCGCGTGCGCGCCGCCGCGGTCGACGGCAGCACGCCCGCCATGGTGCGCGCGCTCGACGAGGCGTTCGGCCATCGCTCGTTCGCCCTGCGCGACGCCTTCAAGGACCTGCGGCAACAGGCGGCGCGCACCCTGGGGACGGAGAAGGTGAGCCTGCTCGAGGCCCTCGGCGACGAGCTGCTCGAGAGCCACCGCGCGCTCCTGCTCGCGCTGCGCGAGCTCGACGTGCCGCTGCCGCTCCACGTCGAGACGCTCGCGTCGCACGTGCTATCGCGTCGCGCCGACGCGCTGGTGCGCGAGCTCGTGGCCACCGAGCACACCGACGACGCCGACTTCGCCTGGCGCGCGCTGTCGTCCCAGCTGCGCGGCGTGGTCGACGAGACCCACGCGCTCGGCCTCACGCTCGGCGTCGCCCACAGCGGCGAATTGCTCGGTGATGCGCTGGTGGCTGCGCTCGACGGCCTCCGGACGACCCCGGGCGCCGCCGAGGCCGCCACCGCGCGCCGGCTGGTCGACGCCATCTCGGTGCTCGGCATCCAGCCGCGCCAATGGCACGTGCAGACGTCGGCGTTTGCGCTCGCGCAGCGCGCGCGCGAGGACCCCGCGGTCGCTGACGCACTGCGCAATCACCGCGACCTCCTCGAGGCGCTCGACGCTCTGTGTCACACGACGTTCCTGCGCCTCGCGCTGCCGTAGGCGCCACGATCGGCCGCTGTCCGCGGTGATGCCGGACATTCGATCGCGCGCCGGGCGCGATCTAGCCTTGGACGTCCGCTGGACTGCAGACGTGTCGCACCCGCCGACGCCTCCCAAGCGCGGTTCGCGGTCGGAGCCATCGCTCCGGCCCGCGAAGCGCGTGCGCCTCAACGACCTGAACCCCTACTCGCTCGACGCCAACGGCTGGTGCGAGCCCACGAGCACGCGCGCCGCCGCCTACGAGCGCGAGGGCCCGCCGCCCGACACCCGCGCCACCGACGACGGCGCTGCCGGCGAATTGGCCCGGCGGCTAGCGGTGCTCAAGCGCGCGCCGCGCAAGCCCGTGGCCGTCGACAAGCTGTACGAGCGCTGGGCCGAGCACCCGCGCCGCGACGCGCTGCGCGACCTCTTCCCCGTGCTCAAGGGCGCCGAGCGGCGCGCCGCGCTTCGGCGCGAGGTGGGCCGCGTGCGCGTGCGCTCCACCGCCGGGCACGTGGTCGACCTCGCCACCAAGGTGCGCGACTGCAGCGCGCTGACACCGCTCGAGAGCCAGCGCATCCTCGACGTGCTGGTCGACCTGCGCCACGCGTGGAAGACGCGCGACGCCGACGCGGGCTACGACGAGATCAATTGGCGGCACGCGGTGGCCGAGATCGGCCAGATCCTCGACATCGCCGAGCAGAACCGGCTCTCGCCCGTGGCCACCGAGGACGCGGTGTTGGCGTCGATGTTCTCCGACGCCGCCAAGCTCAAGGACAACTTCCTCACCCATCACATCGACGGCGCCGTGGCGGCGGCGCTGGTGTTGCCCCGCTTCCTCGACGTGGAGCACGCGGGCGGACGCGCGCGCGTGGTGGCCATGTGCCAGGCCATCCTCGAGCACCAGGTGGGCCCGCCGCGCTTCATGGCCAAGATGGTGCGCATGGGCATCGAGGAGGCCGCGCGCCAGCGCCGCTTCGCGCTCGACGGGCTCGACGGGCTGCACGGCAAGATCGCCGATCCGCTCAACCCCGCGCACCTGGTGCTCCATGGCGACGGCTACGGTGTGTTGGCGCTCGACGAGCGCGAGCGCGCGCTGTTGGCGCAGGTCGGCCTGCCCGACTGGTACGTGCCGCACCCGTCGACGCCGTGGTTCGGCGCCTCCAGCGCCGTCATCGACGCCGACAGCCTGGTGAACTACGTGACCCCCGACGGCGTGGGCAAGATCGTCGCCATCTGCGGCCCGGGCACGCCCTTCCGGGACCCCACGGTGTTCCACTCGATCTTCTCGTGCGGCGCCTCCTTTGTCGACGCCGTGAGCGTGATGAGCGACGTGTCGATGCCCGCGGTGCGCGAGGGCGTGGCGCACACGCGCTCGGTCATCGAGGACGTGCGCGCCCGCGTGTCGTCGGAGATCGACGAGGGCTGGCTGCACTTCTCGCCGCGCGAGCTGAAGGTGATCGCCGCCGAGGAGGCCGTGGACCTCGACAAGCTCGTCACCAAGAAGCGCGACGGCGAGATCTTGGTCGACGTGCCCTGGCGCGACGGCGGCAACCTGCCCTATTGGAACACGCAGCTCGACTATGCGGCCGACGGCGCCTCGTTCGAATTCGCCAAGCTGTTGCGACGCCGCGTGGCCGACTTGTTGCGGGAGACCTGATGGCCAAGAAGGCGAAGAAGAAGGCCGCCGCCGCGGATGCCTCGGGCGGCAACGGCATCGACCACCGCAAGCACCCGCGCGTGCCGCTGGAGCTGCTCGTGCAGGTCACGAGCGACTCCATCGCCCAATTCCGCGCCGTGCACGCCAAGAACCTGTCGGTGGGCGGCATGTTCATCGAGACGCCCGCGCCGCGCGCCGTGGGGGCGTCGGTGTTCTTCCAGTTCACCGTGAAGGACGGCGGCACGCTCATCGAGGGGCTCGGCCGCGTGGTGCACGCGTCGAAGAACGGCATGGGCGTGGAATTCGTCAGCGTGCTCGAGCCGAGCGCGTCGATCATCCGCCGGCTGGTGGAGGACCGGCTGGCCAGTCCTCCGCCGTGACCGGGAAGCCCGGGAAACGCGCGCTCGGCGGGATGTCCGCATGCGCGAGCGCGTCGGGGTAATAGACCTCCTCGAGCGTGAGCCCCTGCGCCGGCGCGGTCACGCCCGCGACCGCGCGATCGCGCGCCGCCAGCACGCGCGCCATGTCGGCGGGCGCGAAGCGGCCGCGACCCACGTCGACGATGGTGCCCGCCAGGCAGCGCACCATGTGGCGGCAGAAGGCGTTGCCGCGCACCTCGTACTCGAGCAGGTGCCCCGTGCGGCGCACCTCGCTCATCCATAGGTAGCGGCGCGCATGCGCCGCGTCGCAGTGCTGCGAGCGGAAGCTCTCGAAGTCGAGCTCGCCCACGAACGCGGCCGCCGCCGCGCCCATGGCGTCGACGTCGAGGCGCTGGCGCACGTGCCAGCTGGTGGCCCCGGCGAAGGGGTCGTGCCACGGGGCCAGGTGCACGCGATAGACGTAGCGCTTGCCCACGCTGTGGCGCTTGGCGTCGAAGTCGTCGAAGGGCTGGTCGGCGCTCACCACCGCGAGGTCGTCGCCGAGCTGGCTGTTGCAGGCGAGCACCATCTTCTCGGCCGGCACCCGCGAGGCGAAGCGCGCGCTCACCACCTGGCCGCGCGCGTGCACGCCCG
>CAZONM010000141.1:0-13346 GCA_964580865.1 uncultured Myxococcales bacterium | reverse complement strand
AGGGCCACGGCGACGAGGGCGCGGCGGCGGCGGCGGCGCAGGCCAAGCCCTCGTCGGCGCCGGCGGCGGGGCCGCTGCAGGGGGCGGCGGGGGCCCGGCAGATCCCGCCCGAGCTCCTCGAGAAGCTCGTGAGCGCCGTGTACCTGGCCGTCAACGAGCGCGGCCTCAAGGAATTCCAGATCGAGCTCAAGGACGGCCCGCTCAAGGGCGGCTTCCTCAAGCTCACGGCCGACGGCGGCAAGGTGAGCCTGGCGTTCCACGGGCTCGAGGGCGGCCAGCGGCGCCTGGTGGAGGCCAGCAAGGGCGAGCTCATGCGCCGCCTCGAGAAGAAGGGCTTGCGCTTGGAGCGGCTGACCGTCGGGTAAGGACTGCCGCTCACCCGGAAAGCTGCTAGAGCGCTCCGGCACCTCCGGAGGCCGCGTGCAGTCGATCGGGACGCCGGCATTGTGGATCGCGTTCACCGCCGTGGTGACGGTGGTGCTCGCCGTCGATCTCTACGTCGGCAGCAAGAAGACCGAGGCGATGTCGCGCCGCGCAGCGCTCGGCTGGACGACGCTGTGGGTGAGCCTGGCGTGCGCGTTCGGCGGGTACGTGTGGCTGGCCATCGACCACGACCGCTCGCGCGAAGCGGCCATGGAGTTCTTCACCGCGTACATCATCGAGTACTCGCTCTCCGTCGACAACCTGTTCGTCTTCCTGCTCTTGTTCTCGTCGTTCAAGGTGCCGCCGGCGCACCAGCACCGCGTGCTGTTCTGGGGCATCTTCGGCGCCGTCGTCTTGCGCGCCATCTTCATCTTCGCGGGCACGGCGCTGCTGCAGCGCTTCCACTTCCTCATCTACTTGTTCGGCGCCTTCCTGCTGTTCACGGGCGTGAAGCTCCTGTTCGGCGGCGAAGACGAAGAGGAGGTGGAGGTCAGCGAGAACCGCATCGTGCGCTTCACGCGCCGCTTCGTGCCGGTGACCGACTTCTACGACGGGCACCACTTCTTCACGGTCGTCGACGGCGCCCGCAAGGCGACGCCGCTGTTGCTGGTGCTCATCGCCGTGGAACTGTCGGACGTGGTATTCGCGCTCGACTCGATCCCCGCGGTCTTCGGCGTCTCGCTCGATCCGTTCATCGTCTACACCTCGAACATCTTCGCCATCCTCGGGCTGCGCTCGTTGTTCTTCCTCTTGTCGGGCGCGCTGTTCGGCCTGCGTTTCTTGAAGCCGTCGCTCGGTATCGTGCTCGCCTTCGTTGGCGCCAAGATGTGCCTGCCGCTGGTGCACTGGGCGGCAGGCGCGCTCGGCCGGCCCGAGCTGGTGGGGTGGCTGCCCGAGCACGTGCCCACGCTGGTGTCGTTGGGCGTGGTCGGCGGCTTCCTGGTGGGCGGGGTCGCGCTCTCGCTCTTGTTCCCCGGCAAGAAGCCCGAGGGCGTGGAGGCCGCCGCCGAGGTGAAGGACGACATCCTCGAGGCGGTCACCGGCGAGCCGCACGAGCACCATCGGCGCGACGACCCGCCCCCGGGCGGGCGCGGGCCGGGGTAGAGTGCGCGCGCCATGGCCAAGAAGCTGCGCAAGTACCGCATGCAGGATCTGCCGCGCCTGACGCGCGAGCAGGTGCGCGCCATCAACGCGCTCTTGTGCCACCTGCCGCAGACGCCGTTCGAGCACGACTTCAAGAAGCGCCTGCGCGACGCCCTGGCGCAGTTGCTCCACGCTGACGTCGACGTCTGGTTCGACGGCGTCCGCGCGCTCGCTCAAGGAGAGCTCAAGCGCGTGCTCGCCGAGCCCACGTGCGCGGCCGTCATCGGCTTGCCGCCGCGCACCGACAAAGCGCTGCTCGAGGTCGATCTACCGCTCGCGCAGCGGGCCATCGACAAGCTCCTGGGCGGCAGCGCCGAGGACGTCGACGGGCAACGCCCGCTGTCGGAGATCGAGGACGGCGTGTTCTCATTCATCCTGCTGAAGGTGCTGCACCTGGTCGCCGGCGACGTCGAGGAGAGCCAGCTCGGCGTGCGGCTCGAGGCCATGCACGGCACGCTGGCCTCGCTCAAGGAGCGCTTCCCCGCGTCGGACCCGTGCCTGTGCATGAGCTTCAAGGTGTTCTTCAACAAGCAGGTGGGGTTCGCGCGCTTGTACGTGCCCATGGCGCTCATGAGCGAGGCGCTGACCGGCGCGCCGCCCTCGTCGGGGCCCGCGCAGGAGCGTGCGCTCGCGCGCCAGCTCGAGCGCCTCGACCTCATCCGCATGGTGATGACGCCCGTGGTGGTCGAGGTGGGGCGCATCGCGCTGCCGGTCGCCGACATCGAGGCGCTCGACACCGAGGACATCATCCTGGTGGAGGAGTCGGAGCTGCGCTTGGAGCCGGGCGACCCTCCGGCGCTGTCGGGCCGGGCGCAAGCGCGCGTGGGCGACGGCGGGCACGGCGTGTTGACGGGGAGCGTGGTGGTGGGCGAGCGCGGGCGCTACGAGCTGCAGCTCGAGGCCATCGCGCCCGTGGGCGAGCCGCGCGTGCGCGGCCATTTGTTCTTGGGCGCGGCGACCGCCGGCGAGGGAGAGGCAGCGATGTCCACGGAGAACGCGAGGGCGCTGTCGGCGCCCGGGATCGTCGACGAGCGCGCGCGCTCGCAGCGCGCGCGCCGCGCGGCGGCGGCGCGAGCCCTGTGCGGGGCGCCGCGGCCGTTGGTCCACGGCGGTGTCGACCTCGAGCGCGGCGCCGAGCACAGCGACAGCCAAGAGGAGCAGGGCGACGACGAGGGCGGCGGCGCTTCGGGTGAGGCGTCGGGCCTGCTCGACGACGTGTCGGTGGCGCTGGTGGTGGAGCTCGGGCGCGTCTCGGTGTCGGCGGCCGATGTGGTGCAGCTGCGGGCGGGCCACGTCATCGAGCTGTCGCGCAAGCCCGGTGACGCGGTTGATTTGGTGGTCGACGGGAAGCGCATCGGTAAGGGCGAGCTGGTCGAGGTCGACGGCGAGCTGGGGGTGCGGATCTTGTCGCTGTCGCGGTAGGGGCGCGGCCCGGATTCGGTGCGGCAGCCATTGGGCGGTGGCCGCTCAGCCTCGTCCACGTCGACGACCACCGGCGGTCGCGCCGCCGCGCCCGCCACCACCCGCCCCGCGCCCCGTGACACCCCCGACGCCGATCCTGCTAGGCTGCCCCCCGTGCTCGCCGCCCTCCTCGTCGTCACGCTGACCGCGCCGGCCGAAGTCCCGCCCGTGGAGGGCCCGGCGACGGTGGCGCCCGACGCCCCTGATGCACCCGCCGCGCCCGAGACCGCCCCCGCGGCGTCACCGCTCGCCCCGGCCGACGACGACGCCGCGCCGCGCGCCGCCCGCCGCCCGCCACCCGACCTCGACACGCTGCCCCCGCCGTCGACGGGCCTGGGCGAGCTGCTCGGCGCGCTGTTCAAGACCATGCTGATGCTGGCGGTGGTGGTGGCCGTCGCGTACCTCACGCTGCACAAGGGCCTCGGCAAGCTGATGGCGCGCCAGAACCTCGGGCGGCGCATCAAGGTGGTCGAGCGCGTGTCGCTCGACCCCAAGCGCGCGCTGTTCCTCGTGGAGCTCGACGGCAAGCAGATGCTGCTCGGCGCCGGCGAGGGCGGCGTGGTGCACCTGCGCGACCTCACGCCCACGGCGCCGGCGGCGCCCACCGAGCCCGCGAGCTTCGCGGCGGCCCTCGAGGCCAAGCGGACGGAGACCACATGAAGCACCGCATCCGCGCGCTGCGCCAGCTGCTGCGCGCGCCCAAGGAGCAGAGCGGGTGCGCGCGCGCCGCGCGCCTGGCCGGCTTCATCGGCCTGGCGTCTTTCGTCGTGTCGTTGGCGCCGGCCATCGCGCTCGCCAAGAAGGGCGGCGGCGCGGCCCTCGGCACCGACATCCAGACGCTCCTCGGCAACGACTCGATCTCGAATCGCCCGCTCATCCTGATGACGGCCATGGCGGGTCTGGCCCTCGTGCCCTTCGTGGGCATGATGGTGACGAGCTTCGTCAAGATCGCGGTGGTCTTGTCGATCACGCGCCAGGCCATCGGCACGCAGCAGGCGCCGCCGACGACGGTGGTGACGGGCATGGCCATCATCCTCACGGTGTACGTGATGCAGCCCGTCGGGCTGCAGATCTACAACCGCGTCGACAAGCTCATCGAGATCCGGCGCGGCGGCGACCTCATGGAGAAGGAGAACGTCGACCTCATCGTCGAGGCGCTCAAGCTCGCCAAGGAGCCCATCAAGGCGTTCTTGATGAAGAACAGCTCCGAGAAGGACCGACAGATGTTCTATCGCGTTGCCTACCGGCTGCGCGCTGTCGAGGACCGCGAGAGCCTGGCGGCCGACGACATGGTGATCATCGTGCCGGCCTTCGTCATCTCCGAGCTGACCAAGGCGTTCCAGATAGGGTTCGTCATCTTCGTGCCGTTCCTGGTCATCGACATGGTGGTGTCGAACATCCTGATGGCGCTCGGCATGCAGATGCTCTCGCCGACCACCATCTCGCTGCCGTTCAAGATATTGCTCTTCGTCCTCGTCGACGGCTGGTACCTGATCTCGCGCGGGCTCGTGCTCGGCTATCAGTGAGGAGGCGCCCGTGAGCATCCAGGACTTCATCGTCCAGATCACGAACGAGGCCATCCTCATCACGATCATCGTGTCGATGCCCTCGGTGCTGCTCAGCTTGTTCATCGGCGTGGCGGTGGCGATCTTCTCGGCCACCACGCAGATCCAAGAGCAGACGCTGTCGTTCGTGCCCAAGATGATCGGCGTGTTCGCCATCCTTGCGGCCACCGGTCCGTGGGTGGGCGCGACCATGATCCGCTTCGCGTCGCGGTGCCTTGGTGGCTTCCTCGAGGTCATGCAGTAGGCGCGCCATGCAGAACTTGATGGGCGCGCTCGCCGAGCAGGTCGACTTCACGCGCACCATCATCGTGTTCGCGCTCATCATGGCGCGCATCATGGCCATCGTGGTGCTGGTGCCGTTCTTGGGCGGCAAGAACGCGCCCATGGAAGTGAAGATGGGCGTGGGGGTCACGCTCACCATGCTCTTGTGGCCCACGGTGCTCGCCAACCTCGACCCCGACGCGGGCCTGCCGCTCAACCCGCTCGGCTTCTTGATCATGATGATGAAGGAGACCTTCGTCGGCTTGGTCATCGGCTTCGTCGCCTCCAAGGTGTTCTACGTTGTCGAGATCGCGGGCCAGCTCATCGACATCCTCCGCGGCGCCAACCAGATCCAGCTGCAGGTGCCCGAGATCGAGGAGCGCAGCTCGGCGTTCGGCTCGCTCCAGTTCCAGCTGTTGCTCGCGCTGTTCCTTGCGCTCGAGCTGCATCGGCCGTTCATCGCCGCGCTGTTCGAGAGCTTCGTGGCCGTGCCCATCAACGACTTCCCGCACTTCCAGGCGGGCTTTGGGCCCTTCGTCGACTACACCGCGCGCATCACCGCCGACGTCCTCGCCATCGCGGTCTTGTTGGCCATGCCCACGGGCATCGTCACGCTCATCGTCGAGACCGGCTTCGGGCTCATCAACCGCGTGGCGCCGCAGATCAACGCGTACTTCATGGCCATGCCGGCCAAGGTGCTGGGCGGCTGCCTGGTGTTCTTCTTGAGCATCGACCTGATCATCGAGCAGATGCTCGGGCACTCGGTGCGCATGCTCGAGCACGTCGACGCGGTCATTGAGCTGATGGAGTGACCGGCTACTTGAGCTGGAACAGCGTGGCGTCGAACGCGATGTTGCGATCGACCTGCGACACCGACGTGCGGCGCGCGAGCTTGTCATCGACCCACACCTCGATGCTCGACGGGAACCACACGCCGCCGATGGGCGAGCCCCAGCCGAGGTAGCGCACGTCGGTGCGCTTGAGCGCCGCGCCGTCGCCCTTCTGCACCATCACCACGCGGGCCACCAACAGCGTGTCCTTGTCGAGCCAGAGCTGCGGCTTGTCGAGCTCCCAGGGCTTCGAGCCAACGAGGTAGGCGATGCGGCCGTCGAAGCGCGCGAACGACACCACCTCGGTGTTGACGCCAAGCAGCTTCAGGTCGCGCAGGAGGCGCTCCACCGCGCGGTCCGGATCGAGCGGCGGCGCGGCGTTGATGAGGTCGAACAACAGATCTGCCGCGGCCTTGCCGGCCTTGTCGGGCTGGCCCGCTTGGCGCGTCACGGTCTTGTCGTCGACGCGCAGCTCGACACGCGTGCCGTCGGGAAGATCGGACTCGCGTCGCATGGCGCCGGGCGCCTGGAACAGCATGCGCTCGGCGAACGCCGGGCCGCGCGCCGCTCCGGCGGCGTCGAACAGCTGCGTCTCGGCCTCCACCTGCAGCGTCTTGGTGCCGCGCTCGGCCTGGCGCTCCATAGACTTCTGCAGCAGGAGCCGCGCCGGTGGGCGATAGGCCTGCGCGGGCACGGCCGCGGTAAGCGCGGTCGTGAGCAGGGCGCACACGGTGACGAGCCGCGCGGTCACGCGCGCTCCGCCTCGGCGATGAGCTGGCGCAGGAGCGCCACGGTGCCGGCCTTGAGCTCGGGACGGCCCAAGGCCTCGAGCAGGTTGGCCTCGAGAAAGCCGAGCTTGTCGCCGGCGTCGACGCGCCGCCCGTCGACGATGACGCCCATGAGCCCTTGGCGCGCGCGCAGCACGTCGAGGGCGTCGGTGAGCTGGATCTCACCGCCCTTGCCGGGCTTGGTGGCCTCGAGGATGCCCCAGATCTCCGGCGGCAGGACGTAGCGACCCACCACGGCCTTGTCGGTCTTCTCCGTGCCCTTGGGCGGCTTCTCAACGAGCGCGCTGATGCGGAAGCGGTGCGCGCTCTCGCTTTCGCCCTCGGCGGCGCCGTACTTGTGGATCTCGTCTCGTGGCACCGTCATGAGCGCGACCTGGCCGAGCCCCGTCTCCTCGAACGCGTCGATGAGCTGGCCGATGCCCGGGCGCTTGCCGGGCGCGGTGCGATAGAGGTCGTCGCCCAAGAGCACGGCGAAGGGCTCGTCCCTGATCACGGGCCGCGCCGACAGCACGGCGTGGCCGAGCCCCAGCGCGACCTTCTGGCGCACCGACGCGATGGAACCAAGGCGCGAGATGGCGCGCAGCACCTCGGCCTCGGCCTTCTTGCCGCGCTTGTCGAGCGTGTCCTCGAGCTCGTAGCTCGTGTCGAAGTGATCCTCGATGGCGCCCTTGCCGCGCCCCTGGATCAAGACCACGTGCTCGATGCCCGAGGCGAACGCCTCCTCCACCACGTACTGCAGCGTGGGCTTGTCGACGATCGGCAGCATCTCCTTCGGCACCACCTTGGTGGCGGGGAGGAAACGCGTGCCGAGCCCCGCGACGGGGATGACGGCCTGTCTGACTCGCGCCATGGGCGCCTCAGAAGCGCTGCTGGCTCGCCGGAGCGACCACCGCGATGGGCGCGCTCTGGCCCGGGCGCAGCTGGGTATCGCTGTTGGGCAGCGCGCCGGTGGGCAGGCCGCCGCCGCCCAGGCACAGCTCGAGCGGGCAGCAGCACGCGGTGGCGACGATGGCAGTGACCACGAGCACGACGACGAGCTTCAGGTTCTTCATGTCCTCTTCCTGTCCAATGGTCTTGCGAGTTGGCTGCTATTCCGCGTCCAGCTGGTCGATGTCAAGGTCCACGTCCTTGGCGCCGGTGTCGACATCACCGTTCAGGAGCGTGAACGCGATCTCCACGGCCTTCTTGGCCTTCTCACGCACCGTCTCTTCGGTCTTGAGGCGCTGGTAGGCCTTCATGGCGCGCTCTTCCTGGGTGCGCGCCTCGGTCTCGAGCTCCTTGAGCTTGGTCTCGGCCGCGGACTTGGCCTTGCGCTCCTCGCCCGCGTCCACCTTCGCGCGGTCGACGTCCATCTTGAGGCGCTCCTCGAGCTGCCTGGCGCGGTCGAGGTCGCCCTTGAGCCGCTGGGCGTCGGCGCGCGCCTGCTCGAGCTGGCCGCGCAGCTCCTCGCGCTCGTTCTCGGCCGTGGCCAGGCGCGTGGTGACCTGCTCCTCGAGCTGGTCGCGCTCTTCGGTGAGCGCGTCGACCTTGGCCTTGAGCCCCGAGAGCTCCGCGTCCTTCTTGTTGGCGGCGTCGGACTTGGCCTGCGCCTCGGCCTGCGCGCGCTCGAGCTGCTCTTGCAGCTCGACGATGGTCTTGTCCTTCTCGAGCTCGCCGTCGCGCAGGGCGTCCATCTCTTTGTCTTTGGCGCGCAGCTGCTCCTTGAGCGCGAGCACCTCGCGCGCCGACGAGCCACCGGCAGCGCTGGGCACATGGCTCTCGCGGGCAGTCCTGAGGTTGTCGTCGGCGGCGCGCAGCTTCGACTCGAGCTCGGCCACCTTGGCCTTGAGGTCGGAGCTCTCGCGCCGCAGCTGCGAGAGCTGCTGCAGGTCGGCCGAGGACGTCGGCGCCGTGGCGGGCGCGCGCGGGGGCTCGGCAACGGGGCGCGGCGGCTTCGGCGGATCGGGGACGCGCGCGGGGGCCGGCGCCGGTGGCGCGGCTTCCTCGGCGGGCGCGATGGCGTCAAACGCATCGTCGAAGCCGTCGTCCTTCACCGATGGCAGCTCGAGGTCGTCGAGGCCGGGCGTGGGGGCGACAGCGTCGCCGTCGCTCCGTCCGAGCTCGTCGAGGCTGTTGAGCAGCGCGTCGTCGTCAGGCGTGAGGCCGAGCGCCGCGGGCGCGTCGCCCACGTCGAAGCTGGCGAGATCGTCGTCCTTGAGCTGCACGGCGCTCTCGCCGCCGCCCGCGGACGGGCCGAGGTCGAGGTCGGCGCCCAGCGACTCGAGCGCGTCGAGGGCGCTGTCGGCCACTGCCGGCGGCGCCGCGGTGGCCGCGCCGCCGGACGCGGGCAGGGGGATGAGCGCGCCGATCTTGTCGACGAGCTCGCCCTCGGAGAACGGCTTGATGAGGTAGTCCTCGGCGCGGGTCTTGAGCTTCTTGTGCTGCGCGAACGTCTCCGGCGTCGCCTCCTTGGAGGTGATGATGAGCGGGATGTTCTTGAGATCGTTGTCCTTCTTGAGCTTGTTGCAGATCGAATAGCCGCTCATCTTCGGCAGCTCGACGCACAGCACGATGAGGTCGGGCCGGCTGTCCTTGGCGAAGTCGAGCCCGTCCTTGCCGTCGTCGAGCAGCTTCACGCTGAAGCCGCGTCCTTTGAGCGAGCCGACGAGGTTGTCGGCGAAGGGCTGTTCCGCGTCGATGAGGAGGATCCCGCCCACACGTTCTCCTGCAAGATCCCGCCGAGACGGGGGATCGCGGCCACACTAGTTTGCGGGGGCCCGCGCCGTCAAAGGCCCGGCACAGCCTGCCCGCGCCTCGCAGTCGAGCGGCGACGGGCGCTTGCAGGCGAGGGCCGACCTGGCTAACGCCCCGGAGCGGAGGCACACCGTGACCAAGCCGACCAATACCGAGGAGGAGTTCTTCGCGCGGGAGGAGGCGGAGAAGCTCTACAAGCTCCACAAGGAGAAGCTCCGGGCGCAGAAGGCCCAAGACGCAGAGGCGCAGAAGCAGGCGCACTGGATGAAGTGCGGCAAGTGCGGCTACGACCTGCAGACCATCCGTTGGCGCAACGTCGACGTGGAGAAGTGCTTCCGCTGCGGGGCCATCCTGCTCGACGACGGTGAGCTCGAGAAGCTCGCCGGCAAGGAGGGCGGCTTCTTCACGAGCTTCGGCGGCCTGTTCAAGGGGTGATCAGCGGGGGGCCGGCGCATGCCCCGGCGCTTGCGCCGCGCGCACCGGGTGCGTCGCGGTCGCCTCGCGCCGCCGTCGCCGAAAGAACACGACCTCCTCGACGAGCCCGAGGAGGATGTAGCACCCCACGGCCAAGACCAGGGTGACGCTGGCCTTGAGGATCAGCACCGCGAGCGCGAGCGCCCCCAGCACCGCCACCAGGATGGGCGTGGTGCGCACGCTGGGCCGGAAGTCCTTGAAGGTGCGGAAGCGTACCCGGCTCACCATCAGGTAGCTGAGCACCACCACCAGCGCGGCGATGCTCGCCTTGGCCTCCACCGACTCGTGGATCCACACGCTCTGCGCCACGACGAGCGCGACGATCATCATGGCCGCGCCGGGGATGGGCAGCCCGATGAAGTACTTGAGCGAGCCGTGCCCACGCGCCGCCAGCACATTGAAGCGCGCGAGCCGGATGGCGCCGCACGCGCAGTAGGCGAACGCCACCGCGAGCCCCACGATGGGGTGCAGGCCCTTGAGCGCCCAGTGGTACACGAGGATGGCCGGGGCCACGCCAAACGAGATGACGTCGGCCAGGGAGTCGATCTGCACGCCGAAATCGCTCTGGGTGCGCGTCATGCGCGCCACCCGGCCGTCGAACACGTCGAAGAAGCAGGCGAAGAACAACGCGAGCCCGGCTTGGCGGAAGCTCTCGGGGCCTTCGCCCGACGTGGCGCGGAGCACGGCGTAGAAGCCGCAGAAGATCGACGAGACCGTGAACGCGTTCGGCAGGATGAACAGCGCCTTGCGCAGGTCGAAGCGTGGCACGCTCGCGGATCGACTGCGGCGCCGGAACAGGCGGCGCCGCGGGCGCGAGCCCTCGTCATCGTCGTCGCCGCTCACTCCGCCTCCGGCGTCACCACGAAGCCGCACGCGTCGAGGTCGTTCTCGTCGAGCGCACCGCAGGTGCAGGTGTCGAGCTTGGCGGCGCACAGCTCGCGATCGGCGTCGTCGATGGTGACGCGGCTCTGCTGATTGACGATGCGGTCGTTGCGGCAGGAGCGGCGATCGCCGGCCGTGGGCTCGCAGGCACAGATGCGCTCGGCCAGCGCCACGCACGGGTCTTGGCAGGCGCCGACGAGCGCACCCAGGAGGGCCGAGGCGAGGAGCAGGAGCCGCATGGCCCGTGGCGTTACCCTCGCCCGCCCGTCGATTCAACCAGGGTACCCGCATCGAGCCGTATCGAGGAACTGCAGCGTGAGGCGCGCCACCTCGGCGTCGTTCATGATGAAGGTGTGGATGGCCGGCACCTCCACGTGGGTCACGCCCGGCAACACCGTCTCGTCGACGCCGACGACGCCGTCGGAGCGCGCGCCCCGAAACGGCAACCACGACGCGCGAGGGCCGCCGGTGCCCGCGATGACGAGCGTGGGGACGGTGGGCGCCGGCAGCTGCCGGTAGAACTCCTCGTCGGTGAGCTTGTGGCCGGCGTCGCGCGTGAGCGCGCGAAAGAGCGGGTTGCCGGCGAGCGCGCGCGCGAGCAGGGGCGGCTGGTTTGGCGGCGCCAGCATGACGAAGCGGCGGAGGCCCGGCAGGCGCGGCAGCGCCACGCGAGTAATGATGTTGCCGAGCGAGTGGCCGATGATCGCGAAGCCGTCATCGGCGTCGGCGACGAGCGCGCGCTCGACGTGGGCCACCAGGCCGTCGGCGATGCGCGCGAGCGGGTCACGCGACACAAAGTAGGAGAACGCGCTGGTGCGGTGGCCGGCGGCGCGCATGCGCCGGGCCAGGAGCGCCATGGAGAGCTGGGTCCGCCCCATGCCGTGGATGAGGAACACGCGCACCGGAGGTCACGCTACCATCGCCGCGTGCGCGACATCCTCCGCGCCCTGTTGGTCGCCTTCCTGCGCCTGGTGACGCGCGTGTTCTTCCGTTCCGTGGAGGTGAGCGGCGCCGACGCCATCCCCGACGGGCCGGTGATCTTCATCGGCAATCACCCGAATTCGCTGCTCGATCCCGTGATGGTGACCACCACCTGTCGACGGCACGTGCGCTTCGCGGCCAAGGAGGTGCTCTTTGACAGCGTGGTGCTGCGGCCTTTCTTGTGGTTGCTCGGCAGCGTGCCCATCAAGCGGCGCCAAGACCAGGTCGAGGGCGCGCGCGAGGACGCCCCGGTGCCGAGCGGCGCGCCCGCGCGCGTCGACAACAGCGCGGCGTTCTCCGCGCTCCTCGAGGTGCTCGAGCAGGGCGGGGCGTTCGGCATCTTCCCCGAGGGGATCAGCCACACGCGGCCCGAGCTGGCGCCGCTCAAGACCGGCGCCGCGCGCCTGGCGCTCGAGGCGGCGGCCAAGGGCATCCCGGTGCGCATCGTGCCCGTGGGCCTGCACTACCGGCGCCGCGATCGCATGCGCAGCCGCGTGCTCGTGCAATACGGCGCGCCCATCGAGCTCGACGCCGAGCAGCTCGCGAGCTGGCGTGCGGACGCGCAGCATGCCGCGCGCATGTTGACCGCGCGGCTCGGCATCGCGCTGCGCGCCCAGACCATCAACGCGTCCGACTTCGAGACCCTGCGCGTGCTCGAGGCCGTGCGCCGCCTCTACCAGCCCGAGCGCAGGTCGCTGACGCTGGCCCAGCAGAGCGAGATCCTGCGCAGACTCATCGACGCGTGGGAGCGCCTGCAGCACGACGCCGAGGTGCGCCGCTTCTACGCCGACGTCGAGACCTACGTGCTGCAGCTGCGCGCGCTCGGCCTCAGCGATCGCGAGCTGCGCGGCGATCCGCCGCTCGTGGTGCGCATGCAGCGCATCGTGCGGCACGCCGCGTTCCTGCTGGTGCTGGTGCCGGCGGCCATCCCCGGCGTGCTCGTGCACCTGCCGGTGCTCGTCTCGGCGGTGTGGGCGGGCGAGGCGCTCACCTCGCGCGGCGACGTGCGCGCCACCATCAAGATGTGCGCCGCGACACTGCTGACGCTGCTGGCGTACGTCGCGATCGCCTGGGGTCATCGTGCTGCGCGACCCCACGCCCGAGGGCGCAGTGCGCGCCGGGACCACGCTGGTCTTGCTGCTGCTCTCGGGCTACGCCACCGTGCGCGTGCTCGAGCGGCAGGGCGAGCTGCGCCGGGCCTTCGGCAGCTTCCTGGCGCTCTTGCACCTGGACCAGGAGCTGGCGCGCCTGGCCGCCGAGCGCGACCGGCTGCGGGCCCGCCTGTTGGAGCTGGTGGACAAGCACCTGGGCCCCGAGGTGCCGCGCATCGTCGCGCGTCACGAGCACGACGACGTGGCCGCGTGGCTCGACGCGGACGATCTCGACTGACGGGCCTGTCTTTCGCCAGGCTCCTGTGCCAAGGTGGCGCCGTGAGCGACGGGCCCAAGGCCGAGCCCCAAGGGGGAACGGCAACAAAGCGTCCCAAGACCGAGATGCGTGTGCCGCGCCCCACCGCGGCGCTGCCGGCTCTGGCGGTCGACGTGGTGCGCCTGCGCGCTGTCCCCGGGGTCGACGAGCTGCAGAACGGGCACGTGGGACCCGAGGGCCAGGCCCTCGACCTCCCCGAGGGTGCGGTCGGCCAAGCGGAGCTGGCGCTCGGCCGGGCCGACCCGATTGCGGCCGCCGAGCTCATCGCCGCCGACGTGGCCGACCTCGAGCAGCGGGCCGTGCGGGCGCGGGCCGCGCTCATGCAGGGCGACCTGGAGGGCGCGCGCGCCGCCCTGGGCGCCGACCGCGATCACGAG
>CAZONM010000140.1:0-13357 GCA_964580865.1 uncultured Myxococcales bacterium | reverse complement strand
CCTGGCCGCCGCCGCCCTTGCCGCGGCCGTCGGGATCCACGGCGCCGCCCGGCGCGCCGTCGCGGCGCGCCTCCACGCGGGCCTGCTCGCGATCGCCCTCGCGCTGCACCTCGGCGCCGGTGACGTCGCGGTCGCGATCCTCGCGCTCGACGCGGTCCTTGCTCGCCCCCTGCTCGCGCGCCTCCACGCGCTGCCCGTCGGCCTGCGCGGTCTCGCTGTGCTGCTTGCCGAGCACCTGCGAGAAGCTCTTGGCCTGCTCCATGACACGGGCGTGCTGCATCACGCCGCCTCGCGCCATGCGCGCCGCGCGATCCGCCTGCTCCGAACCCCGGGCCTGCTTCTGCGCCTGCGCCTCGCCCTGGCGCGCCTCGCCCTGGGTCTTCTCGGCGTTGCCCTTCTGCGCCTGCGAGCCCTGCTGGTTCGCCTTGACCAGCCTGGAGAAGGCCTCGCGGTTGGCCTGGCCGCTCTTGGCCTCGCGCGCAGCCTTGTCGGCCTTCTGCGCCAGGCGCTCGGCCTCGGCCGCCGCCTGGGCGTTTTGCTCCTCGACCTTGCTGGACATGCGCGGACCCCGACAGGAACGAGCTACCGTCGGAGTATCGGCGCTCAACCCTCGCGGGTCTTGACGCGGCGCGTTGCCCGCTCAGCTTCCCACGGCCACGTCGGGCGGCACCGTGGCGCTGCCCAAGCGCTCCTTGAGCTCGTCGACCTCGGCCCGCAGGCGCTCGTTCTCCTTGCGTAGCTCCTCGGGCGTCATGGTCTCGGGCTTCTGCTCGGGCTTCTTGTCGTCCTTGTTGGGGCCGAAGCGCTTCTGCACGTGCGCCGACGCGACCCGCGCCAGCTCCACGCCCACCCCGGCGATGACCGCCTTGCCCAGCGTCTTCACGATCTCCACCAGCACCTTGCCGACCATGGGCCCCATGCTCACGCCTCGCCCAGCTCGTCGAGGAGCTTCTGGAAGTACTGCGCCTGCGCGATGTCCTCCACGGCCAGCTCCTCCTTCATGGCGGCCTCGCGCTTGACCGCCTTGAGCCACTTGTCCTTGTGCTTCTCGAGCGCCTTGTGGTCTTGCGTGGCCTTGACGAGGGCGTCCATGGCCTCCTGCGCGACGCGCTCGGCCTCCTTGAGGCGCTCGGCCTGACGATCGATCTCCACCTGGTACGCCTGCTCCTTCTGCTTCAAACGCTCGACGTGGCGGTCGTTCGCCGTGATCTGGCTCACGGTGTACTCGCCGGCCCGCGTGCGCTCCGCGTACTCGCGCTTCTTGTCGTGGCGGTGCTGCACCATCTCTTTGAGCGTGTTCTTCATCTCGTCGAGCTTCTTCTGCTCCTCGACGACCTTCTTCTTCTTCTCGGCGTACACCTCCTCCGCTTCCTTCTTCTTCTTCTCGCGCATCTCGAAGAGGACCTGGAGGCGGTAGGCGGGCGTCTTGGCCATGGGGCGATCCTACCAACCACCGACGGGGACGTGCCCGCGGCTCACGGCGGCAGCTCCTTGTGTGCGGCCACCAGCGCGCGATAGGTGCGCCGCGCGCGCACGCCCTGGTAGAGCATGGGCACGCCGAAGAGCGCCAACAGCGGCGCCACGAACCACGCCGGCGTGAGCGCCGCGAGCCCGGCCGTAGCCACGAAGATACCGCCGGTGACGAAGCCGATGGTCGACTGGGTCTTGTACGCGCCCGGCGTGGTGGCGAGCGCCTTCCTGCTGATGGCGATCTGCACGATCAGGTCGCGCACCGCGACCTCGCACGAGTCGGCGCACGCCAAGCCCTGCCCCATGTCGACGGCGCACAGCCTGCACAGGCCCTTGCCGCAGGCCTTGCACAGCCCCACGGCGTCGCTGTCGGGGTGATGGAAACACTTCAGGGGCGGCCCCACGACGGCGGTGCGCTGCTCGTCACGGGCTACTCCTGGGCGTCCGCAAACATCTCGACCATCCGCTGCACCGTCTCGTCGAAGGCGGCAGACTCGTAGGTGCCCTGCCGGAGGAAGCCCTCGACCTCCTCGATCTTGTCGATGGCGTAGTCGACCTTGGGATCGGTGCCGTAGTTGTAGGCGCCGAGCAGGATGAGGTCGCGGTTCTTCTCGTACGTCGCCATCACGCGGCGCATGATGCCCGCGGCCTTCTTGTGCTCGTCGGAGGCGATGCCGCTCATGACGCGCGAGAGCGAGGGCAGCACGTCGATGGCGGGCCAGTGGTTTCGGGCGCCGAGCTCGCGGTTCAAGATGACGTGGCCGTCCAAGATGCCGCGCACCTCGTCGGCGATGGGCTCCTCCATGTCGCCGCCCTGCACGAGGATGGTGTACATCGCGGTGATCGAGCCGATGTGGTTGTTGCCCGTGCGCTCCATCAGCTTGGGGATGAGCGCGAACACGCTCGGCGGGTAGCCCTGGCGTGCCGGCGGCTCCCCCAGCGCGAGGCCGATCTCGCGCTGCGCGCGCGCGAAGCGCGTGGAGCTGTCCATCATGAACAGCACGTCCTTGCCTTGATCGCGGAACCACTCGGCCACCGCCGTGGCGACGAAGCAGCACTTGAGGCGCACCAGGCTCGGCTGGTCGGAGGTGGCGCACACGACGACCGAGCGCTTCAGGCCCTCCTCGCCCAGGGAGTCGTGGATGAACTCGAGCACCTCGCGGCCGCGCTCGCCCACCATGCAGACCACGACGACCTCGGCGGACGTCTGGCGCGCGATCTGCCCCATGAGCGTGGACTTGCCCACGCCGGAGCCGGCGAACAGACCGACGCGCTGGCCGCGGCCCACGGTGAGCAGCCCATCCCACGCGCGCACGCCGAACGAGATGACGCGGTCGACGGGCTGACGCGTGTACGGATCGGGGCACTCGCGCTCCACCGCCCAGTCCTGCAGGCCCTCGATCTCTTCGAGGGGGCCGAGGCCGTCGATGGGCTCGCCCACGCCGGACAGCGTCCGGCCGAGCAGCCCGAAGCCGCACTTGATCTGAAAGGGCTTGCCCGACGGGATGACCTCGGAGTCGGGGCCGAGCCCGGCGTTCTTGGCGTCGCCGAGCGGCATCAAGTACACGGCGCCGTCCTTGAAGCCGACCACCTCGGTCTTGAGCGGCGGCGTGTCCTCCTTGGGTGAGGTGACGTAACACATCTCTCCCACGCGCACGCCGGGCACCGCGGCCTTGATGATGAGGCCCGTGACCTCGGTGACGCGGCCGCGCACGCGGTAGGGCTTGGCCTCGCGGATCTCCTCGATGGCGCGGCGCAGCTCGATGACCTTGCCTGGGGGCAGGTCGCCCGCCTTCTCGCCGACGAGGTTCTCCTCGAGCGATGGGCGCGCAGAGATCATCTGCACTTCGCCGTGGTGCGATTCAAGCGCGCCTGATCTGCATCGGGGCCCGACGGCTGCAAGCGCAGCAGCTCACCGTAGGCCGTGCACATGGTCTGCAGTCGGCCGAGCTTCTGCGCGGCCATGCCCAACAGCTTCCACGCGACGTCGTTGTTCTTGTCGGCCTTGGTCACGGGCCTGATGACCTCGATGGCCTTCTCGTGCTTGCCCTGGAGGTAGAACGTGCGCGCCTCGCGGATCGCGGCCTCGATGTCGGCCCGAGACATCTTCGGCTCCGGCTTCTTGGGGCGAGCGCCGTCGGGGGTGCGCGGCGCGGTGGTGGGATCCGGCGGCGGATCTGGCTCGACCTCGACGTCGGGGTCCACCACGGGCTGGACGGGATCGGGCGACGGCACGGCGGGTTCGATGTGCACGGGGTCGGCGGCCGGCGGCACCGAGGGGTCCGCGGGCGCAGGATCCACCGGCGGCGGCACCACGGCCACGCGCGTATCCTGGGGCGGCAGCGGCGTGACGGCCGGCTGCTGGTCGTCGCCGCGCGACAGCAGCACCACGATGATGATCAGGAGGACTACGAGGACGCCCGCGCCCGCCAGCACCGGCACCGGCAGCTTGCGCAACCCGAGCGCGGCGCTCGGCAGCTCCACGCTGCCGTCGGAGATGACGGCGGTCTTCGACCGCACCGGGTTGGTGACGCCGGTGCCGGCGTCGCTCTCGAAGTCGTCGCCGGCGGCGTCGGCGATGCGCGCGCGCTCGATCTCGTCGGCCGCCACCGCGAAGCGCTCGCCCACGGGGACGAAGCGCAGGCGCACGCGGCCGAGCTCGACCACGTCGCCGGACTGGAGCACGGCCTGCTCGACCTCCTCGTCGTTGACCAAGACGCCGTTGGCGCTCTTGAGGTCGAGGATGCGCACGCGGTCGCCCTCACGCACCAGCTTCGCGTGGTTGCGCGACACCGAGCGGTGCTCGATGGTGATGTCGTTCTCGTCGGTGCGGCCGATGACCTGCTCGGTCGAGCGCAGCGGGAACGCGCTGCCGGCGAAGATGGTGTTCAGCACCACGAGGCGCGGCTGCGCCACGTCCTCGGCGGGCGCCGGCGGCGCGCGCATGGTGGCCGTGTCCTCGGACAGCGCCGGGTTCGGGCCCGAGCCCAACGCCGCCGACGACGCCGGGCGCGGCACGTCCCCGAGGTGACCGGACCCCGGCACCGACACCGGCGCGGGCGACGCCGTCTGGCGCACGGTCGGCTCGAGCTCAACCTCGTGCTTGCGCGCCGCCTGCGAGGCTACCGCCTGACCGCCATGCGAGAGGGCGAGCACCGCCGGGGACGAGCGCATGGTGTCGACGGTGTCGCCCGCCGAACCGAACGTGTTGCCATCGTCGGCGCCCAAGGACGAGGCCAGCGCCCCGGGCGCCGCCTCCTCGGCGGTCGCCGTGGGGATCACCGCCGGCTCCTCCTGGGTCATCATGGCGTTGCCCACGGGCACGGGGCTCAGCTCCGCCGGAGCCTCCCAGCGCTGCGTGTCGCCGGCGAATTCGTCGTCGTCGGGCGCCAAGGTGGTGGGCGCGGCCACGCTGCGCATCTGGGCGGTGGCGTTGGGGTCGCCGGCACCGGAACCCTTGGCCGCGCCGTCCTGCGAGTGGATCGCGAGGTGATAGTCGCCGATCTGGATGGTGTCGCCCTCGGCGACCTGCACGCGCCCCGAGATGCGCTCGCCGTTGAGGCGGATGCCGTTGTAGCTCTCGAGGTCCTCCACCAGGACGTGACCGTTCTCCTTGGTCAGGCGCGCATGCTTGCGCGACACGTTCCGCTCGGTCAGGCGGATGGTGTTCCCTTCCTTCCGACCGATCGTGATCACGTCCTTGGCGAACGGCACGATGATCTGCTTGCCGGCGTCGTCTTCGATGATCAGCTTGAAGGCGGCCATGGTGCTGTCGACGAGGTTCCGAAGGGAGGAGGGGTGCGTTCCACCGGCATCATACGTCGCGGTGCCCGGGTGGCGCCAAGAGGCAAACACTCCCGAGGCGCCGCTGTCCTACATCGGGTGCCAGCGCCACCGGCGCGGCGCCACCGCCGCCGTCGTAGCAGCTCACCCGGGCTTCTGCTGGCCGCGCGCGAGGTTCTTCGGGCCGCGCCGGATCGCGTCGAGCGCGGCGCCCACTTGGGGATCGCGCCGGGCGCGCTCGGCGCCCTTGAGCCCGGCCGGTAGGTCGTCGGCGGCGCGCACCGCCACGTCGGGCTCGATGCCCACGTCTTGGATGGAGCGGCCGCTCGGGGTGAAGTAGCGCGCGATGGTGAGCTTGAGGCCGGCCCCGTCGTCGAGGCCGAACAAGGTCTGCACCGAGCCCTTGCCGAACGTGCGGGTGCCCACCACGGCGGCCCGGCGGTGATCCTGCAGCGCGCCCGCGACGATCTCGCTGGCCGATGCCGTGCCGTCGTTCACCAGGATCGCGATGGGGTACTCGGGCTCGGTGCCGTCGGGGCGCGCCATCTCCACCTCGGTGTTGCGCGGGTTTCTGCCCTTGGTGGTGACGATGATGCCGTCGGCCAGGAAGCGATCGGCCACGCGCACCCCCTCGTCGAGGAGCCCGCCCGGGTTGTCGCGCAGATCGAGCACGAGCCCGGCGGGCAGCTCGCGGCCCGCCGTCTTGGAGGTGCGCCGGATCTCGGCGAGCGCGCGCGACAGCTCGAAGTCCGTGCGCTCCTGAAACGCGCGGATGCGCAGGTAGGCCACGCCGTCACCCAAGTCCTCGAGGTCGACCGAGGGCACGCGTACCTGGCGGCGCACCAACGGGATGTCGCGCGCGCGCTCCCACCCCTTGCGCTCGACGGTGAGCACGACGCGCGTGCCGGGCAGCCCGCGCATCAGGCGCACCGACGCCTCCATGGGCTGCCCGCGCAGGCTCTCGCCGTCGACGGCCAGGATCTTGTCGCCGGCCCTGAGCCCGGCGTGCGCGCCGGGGCTCTCGGCGTGCACCACCTCGACCTGGATGACGTCGCCCGCCACGCCCACCTCGATGCCGAGGCCGCCGAACTCGCCCACGGTGTCCTCGCGCAGCTTCTCGTACTCCGCCGGGCGCATGAACACGGTGTGCGGGTCGAGCCCCGAGAGCATGCCCACCACGGCGTCGTACACCAGCTCGTCGCCGTCGACCTCGTCGACGTAGCTCTGCTGCACGTAGGTGAGCACCTGCGAGAACACGCGCAGCTTCTGGTAGGCGGCGTCGACGTTGCCCGCGGCCACCGCCACGCCGCCGCCGGCGGCGAGGATCAGGCCCACCGCCACGCCCGCCAGGAAGGTGGCCACGTTGGGTCGTCGCACCATGGGGCTCCTTTGCGCCGCGGCAGCCGGCATTGTGGAGTCTAGGCGAAGTCACTAGCGACGCGCGCGCACGGAGGCACGCATGAGCCCTGAGACGCTGACGCGCGCGCGCAAGTTCCTCGCCGAAGATCCGGATCCCGAGACCCGCGCCGAGCTGGCGGCCCTCCTCGCCAAGGTCGAGGGCGGTGACGCCGCGGCCGGCGCCGAGCTCGCCGATCGGTTCGCCGGCACGCTGTCGTTCGGCACCGCTGGGCTGCGCGGGCGCGTGGAGGCGGGCAGCGCGCGCATGAACCGCAGCGTCGTCATCCAGGCCAGCTGGGGCGTGGGCACCTACCTGCTCGAGGAGGGGGCGCGCTTCGGCGTCGACGCCACGCAACGCGGCGTGGTGGTGGCCTTCGACGGCCGGCTGTCGTCGCGCCAGTTCGCCGAGGACACGTGCGCCGTGCTGGCCGCGCTCGGCATCCCCGCGCACGTGTTCGTCGACCCCGTGCCCACGCCGGTGTGCGCGTTCGCCGTGGAGCACCTCGGTGCCGCCGCGGGCGTGATGGTCACGGCGAGCCACAACCCGCCGGCCGACAACGGCTACAAGGTGTACTGGGCCAACGCCGCGCAGATCATCCCACCGCACGACACGGGCATCGCGGCGTGCATCGCGCGCGCGCCGGCGGCCAACGGCGTCGCGCGCATGGCCGCGGTCGACGCCGCGGCGCGCGGCCTGCGCCGCCTGGTGTACGACGGCGTCGAGCGCGCCTACCTCGAGGCTATCGGCGCGCTCACGTGGCACGCGCCGGGCACCACCGCCGATCCGCTGCGCATCGTGTACACGGCCATGCACGGCGTGGGGCACCGCCTGGCGCACCGAGCGCTCGGCGCAGCCGGCATCAGCGCCGCCGACGAGCCCGCGCAGGCCGACCCCGACGGCACCTTCCGCACCGTCGCGTTCCCGAACCCCGAGGAGAAGGGCGCGCTCGATCGCGCCATCGCGGTGGCCAAGGAGTGCGCGGCCGATCTCATCCTCGCCAACGACCCCGATGCCGACCGCCTGGCCGTCGCCGTGGCGAGCGACGGCGGGTATCGCCTGCTCACGGGCAACGAGATCGGCATGCTGCTGTGCGCCGACGCGCTCGAGCACCTGCCGCTCCCCGCGGGCATGCAGAGGAAGCTCGTCGTCACCACCATCGTGTCGTCGACGTTCCTGTCGCGCATGGCCAGCGACCTGGGCGCTGCGTACGCCGAGACCCTCACGGGCTTCAAGTGGATCGCGAACAAGGCGATGGAGCGCGCGCCGCACGGCGAGCACTTCGTGTGCGGCTACGAAGAGGCGCTCGGCTACAGCGTGGGGCCGCTGGTGAAGGACAAGGACGGCATCAGCGCGGCGCTGCACTTCGCGCAGCTGGCGCGCGCGCTCAAGGCGCAGGGCAAGACGGTGCTCGATCGTCTCGACGAGCTGTTCGTCGCCCACGGTCTGTCGCACGCCGTGAACTGGTCGGTGACCATGCCCGGCGCCGTCGGCATGGAGCGCATCAAGGCCGCCATGGCGGCCTTGCGCCGCGAGCCACCCACCGCGCTCGCCGGCGTCGTGGTCGCACGCGTCGACGATCTGGCGCGCGCCGACAACCCCGCCGACGTGGTGGTGCTCCACACCGCCGACGGCACGCGCCTCACGGTGCGGCCGTCGGGCACCGAGCCCAAGATCAAGATGTACTGCGAGCTGGTGGCGCGCGTGGCCGCGCGCGCCGAGCTTGCGCCCGCGCGCGACCGCCTGGAGGCCGCCGGCCAGCGCATCAAGGCCGAGCTCAACGCGCGCCTGGGGCTGTGAGGCTCCGCTACCGCCTCGGCGCCTTGGGCTTGGCGCCGCCGCCGAGCAGGTCGTCGAGCGCGTCCACCGCCGAGCCGATGCCTGGCTCGACGCGGGTGCGCTCCAGCTCCGGCGCGCCGTCGTCGCTGCCCTCGGTGGCGGTGGGCGCTTGGTGCTGTTGCTCCTCGAGCGGCGGCTCGGGCAGCGCCAGCTCCTCGATGCTCATGGGTACGGGCGCCGGCAACGGCGCCCGTGGTGGCGGCGGCGTCGCGCGCGCGGGTGAGTCGGCGGTGATGCGGGTCTGTTCGGCGTCGTGCGCGGCCGCGAGGGGCGGCGCCGGCGCTCCGTCGTCCATCGAGTCGATCAGGTCCTTGGCCGGCGCCGACGTGTGCACCTCGGCGGTGCGCGCCTCGTCGTCGAACGAGGTGTCGATGTGGATGTCGACCTCGGGCAGCTGTGGCTTGCGCTCGACCTGGGACAGGCCGCGCGCGGCGCGATCGACGCCTTCGATGACCTCGTCCCACGTCTTCATGCGCCGCGCGCGGTCCTTCTCGAGCAGCCGATCGACCAGCTCCACCAGGAAGTGGGGCGCGCCCGGCATGAGCGCCGACAACGAGATGGGAGCGGGCGAGCTCTGCTGCTGCAGGACGGCGGCGGGCGAGCCCGCATACGGCGTGCGGCCCGTCAGGCACTCGGCGAGGATGGTTCCGAAGGCGTAGATGTCGCTCAGCGCATCGGGCGGCGTGCCGTGCAGGAGCTCGGGGGCGAGGTAGGCGGGCGTGCCGCGCACCGACGGCAGGCCCTCGATGGCGGGCGCCAACAAAAAGTCCACGAGCTTCACCCTGCCCTGCACCAGCAGCACGTTGTGCGGTCGCAGGTCGCCGTGCACCACGCCCTGGGTCCACGCCGCGCGCATGCCCTCGGCGATGGCGGCGCCGTGGACCAGCGCGTCGGCGGTGCGCAAGGGGCCGCGCCGCACGAGCTCGGATAGGGCCTCGGCCTCACACAGCTCCATCACCACGAAGGGCACGTTGTTGTACACCGACACGTCGTACACCTCGACGACGTGGGGTGAGCGCACCTTCTCGAGCGCGCCGCGCTTGCCGAGCAGCCGATCGCCGAGCGCCGCGTGGGAGGTGCGCAGGAGCTTCACCGCCACCACGCGATCGTCGGGCGTGCGACACGCGAAGACGCGCCCCATGGCGCCGCCGCCGATCAGCCGCTCGATGCGGTGCTTGGCGATCGTCATGCCGAGGACGGTGGTCGGGCGGGGCCCGTCGGAGGCCATTGCCATCGTTCTAGCGGCTGCGCCGCCGGGGGGCGAGAAAGCCGCCGCAGGTGATCCCGGTCGAGACGACGGCTGCGCGCTATGCTCGCCCCGATGACGCGCGAGGACCAAGAGCACGAGCGGGCCCGCGGCATCCGCACGGTCCTCATCGTCACGCTCATCGCCAACGTCGCGGTCGCCGCCGCCAAAGTGGTGGTGGGCGCGGCCTTGGGCTCGCTGTCCATCCGAGCGGACGGCTTCCACTCCTCGACGGACGGGCTCAACAACGTGGTGCTGCTCCTGGGCACGTGGCTGGCCGCGGCGCCGCCCGACCGCGAGCACCCCTACGGCCACCGCAAGTTCGAGGTGTTGGCGGCGAGCTTCATCGGCCTCTCCCTGTTGGCGGCGGCGTTCAACGTGTTCATGGGCGTGGTCGATCGCCTGCGCGGGCACGGCGACGCGCCCGCCATCGAGCCCAGCGCCTTCGCCGTCCTCGGCGTGACGTTGGTGGTGAACATCTTCGTCGCCTCGTACGAGGCGCGCGCCGGCAAGCGCCTCATGAGCCCCGCGCTCATGTCCGACGCCACGCACACGCGCGGCGACATCGTGGTCACCATCGGCGTCGCGATCTCGACGCTGTTGGTGTGGCGCGGCTACGTCTGGCTCGACGCGCTCACGGGCGCCGCCGTCGCCGGGTACATCGTGCTCATGGCGGCGCGCGTCCTGCGCGAGAACGCCGGCTACCTGCTCGACGAGAGCGTGCTCGATCCGGCGCGCGTGCTCGAGCTCGCCGGTAGCGTCGACGGCGTGACGTCGGCGCGCGACGGGCGCTCGCGCGGCACACCCGGCGGCGTCTTCATCGACCTCACCGTGGAGGTCGATGGCGCGCTGCCCGTGGCCGATGCCCATACCCTCGCGCACCGGGTCGAGGACGCAGTGAAAGACGGCATCCCCGGCGTGCTCGGCGTGCAGGTGCACGTGGAGCCACGCGCTGCGTCGTAACGGCTTCGCCTTGTTGCGCCCGCCGCGCTTTTGGAGTCACCTCCGCAGCGAGGTGCCCCATGAGCCTGCTCATCAAGAACGGCCGCATCATCACCGCTACCGACGACTACGTCGCCGACGTCCTCATCGACGGCGAGCGCGTCACGCACATCGGCCCGGCGTTGAGCCAGAAGGCCGACACCGTCATCGACGCCAGCGGCAAGCTCGTGATCCCGGGCGGCATCGATCCGCACACGCACATGGACATGCCCTTCGGCGGCACCATGTCGTCGGACGACTTCGACACCGGCACCGTGGCGGCAGCCTTCGGCGGCACCACCACCATCGTCGACTACGCCATTCAAACGCGCGGCAAGAGCGCCCTCGACGGCCTCGACACCTGGATGAAGAAGGCCGACGGCAAGGCCACCATCGACTACGGCTTCCACATGATCGTCACCGACATGCCCGATGAGCGCGTGGCCGAGCTGCGCCGCCTCGCCGACCTCGGCGTGACGTCGTGCAAGATGTTCATGGCCTACCCCGGCGTGCTCTACGCCGACGACGGCGCGCTCTACCGCGCGTTCCGCAACGCCGGCGAGCTGGGCACGCGCGTGTGCATGCATGCCGAGAACGGCATCGTCATCGACGAGATCATCAAGGAGGCGGTGCGCGACAAGAAGCTCGCCCCCATCTGGCACGGCCGCACCCGCCCCACGCGCATGGAGGCCGAGAGCGTGCACCGCGCCATCGCTATCGCCGAGATGGCGAAGGCGTCGTTGTTCATCGTGCACCTGTCGTCGGCCGACGCGCTGGAGGAGATCAAGCGGGCGCGCGCCCGCGGCATCGACGTGGAGGCCGAGACGTGCCCGCAGTACCTGTTCCTCGACGAGAGCTACTACCTGCGTGACGCGTGCAACGGGTTCGAGGGCGCCAAGTGGGTGATGTCGCCGCCCTTGCGCGAGAAGTGGAACCAGGAGCCGTTGTGGCAGGGCCTGGCGCTCAAGTACCTGAGCGCCGTGGCCACCGACCACTGCCCGTTCTTCTTCAACGGCGGCTGGAAGCCGGGCGATCCGCCGCCGGCGCGTCCCGGCAAGGAGCTCGGGCGCGAGGGCTTCACCAAGATCCCGAACGGCGCTCCCGGCGTCGAGAACCGCATGGCGCTCATGTACCAGGGCGGCGTGGTCGAGGGGCGCTTCTCGCTCAACCGCTTCGTCGAGGTGACGTCGACGGCGGCGGCCAAGCTGTTCGGCATGTTCCCGAAGAAGGGCACCATCGCCGTGGGCTCCGACGCCGATATCGTGGTCTTCGATCCCAACCGCACCGAGACCATCGGCGTGGGCAACGCGCGCACGCACCACATGCGCGTCGACTACTCGGCGTTCGAGGGCATCACGGTCAAGGGCTACCCCGAGACCGTGATCTCGCGCGGCCGCGTCATCGTCGACCAGGGCGCGCTCAAGGCCAAGGGCGGCGGCCAGTTCATCAAGCGGGCGCGCGTGGGGCAAGTGTTGCGGTAGCGACCGGCGCGCGCGTCACTCGGCGCAGCAGATCGCGTAGGACCACGTGTACTTGGTGCCGTTCCCGACGGTGCAGATCGTGAGCCAGCCGTCCCTGCTTGACGTGGGCCGCGTGTACTTCATGCGGTTCTCGGTGGCGTCGCCCTGATCGTCGCCCGGCGCACAGGCGCCGCCGCCACCCACCACAACCTTGCCGCTTGGGCACGTCACGGTGGTGCTCTCGGTCGCGGTCGAGGCCTCGACACGTTGGCACGCGTGGGGCACCCCGGCCGCGAGCCCCACGGTGATCGAGCCCGCACCGTGCGTGACGGCGGTCTGACCCGAGGTGCCCGTCAGCGCCTTGAGCTCGAGGTCGCTGGCGCCGGCGTTGGCGCCGAGGAGCCGGTTGGCGTTTCCGGTGACGGTGTTGAGGCCGATGCCGCCGCGATTGAGCGGCAGGGTGCCGCTCGTGATGGCGCCGGAGTCGTGGCTGTGAGAGGTGGGCGCGAAGTCCGCCGACGCCTTGCCCTGCAGCAGGTCCGCGTCGTCGGCAGTGGCGGCGGTGGCGGCGCGCTCCGCTTCGATGGCGTAGGGCACGGCGCCGAGCTTGCTGCGCGGCAGCACCGTGCCTCCCACCGACACCTCCGCGTAGAGGTTGCGGTTCGCATGCACCGCGGCCAAGCACGTGCCCGAGAGCGGCACGCGGAACGCGCCCGCGGTGAAGGCCACGGTGTCGGAGCTGGTGGTGCACTGCGCGGCCCCGCCACTCGCGCTGCCATACAGCTCGATGATCACGGTGCGCGTCCCATCGACGGGCACGCCGTCATCCTCGAGCGTCCCCGAGTAGAACAGCACGTCTCCGGTAGGGATGCCGTCGGCGCGCGCCACGCCCACGAAGTAGGCGAGGGCGAGCGCGCTGGTGAGGGCGAGCGCGCCCAGGGTTCGGCGCAGCACGCCGGTCGGCAGGTCGATCACGAGCCTCATGGGACGATCCCTCCTCGCAAGCACAGCGTGCCCGCGCACACCTGCACGGGACCGTGCAGGCCTCCACCGATGAGCCGGAGGGTCCCGCTGCTCAGCGCGCCACCGCCAGCGCTGATGCCACCACGCAACCGCAGGCCGGTCGGCTCACCCTCGCCTTCACCCTCGCCTTCACCCTCGCCTTCACCCTCGCCTTCACCC
>CAZONM010000139.1:0-13393 GCA_964580865.1 uncultured Myxococcales bacterium | reverse complement strand
GGGCGAAGGAGAGGGCGAAGGAGAGGGCGAAGGAGAGGGCGAAGGAGAGGGCGAGGGCGAAGGCGAGGACCAGCTGGTGGTGACGCCCCGGTGGGCCTCGAGCCTGTGGGGCGACTGGATCGACGAGGACACGGGCGATCGCTGCACGGGCGCCGAGGACGCGCTCCTGGGCTTTCACTGCCAGCACGCGGGCGAGGCGCTCGCCGCCGACCTTCCGCTCGGCGTCGCGTGCGGGGACGTGGTGGACATCGACGACGAGCACGGCGCGTTCCTGTGGTGGTGCGACGACGGCGTGCCCGCGCGCATCGTGTGCGACGGGCTGCAGCCGGGCGACGGCCTGTATCGCCTCGTCGACATCACGGGGTCGCCGGCCTTCATCCCCGAGCGGCTCTACGTCCGCCTGTCGAGCGGCGAGCTCTTGACGAGCGCCCCGACGGTCTGGTGGTCGAACGCGGTGGTGCGCGAGACCGACGGCACCGCCGCGGTCCCCGACTCGGTGGCCATCGTCGATGCCGCCTACACGGGCGTGTTTCGGGTCCAGGCCGACGGTGTGTCGGTCATCGCCATCGGCGCCGTGCAGCTCGACGTCACCGACCGCGCGCGGGTGTGGCTCGAGGGGCTGCTCACCTCCAGCGGCGACACCGAGGTCATCGACGTCACCGATTCGGCGTTGGTGGTGATCAACGCGTCCTCCCTCAGCGGCGCCGGCGCCGCCGAGGGCATCGACCTGCTGCGCACCAACGGCGTGTGGGTGCGCGACACGGTGGCGTTCGAGAACTCCGTGGGCATCGACGTCGACAGCTCCACGTTCGTCGGGCTCCAGCGCGTCACCGCCGCGCGCAACCTCCGGCACGGGATCACGCTGCTCGACGCGTCGCGCTGCGTGCTGAGCGAGGTCGACGTCACGCAGAACCTGAACGCGGACCCCGGCGCGACCAACTATGGCCTGCGCCTGACCGACTCACCGGACAACGTGCTCGAGCGGGTGATCGCCTCGCACAACGGCGAGGTGGGTGTGGGCCTGGTGGGCGAGGGGTCCAAGGACAACCTCATGATCGGGCTGTCCGTCACCGGCAACCCGAGCGGGCTCGAGCTCGAGGACTGCGACGGCAACGTGGTGATGAGCTCGGCCATGGTCGACAACGGCACCGGCGTTCAGCTCTTCGGTGACACCGAGGACACGCTGCTCCACAGCGTGGCCGTCATCGCCAACGACACCGGCCTGTATGCCGAAGGTACCGCCACCGACAACGTCTTGGGCGGCGTCTTGGTCCTGTTCAACGACGACGACTGCACCATCGCGGCGCCCGCCGCGCTCGACCTGGACCCGATCACCTGCGCCCCCACCGATCCTGCGGTGGTGCTCGATCGAGCCGACGTCCCTGGCTCCAGTTGGGTCGGCGAGAACGCGTGGATTCAGACCGCCACCATCGACGATTGGCACCGGACGCCGCCGCACACCTGGGTGGCGCCCTACCCGGCGCGCGGGCCCTGCGACTCCCTGTGCGCCGACTACGACCTGACCCTCGCGGGCGACGGGCCGCTCACCGACGCCGTGCCGGTGGCCCGAGCGACCTTCACCCGCACCGACGGCGTCGGGCAGCCTGACACCATCGTGCCGGGCGCCCTGTCGCTCGGCGTGGGCTTCTGCCGCGGCGACGACGAGTGCCTGCTCTACCGCCACCTCGGCGTCTACCAGGGCACGGACGACCTCGAGGACAGCGGCGTGGACGGGATCTTGGTGTTCCAGGACCCGTGAGCGCCTGTCCGCCCACGACGGCGCGAGCTTGGGGCAATTCGCCGCACGTCGCGGCCGGGCGGGCGCGCGCCGCGTGTGTTGACACCCCCCAGGCGCCTCGGTAGCCCCGCGCCCATGCAGGAAGGCACCGTCGGCCGGCGCTATGCGCGCGCGCTCTTGTCGTCGCTGGTCGAGCAGGGCGTGGACAAGCTCACGCAGGTGGAGGGCGAGCTGTCGGCGCTGGCCGCGCTCCTCGATCGGCGGCTCGGCCACGCCGACTTCCGCCAGGCCATGCTCAACCCCAGCTTCAACGTCGAGCAGCGCAAGGCCGTGCTCAAGGCCATCGCCGAGGCGCACAAGCTCGACGCCGCCACGGCGCGCTTCGTGGCGCTCCTGGTGGACAAGGACCGCATCCCGCAGCTGCCCGCGATCGCGGCCGCCTTCCGCGACGAGGTCGACGCCAAGGTGGGGCGCGTGCGCGCCACCATCCTGACGGCCAAGCCCCTGGCGCCCGCGGCCCTCGCCGACATCGTGCGCGGGCTCGAGAAGCGCACGGGCAAGAAGGTCATCCCCGACGTTGCGGTGGACGCGAGCGTGATCGCCGGGGTGCGCGCCAAGATCGGCGGCACGGTGTTCGACGCCACGGTGCGCGCGCGCCTCGACCGCATGCGCGCCGAGTTCCAGATCCAGTAGCGCCCCGCCCCCAAAGACGCGGCCCCGACTTCACGGCTCCCAGGACCCCTTTCGAGATTGACGACGAGGAAACGCCATGCAGCTCCGCGCAGAAGAGATCTCCCGCATCATCAAGGGTCAGATCCAGGCCTTCGACCAGAAGACCGAGGTGCAAGAGACCGGCTCCGTGCTCGCGGTCGGCGACGGCGTGGCGCGCATCTTCGGACTCGAGAAGGCGCAGGCCGGTGAGCTCGTCGAGTTCCAAAACGGCGTCAAGGGCCTGGTGCTCAACCTCAACGAGGACAGCGTGGGCATCGCCGTCATGGGCGACGACTCCGGCATCCGCGAGGGCGACACCATCAAGCGCACCGGCCGCATCGCCGACGTCAGCGTGGGCGACGAGGTGCTCGGCCGCGTGCTGAACGGCCTCGGTGAGCCCATCGACGGCAAGGGCGCGCTCACCTCCAAGGAGCGCCGGGTCATCGAGACCAAGGCCCCCGGCATCATCGCGCGCAAGAGCGTCCACGAGCCGCTGCAGACGGGCCTCATGGCCATCGACGCCATGATCCCCATCGGCCGCGGCCAGCGCGAGCTCATCATCGGCGACCGCCAGACGGGCAAGACGGCCGTCGCCACCGACACGATCATCAACCAGAAGGGCCTCGGCGTTAAGTGCATCTACGTCGCCATCGGCCAGAAGCAGTCGACGGTGGCGCAGGTGGTGGACAAGCTCACGCAGCACGGCGCCATGGAGTACACCGTGGTCGTCGCCGCCAACGCGTCGGACCCGGCGCCGCTGCAGTTCCTCGCGCCCTACACGGGCTGCACGCTCGGTGAGTTCTGGCGCGACAACGGCGAGCACGCGCTCATCGTGTACGACGACCTCTCGAAGCAGGCCGTCGCCTACCGCCAGCTCTCGCTCTTGTTGCGCCGCCCGCCGGGCCGCGAGGCGTACCCCGGCGACGTGTTCTACCTCCACAGCCGCCTGCTCGAGCGCGCCTGCAAGATCACGACGGACGAGGCCGAGCTGAAGGCCTACCCGAACATCAAGAAGGGCGGCGGCTCGCTGACGGCGCTGCCCGTGATCGAGACCCAGGCCGGCGACGTGTCGGCGTACATCCCGACCAACGTCATCTCCATCACCGACGGCCAGATCTTCCTCGAGACCGACCTGTTCTACCAGGGCCAGCGCCCGGCCATGAACGTCGGCATCTCGGTCTCCCGCGTGGGTGGCTCCGCGCAGGTCGCGGCCATGAAGCAGCTCGCCGGCACCATGCGCCTCGACCTCGCGCAGTACCGCGAGCTCGCGGCCTTCGCGCAGTTCGGCTCCGACCTCGACAAGGCCACGCAGGAGCAGCTCGCCAAGGGCGAGCGTTTGATGGAGCTCTTGAAGCAGGGCCAGTACAAGCCCTGGCCGGTGGAGCAGCAGATCGTGCTCATCTTCGCGGCCACGCAGAACAAGCCCGGCCAGAAGACCAGCTGGATCCGCAAGTACGCGAAGTCCGAGGTGCCGCGCTACGCCAAGGAGCTCATCGACTTCATGAAGTCGAAGCACAGCGGCCTGCTCGACGACATCCGCGGCAACCCGAAGCAGAAGATCGACCCGGTCAAGGACCGCCTCGAGAAGGCGCTGGCCGAGTTCGAGGGCGTGTTCCAGGGCAAGACGGTCGAAGTCTGACCGAGGACGGTGAGCCATGGCCTCTCTGCGCGACATCCGCAAGCGGATCAAGAGCGTCAAGAACTCGCAGAAGATCACCAAGGCCATGAAGATGGTCTCGGCGGCCAAGCTGCGTCGCGCCGAGCAGCGCGTGAAGGCCGCGCGGCCCTACGCGGACAAGATCGCGCGCACCTGCGCCGGCCTGGCCAAGCGCGCCGAGGCCATGGGCGAGGCGCCGCATCCCCTGCTGACGGCGCGCCCCGAGGCTAAGAAGGGCGGCGTCGTCGAGATCCTGTCGGTCACGTCCGATCGCGGGCTGTGCGGCGCGTTCAACTCCAACATCGCGCGCCGCACGCTGCGCCAGCGCTTCGACCTGAAGGACTCGGCTGGTGAGATCCGCATCTCCACCATCGGCCGCAAGGTCACCGACGCGATGAAGCGCGAGAAGATCGCGGTGCGCAAGCACTACGAGAAGGTGGTGGACGCGCCGAGCTACGACAAGGCGCAGGCCATCGCGCTCGAGCTGTCGGAGGCGTATGAGAAGGGCGAGATCGACGCGCTCTTCCTCGTCTACAACGAGTTCGTGAACGCCACGACGCAGCGGGTGGTGGTGGACCAGGTGCTGCCCATCCAGCCCGCCGAGGTGGGCCCGGGCGAGGTCCTGAGCGACCACGAGTACGAGCCGGGCCGGGACCAGCTGCTGTCCACGCTCCTGCCCCGCCAGCTCGCCACGCGCATCTACCGCGCCGTCATCGAGAGCGTGGCCGCCGAGCATGCCGCGCGCATGTCGGCCATGGACAACGCGTCGAAGAACGCCAAGGAGATGGTCGAGTCGCTCACGCTCTACGCCAACCGCGTGCGCCAGGCGGCCATCACCAAGGAGCTGATGGAGATCATCGGCGGCGCCGAGGCACTCAAGGGCTGAAGATGTGGCAGGAAATCTGCTGCGCGACCCGCTGGCTGCGTTGCGGGTCCCTCCGCTTCGGCGTCACGTACGGCAGTACGCTCGCCTCGCGGCACCTCCCGCGCCTTGCCATCGGGCCGCTCGCGACGATTTCCTGCCACATCTTGAGTCACGACGACGAGGGGGTGCGGTGAGCGGGCACGGGCGACCCCCGTCGATCGCCGAGCTGACGCGCGGCATGCTTGCGCTCGCGTGCGTGGTGGGCGTGCGCCTGGTGCTCGAGCGCATCGGCGTGTCGGGCGGCGCCGGTCCGCTGTTCGCGCTCGGCTTCCTCATCGTCGCGGGGTACGTGTGCGGCGGCATCGCGGCCTTCCTGCGCCTGCCACGGCTGACCGGCTACCTGCTCGCGGGGCTCGCCGCCGGGCCGCAGGGGGCCGGGCTCATCGACGCTCACGACGTCAAGGCGCTGCTCTTGGTCAATACGCTGGCGCTGGCGCTCATCGCGCTGCAGGCGGGCGCCGAGATCACGCTGCCCGTGCTGCGCCGCACGTGGTGGAGCGTGGGCGCCTCGGCCATCGCGCAGATCCTCATCGTCATCCCCGGCGTTGCCGCGGTGTTCTGGGCGTTGTCGTCGTCGGTGCCCTTCACGAGCGGGCTGAGCACCGGCGCGCTCGTCGCGGTGGCGCTCTTGTGGGGCACGCTGGCGTTCACGCGCTCACCGTCGGTCACGCTGGCCGTGCTCGGCGAGACCCGCGCCAAGGGCCCCCTCGCCGACTGGTCGATCGGCATCGTGGTGGTGCTCGACGTGCTCATCTTGCCGCTGTTCGCCGGCATGCTGGGAATGGCCAAGAGCCAGCTGCTCGGCGACGAGCTCAAGCTCGGTCTGCTCAGCCACATCGCGCACGAGCTGTTCGCCTCGTTCGCCGCGGGCGTCACCTTCGGCCTGGTGGTGGGCGTGCTCGTGCGCTTCGTCGAGCGCGAGCGCGTGCTCGTGCTGGTGGTGCTCTCGTATGGGCTCACGGCGCTGTGCGCCTACCTCGGCTACGACACGCTGTTCGTGTTCGTGGTGGCGGGCTTCGTGGTCATGAACCTGACGCGCTCAGGGCCGGCGCTGGTGACCGCCAGCGAGACCACCAGCGGCGTCGTCATGATCGTGTTCTTCGCCACCGCGGGCGCCAAGCTCGACCTCGCCGCGCTCTACGCGCTGTGGCCCGTGGTGCTCGCGCTGTTCTTCGCGCGCATCGCCTTCAGCGTGGTCGCCGCCAAGATCGGGCACGCGCTGGCGCGCGACCCGGCGCCGGTGCGCAAGAACGCGTGGCTGGTGTTGGTCTCGCAGGCCGGCGTGACCATCGGCCTCGCCACGCTGGTGGCCGACAGCCTGCCCGGCCTCGGCGGCAAGTTCGCCTCGCTGTGCATCGCGGTGGTGGCGCTCAACGAGCTGTTCGGCGCCGCGCTCACCACCTGGGCGCTCGGTCGCGCCGGTGAGATCCCACGCGACCCCGCGCCCGCCCACGAGCCCGCGCACGGGTGATCAGCGCCAGCGCTGGTCTTGCCGCAGCAGGAGCGAGTTGCCGAAGACGTACTCGAGGCTCAGCGACGCCCAGTAGGTCACGTCGCCGTACGAGCTGCCGCCATAGAACGCCGCTAGAGGCGGCAGCTGCGTCAGGTCCTTCGGCTCGTTCACCATGCCGTTGCGGTAGCTGACCTCGCCGCTCACGCTCAGCGAGAGGTCGTCGAGGACGCGCCAGGTGAGGCCGCCGTTGCCCGAGATCGACGAGTAGTTGAGGTCGGTGAGCAGGCTCTGCGCCGTGAGGCCGCCGTTGACGTCGACGCGAGCGAAGTGCCACGCGCCAAAGACGCGCGCGCGGTGGCGCATGAAGTTCTCCGACCACTTCGAGCGCACGGTCTCGTACAGGTAGTCTTGGTGATCGGCGCCGATCTCGTAGCGCACGCCGAAGTTCGCCTCGTCGGTCTTGAGGAACGGCGCGTACATCCACTCGGCGCCGATGAGCGTGCCGCCGCGCAGCTGGTAGTTGTTGCTCGGCTCGTGCATCACGTAGGCGTTGGCGCCGAGCGAAAAGCCACCCACCAAGGTGCGCACCACGGTCCAGTCGGTGCCCACGCTGAGGTTCTGATAGGTGTCGTCCGGGTCGTCGGTGCCGTCGTCGAGGTGCACGTAGCGGTAGTTGCCCCAGCCGTAGCCGTGCAGGCGCCACGCCGGGTGCGACCAGTTGGCCTCGAGCCCGCCGTACACCGAGAGCTGGGTGACGCCGAAGTCGTTGGCGTGCGCAGAGATGGAGGGGGCCACGTACCAGCCGGTCTGCTCGTCGTCCTTGCGCGCCTGGCGCGGACCCGCGTCGGGGTCGCGCAGCTGCAAGTGCAGTACGCCGTCGCTGCTGGTGCCGGGCTCGTCGATGGTGAACAGGTGGGCGGTGGACTTCTGCAGGTCGCCCACCAGCCGCACGAGCACGGCGTCGTTCGAGAAGGTGCGCGGCACGCGGTCGGTGAAGCTGAAGGTAGAGCCGTCCTTGCCGTGGACGTCGAGGGTGTAGGTGGTGCCGTCGGCGCCGTCGATGGCGCGCACGTGGATCGACGTGTCGGGGCCCGCCGGGTTCGCGGGATCGGCGGCGTCGCCGGCTGCGCGCGCGAACGCGCCGTTCGAAAAGAAGGCCTGCGCGAGCTTGTCGCACGAGACCTGGGCGTTCGGCAGGTAGCAGTCCCACGCCACGTCGAGCGCGGCCCGCGCCGGCGCGGCGACGGCGAACGCGGCGAGCGCGGCCAGAGACGCGGTGAACGAGGCTCGGTGGACGTGTGCGGTGCGCATGCAGATCTCAGAGAGCCGTGCCAACGCGCCAGCAGGCCACGTCATTCGCGCAGCGCAACACCTGTCAGGGCAGCGGTCAGGGCAGCGGTCAGGGCAGCGGTCAGGGCAGCGGTCAGGGCGCGCGCGATCACGGACGGACCAGCGGGTCCTTCACCACCTGCGGGCACAGCACGTCGTCGTCGATGAGATCGAGGCGCACGGTGCCGTCGGCCGACAGGCGCCAGCGGTAGCTGCCGGGGTGCGTGTAGCTGTACACGAGCGGGATGGGGGGGAAGAGCGCGCCGCCGCGCGCGTTGCTCACGACGGTCACGGTGCGCTCGGACGCGTCGAAGGGCGGGCGATAGGCGTCGTCGGTGCCGAGGATGGGGCCCGGCGGCGTGCCCAGGTCGCGCCAGGAGATGCGCTGGCGCGACGGCAGCGCGCCGTCGACGCGCAGGCACTCGCGGCGCGCGCCGGCGCCCACGTGCTGCACCACGGTCTTGGCCACGCTGTACAGCTCGCCCTTGCGCAAGACCGCGTGGGTGTCGTGCACGGTGGTGGCGCGCCCGCGATCGGTGGAGACGATCCAGACGCGCGCCGCGCCGTCGCCGAGCGGCACCTCGACGGTGGGCGAGGCGCCGGGGGCGCGCGCATAGACCTCCACGCCCTCCACCCACACGGCGTCCACCTCGTCGTCGATGAGCAAGCGCGCGCGCGCGTCGGACGTGGGCGGCGCGGGCAACAGCTGGTGGCGCCAGAAGCGCAGGAGCGCCTGCTCGTCTCGTGGTAACGCATCGTGGTCGAAGCGCGCGATGACCTCTTGCCGATCCCGCGGCAGCATCGACGACAGCTCCCGACGGAGGCGGCGCTCGACGGCGAGGAAGTCGATGCGCGCCTGGTCCGCGGACGGCAACGCAACATCGAGCGCAGCCAGGGCGCTCAGGTAGCTCTCGAGCTCGGCCTCGGCCACGAGCACCGTGGGGTCGGGCGTGCCCTGGCCGATGTACCAGCGCGCGCCTGGCGCCTCGCCCAAGGCGACGCGCTGTGGGGCCACCGTGACCGCCGCGGCGCCCACGTCGATGCTGCGGTGCACCTTGTCGCCGACCTTGACCGCGCCGCGCAGCGACGCGGGCGCGGCGAAGGTCGCCGAGCGCAGCGCGTCGTCGAACAGCACCACCGTGGCTTCCACGCAGCCGCCCACCGGGACGTCGAGCGCGAGGGTGACGATGCCGGCGTACGGGGTCGGCAGCGCCAGCGGCAGCTGCACGCGCGGCGCGCGGCGCGCCACCAAGGTGAGCGTGAGGTGCTGCTCGTCGATGACGAGGTCGCGCGTGTGCGCGCGCACGGCGAAGGCGCGGAACAGCTCGCTCAGGCGCGGCTCGCGCCACAACGCGGGCGCGATCTTCTGCAGGCTGGCGTCGGGGCCCGCCGGACAGGGCACCGCGCGCGCCGACGAGGCGGCGAGCGCGGTGAGCACGAGGGCGGCGGCGGTGCTCGTCACCCTGTGGTTGTACCGCGCTACGGGCTCACCGTCGCCACGTACACGCTCTTGCCGTCCTTGACCTGCAGGACCACGGCCGGCTTCACGGCGTCGCGCTTGTCGTTGAGCGTGATGGTGCCCGCGATCCCGGGGTGGTCCTTGGTCTTGTTGATCTCGTCCTTGAGGGCCGGGCCCGACAGGTCCTTGGCGCGCCCCATGGCGGCGATGGCGACCATGGCGGCGTCGTAGCCGAGCGCGCCGAGCGAGTCGGGCATGGCGCCGCCGAACTTCGCCTTGTACTTGGTGATGAATTCTTGGATGCGCGGGTTCGGGTCCTCGGCCGAGTAGTGGTTCGTGTAGTAGCTGCCCTCGATGGCGGCGCCGCCGAGCTCGTAGAGCTTCTCGCTCTCCCAGCCGTCACCGCCGAGCAGCGGCGCCTTGATGCCGAGCTCGCGCGCCTGGCGCGCGATGACGCCGACGTCGTTGTAGTAGCCGGGCACGTAGATGGCCTCGGGCTTCTTGCCCTTGATGGTGGTGAGCTGGCCGCGGAAGTCGGTGTCGCCCTTCGAGTACGCCTCTTCGGCCACCACGGTACCGCCGCGCTTCTTGAATTCCTCGACGAAGAACTGCGAGAGGCCGAGCGAGTAGTCGCTCTTGTTGTCCTTGAGGATGGCGACCTTCTTGGCCTTCAAGGTCTCGTCGGCGAACTTGGCCATGACGAAGCCCTGGAAGGGGTCGATGAAGCAGACGCGCGAGATGTAGTCGCCCACTTCGGTGACCTTGGGGTTGGTGGACGAGGGCGTGATCATGGGGATCTGGGCCGCCTGCGCCTTGGGCGCCATGGCCAGCGAGTTCGATGACGCCACCTCGCCCAAGATGACCTTCACCTTGTCTTGGTTGATGAGGCGCGTGACCGCGTTGGCGGCCTCCTCGGGCTTGCCCTGGTCGTCGTACACGCGCACCGCGAGCTTCTTGGTGGTCCCGTCGGCGAGCGTGACGCCGCCCTGCGCGTTCATCTCGTCCACGGCCATCTGGATGCCGTTGGCCGTGGACTGCCCGAAGGTGGCCTCGCTGCCCGTGAGCGAGCCCACCTCGCCGAGCAGGATGGCGTCGGTGGGCGTGGCCACGGCCACGTCGACGGGCTGGTCGGGGGCGGGCTTGTCGGGGGCGGCGGGTTGATCGGGCACCTTGTCGTCGGCCGCGCGCTTCTCGCAGGCCGCGCCGACGAGCAGGGTGAGAGCCGAGAGAGCGACGACACCGACGGACGCGAACGCGCGCATGAGACCTCCGATGCGCGCGTGCTAGCAAGGACCGGAGGAATGGGGAATCACGCGCAGGCGGTACCCTCGGCGCTGGTCGCGCGCTCCGGCGGCGACGACGACGCGTCGTCCCCCGCCGAGGCGCGGGTGGCGAGCTCGGCCAGCGTGTGCAAGCTGATGAGGTCGCGCACGGCGGCCTCGGGGTGCAGCGTGGTGAGCACGGTGGCGGTGGCGTCGCGCCGCTCGAGGTCCACGCGCGCCAAGGGCGCGTCGCGCGTGAGCGTGGTGGTGCGCCGGCCGATCCACAGGCGCTCGCCGCGCCGCAGCTCCTCGAAGCCGAGCGGCAGGCTCGCGTGCACGGGCAGGCCCGCGACGACGTAGAGGTGGCCCGCGCGCGCGCTCCCCGACAACACGGCCCAGAAGCCCTGCTCGGGCAAGAGGCTCAGCTCGGGGCGCGTGGCCACCAGCTCCGGCAGGTCGATGGCGCGGGTGCGCCGGCGATCCTCGGCGAGGTCGGTCGAACCGAAGGGCAGACCGTCCTTCATGCCGGCGGCGTAGCGCACGCCCACCACCACCTCGGCGCGCCCGGGCACGGGCAGCACCACGGTGCGCTTGCCCCGATCGCGGCCATACAGCCGTGGCGCGGCGCGTCGAAGGGCAGCCTCGAGGGCCCCCACGTCGACGTCGCCGTTGATGCGTGCGAGCCTGCCGAACACGAGGTGAACGCCGTTGTGATGCATCGCGTCGCTCCGCTCGCGAGTGGCGACAGCGCCCCACCCGCTCAAGAGAGGATTGTGCCCCCTCGGTCAGAGAGCGGAAGGGGAAATTGACGCTTTACGTCAAACGACCGATGCCATCTGTCACACCGATGTGCCGGTACCGTGACCGCGGCGGCAGCAATTGCCCGTCCGCGCAGGCGCGATCAGAGCCGCGCCAGGAGCTGTTGGCCGAGCTCCTTGACCTCGCCGGTGGTGGCCAGCAAGAGCACGTTCTTGATGCGCGTCTTCAGGAGGCCCGGGCTCTTGATGCGCGGCAGGTCGGTCTCGATGAGGCCGCGCAGGGCCTCCGCGATGACCGCTTCGTCGCCATGGCCGAGGGCCTTCGAGAGGATCTCGGGGTCGCGCGGCAACGGCACGTTGCGGGCGCGCAGCTGATTGACCACGTTCTCCACGTCGCGGGGGGAGCTCGCGCGCGCCAGCTGGGCCACCAGCTCGGCCACCTCGTCGGTGGGGCCGGCGGCCACCCGGCGCTTGCGCTCGTCGGCGCGCGCGGGCGCCTTCTTGCCCTTGGCGCCGTTGGCGCCCGGCGGGGGCGGGGGCGGCGCTTCGGGCTCGTCGGTGGCGAGGCCGTGCTCGGCGGCGCCGGGGCGCGTGGCGAGCAGGTCCTTCAGGTGGTCGGGCAGCGGGCGCTGGCCGTTGAAGAACGACTGCAGCTCCTGCTTGTAGCGCTCGTAGGCCGTGGAGGCCGGCTTCGGGCGCGGCACGTCGTCGTTGCCGCCACCTTCGGTGGTGCGGCCGTCCATGCGCACGCGGGTTGGTTCACCAAAAGACTTCTGCCGTCTATCGAAGGGCATTCGTTCCCCGAAAAAGAGTCGCTGCGGTCGGGCGCCGGGATCGCATCTCGTATCCCGCGGGCGTCGGATCTTGCCTGCGAGCGCCGCAGCCGCGGCGCCGCACGAACCAGCTCAGCTCAGCCCCAGTCCCATCGCGGTGCTGCTGGCAGCCGCGATTCCGCCCCAGTCTATCCGAGCGGGCGCGAATTCGGCACGGATTTGTGAACGAATTCGTGCAGCGCCGCGCCGCACGGCGGTGGGGGCGTTGGTGGGGGCGCGGGATCCGTGGGCGAGATCCGCCGGATCTCCGGGGCCGCGGGCGCGGGAGGGTGACGAAACATCGGCATCGGCGCCCCCACCGCTGGACCGCCGTGGCGGTGGCGGCCGCTCCGCAACAACCTGCTAGCTTGCGCACCATGCTCGAGCTGTACCTCAAGGGCGGCGCCACCATGTTCGTGCTCACCGCCTGCTCGGTGGTGGCCGTGGCCGTCTTCGTCGAGCGCCTGCTCGCGCTGCGCATGAGCCGGGTGGCACCGCGCTCCTTGCTCGCCGAGGTGGGCGAGCTGGTGCGCGCGGGCAAGGTGGCCGAGGCGCTGGCGCGCGCGGTGGGCTCGTCGTCGGCGGCGGGCGCCATCTTCACCGCCGTCTTGCGCAAGCACGGCGCCCCCGAGGCCGCGCTCAAGGAGGCGGCGCAAGACGCGGGCCGTCGCGAGGCCGCGCGCCTCGAGCGCTTCGTCGAGGCCATCGGCGTGGTGGCCGCGCTCGGGCCGCTGCTCGGCCTGCTCGGCACCGTGCTCGGCATGATCAAGGTCTTCCAGCGGGTGAACGAGGTGGGCGCGGGCTCGCCGGTGGAGATGGCCGCGGGCATCTGGGAAGCGCTCTTGGCCACCGCCTACGGCCTCATCGTGGGCATCCCGGCCCTGGTGATGTACCGCGCGGTGCTCGGACGCATCGACCGCCTCGTCCTGCGCCTGGAGGACGAGGCGGTGGCGCTGGTGGAGGCGCTCGGCGCCAAGGCGGGCGAGCCGCCGGCCCCACCCGCGGCGTGATCACGGCGCCTGACACTTCGCCAGTTTTCTTCGCCGTTTTTTTGACTTGCTCGCGCGCCCTGGGCGAAGGTGCCTCCACGTGGCGACCGCGGTCGCCGGGTGTGGACGAGCGGAGCCATGCGTCACCTGCGGTACTCGAGGAGCGGCCACCAGATTCGCTCGGCGCGGCGCGCGGCGCGCGGCGTGCCGGCGCGCGCGCTGCGCCGCGCCGGCGTCATCCTCGTCGCTGTGGCGCTGCCCACGCTGGTGGCCTTGGTGGCGCCGCGCCGCGTCGCACCC
>CAZONM010000138.1:0-13397 GCA_964580865.1 uncultured Myxococcales bacterium | reverse complement strand
GGCGGGCGCGGCGGGCGCGCAAGCGCAGGCACCCGGCGCCGGCCGATCGCGCACCGGCTTGTGGCGCGAGGGCATCGTCAACGTCATCGCGCGCGGCAGCGCGCGCGCGCTCGACGCCATCGACGGCGGCAACCGGGCCGCGCGCGTCGGCTCGGGCCTGCACAAGCTCGCCGCCGTGCCGGACGTGCAGACCGACGGCAAGGAGACGGTGCTGGCCAACGACGACGTCATCGTCTCCATCGGCGGCGAGCTGCCGGTGCAGTTCCTCAACTCCATCAAGGTGACGTCGCGCAAGTACCACGGCGAGGAGAAGGTCGCCGGCGGCAAGGGCCTGACCAAGGCCGAGGTCGAAAAGCGCACCCGCCTGCGGCTGGCGCTGGTCCTCACCGCCATCGGCGTGCTCATCAACGTCGGCTGCTACGTGCTGGGCGCTGAGTACTATTGGCTGCCGCTCGACGAGCGTAACAAGTCGCCGTTGCACGAGCTGCTCAAGCCCGCGGGCTTGTGGGGCCACGGCGTGGGCGTGGGCGCCACCGTGTTCATGCTGGCGAACTTCATCTATGCCCTACGCAAGCGCTGGCGGCCGCTCAAGGGCAAGGCGTCCATCCGCACCTGGCTCACGTTCCACATGTTCGTCGGCATCATGAGCCCCCTGGTCATCGCCTTCCACGCGGCCTTCCTGGTCAACAACCTCCTGGCGGTATGGACGTGGGTCGCCTTGGCCATCGTCGTCGCCACCGGCATCTTCGGCCGCTTCCTGTTCGGCCTGGTGCCCGCACAGGCGGGCAAGATGCTGGCGGTCAACGATCTGCGCGAGCAGGTCAACGACATGGAGAAGGTGTTGCAGCCGCACATCCAACAGACCAAGAACGTCAAGGCCGTGACCCAGCTCCTCGACCTCGCCACCATCCAGCCGCGCGAGCGCACCCTCATGCAAGCGGTGATGAAAGAGACCAAGACGCGCCAGACCTTGGTCAAGCAGATCGATCAGGCGCGCCCGCTGTTCAACGACGACAAGCAGTTCAGCTTCTTCAAGGACTCGCTCGAGAAGATCCAGCGCGCGCGCATGCAGATCTCGTTCTACGCCACGCTCAAGCGCGTGTTCCGCAGCTGGCTGGTGTTTCACGTCGTCACCGCCATCTTCATGGTGGTGCTCATCGCCGCCCACGTGGCGGTGACCGCGTACTACGGCTTCGGCGCGTTCTTCTTCCAGGGGGGCGGCTGACGATGCGCGGCGCACTCGTCGTGACCGCGGCCGCCGCCGCCCTCGCGCTCCTCGGCGCGGGCGGCGCCCGGGCGCAGGTGTTCAGCCCGGGCGAGCTGTCGAAGGCCCATGCCTCGCTCGAGGGCATGCGCGGCTGCTCCAAGTGCCACATTGAGGGCAGCAGCCACAGCGACGAGCGCTGCCTCGAGTGCCACGACGAGATCAACAAGCGTCTCGAGGGTGGCGCCGGCTACCACTCCTCGGTGAAGCAGCAGAAGTGCGCCGAGTGCCACCTGGAGCACCGCGGCCGCAACAAGAGCATCATCGAGTGGAAGCCGTCGCGCGACGAGTTCAACCACCGCCTCACCGGCTGGCCGCTCACGGGGCCGCACAAAGAGCAGAAGTGCAAGGACTGTCACGAGCTTCGTCGCATCGAAGACGCGTACGTGAAGAACCTCGTGAAAGAGGTGGGCCGCGAGACCTACCTCGGCGTATCCACGCGCTGCGCCGCCTGTCACTTCGACGAGCACCGCCAGCAGCTCGGACGGAGCTGCGACAAGTGCCACACGGCCGAGAAGTTCAAGGACGCACCGGGCTTCGATCACAACAAGCCCAAAGAGGGCGGCTTCCCGCTCATCGGCAAGCACAAGGACGTCAAGTGCGCGAACTGCCACGAGACGCTCACCGACGCGAAGCCACCGCCCGACTTCCCCAAGCCGCGCGCCAAGACCTACCTCAAGGTGAAGAACATCGAGCACGCGTCGTGCGTCGCCTGCCACGAAGACGTCCACCGTGGCGCGTTCGGCTCGAATTGCGCGCGCTGCCACACGCCCAAGGACTGGACCTCGATCCTCGAGAAGGGCATCAACGCCGCGTTCCACGACAAGTACGGCTTCCCGCTGCGGGGCGAGCACCAGTCGGTGGCGTGCAAGTCGTGCCACGGGCCCTTCGGCGGAGAGCCGGTCAAGTACAAGGGCGTGAAGTACGGCCGTTGCACCGATTGTCACTTCGACGCGCACTTCGGCCAGATGCCCATCGACGAGGGATCACCGCGCTGTGAGAAGTGCCACACGGTCAACGGCTTCATCCCGGTGCTGATGGACGTGAAGCTGCACGAGACCACGCACTTCCCGCTGGAGGGCTCGCACCGCACGGTAGCGTGCAAGCAGTGCCACAAGCCCGACCAGCGCCTCCTGCAGAAGGTGAACCCCAAGGACAAGTCCGAGGCCGCGCGTCGTGGGCGCGAGCTCAAGCTCAGCCAGGCGCGCATCCGCATGCCCGACGTCGTCACCGTGGTCGAGGGCAAGGCGCAGCAGGCCGACTGCGACCTGTGCCACGACGACCCGCACCTCGGTCAGTTCCAGAAGCCCGCGGAGCCGCCCGACACCCGCGCGGGGAAGAAGGCCTGCGTCGACTGCCACACCACCAAGGCGTTCGCCGACACCACGTTCAAGCACGACAACAGCCGCTTCCCGCTCACGGGCAAGCACACCGAGGCCACGTGCGCCTCGTGCCACATCCCGCCCGCGCCCAAGGGCGACGAGGTGGTGGCCACGCCGTATCGGCTCCTGCCCTACGCCTGCTCGTCGTGCCACGCCGACGCGCACGTGGGGCAGTTCGTCGCCGCCGCCACGAAGCCCCGCGACTGCGGCGAGTGCCACTCGACCACGGCGTTCAAGCCCGGCACGTTCGAGCACAACAAGAGCACGGCTTTCCCCCTCGAGGGCAAGCACGAGAAGGCCGCGTGCGATCGCTGCCACCCGACGCTCGACGTCAAGGGCACCAAGATCGCGCGCTACCGCCCGCTGCCCGCCGCCTGCACCACGTGCCACGACGACCAGCACAAGGGCGCCTACGACCGGTTCGTGCCGCCCAAGCCCGCCGCGGCGCCGGCTGCACCAGCAGTCACGCCCGCATCGCCGGGGCCCGAGGTCCACTGCGGCGAGTGCCATAAGGCCACGGGCTGGTCGCCGGCGAAGTTCCAGCACCAGCTCACGGGCTTCGAGCTCACCGGGCGCCACGGCACCATCCGCTGCGGCATGTGCCACGGCGCCGACCCCACCAAGGCCGTGCCCATGACGTGCGCCGGCTGCCACATCGACGTGCACGGCCAACAGTTCGGCCTGTCGTGCGCCGCCTGCCACAGCACCGACGGCTTCACCGCGCCCGGCTTCAACGTCGACGCACACCGCATGTCGAACTTCCCGCTCACGGGCCGGCACGCGGCGCTGCCGTGCGACGAGTGCCACCTCGAGAAGCGCGAGCGCGCGTTCACGCGCGCCGCCGTCGACTGCGGCATCTGCCATCAGCGCGACGTCGCCGTCGCCAACCGCGTCACCACCAACCACAGCCGGGCGCCGTTCTCGAACGGCTCGTGCCGCGACTGCCACGTCGCGGCCACGTTCCTGCCGGCGCAGTTCCCGTCCCACGATCAGTGCTTCCCCATCACGTCAGGCTCACACCTCGCGGTCGGGTGTCGCGCCTGCCACGGCGACCTCGGGGGCACGCGCTTCACCGGCGACTGCGTGGGCGTGCCGGTCATCTGCAACACCTGCCACGCCCACGACGAGGCCACCGAGGCCGAGCGCCACCAGGGCGTGCCGGGCTACGAGCACAAGAGCGAGAAGTGCGCGGCCTGCCACCACACGCCGAGGTGAGGGATGGCGGCACTCAGGGGGCGTCGTTCCGCGGCCATCGGCAACCGCCATCGGCCATCGCCATCAGCCATCGGACCCACCGCACCCCGGTCGGTCACCAGTCTGTCACCAACGCTTGAGCGCCCCCACCTCCCCTGCTACCCATCGCGGAGCACCGCGCGGGAGGGATACACGGGTCCCCAAGCATCGGTCATCCGACCGATGTCTAGTGACCCCGGTCGTGGAATCGAGCGAGGGGCCGGCGCGCTAACCATCCGTCCCACCTCGGGGAACCCAAGCGGGGTGACGAGCATCACCCGCAACCCGCTTTCTCGCAACGGAAATAGTTGTCAGCAGCCCTGGTGATCCGCTGACATCCTCTGCTACGCTTCCGATCGCCGTCGATGCGGAGGTAATGCGTGAGGAAACTAAGATGTTCGGTGCTCTTGGTCGCTGCGAGCTGGGTGCTCGCGGCCATTGGAACGGGCTGTCCGCCCCCAGACGACCCCAACGTCGTGCCGCCCCCGCCACCGGATGAGCGTCCGGCTGACGACTGCGGTGACATCCCCGAGCTGCCCTACACCTGCACCGACGGCTCGCTGCCGTGCGACTGCGTGGTGGGCGGCAACGGCGTCGGCCAGTGGCGCTGCCACGAGTGCGACGGCTTCCCCGACGGGAGCGAGGGCGAAGGCGAGCCGCCGCCCGGCCCCGACAACCCGGACTATTGCTTCAACAACCCTGACGCGGTGATCTGCGCCAAGGACGCGGCCTGTATCGCGTGCCACGGCCTCGCCACCTCGTCCACCTCGGGCGGCATCGAGAACTCGCACGCGTGGTCGTACGTCGCGTGCGTCGACTGCCACGGCGGCGTGGGCCGCGACCCGAACGACCCGCAGCGTCGCCTCTCGCAGGACGAGTCGCACATCGCGATGCCTGTGGAGATGCGCGTGAGCGTCGAGGACCTCTCGACGCCCAGCCAGACTCAGTACACCAACCGCTACCTGGCCCTCGCCGGCGTCGAGCTGCTCGACGACCCGGCGACCGGCGACGTGCACGAAGGTCTCGCATGGCTGCGCTTCAGGAACCCCGGCGACCTCCGCGTCGTCGACCAGACCTGCTCGGCCACGGGCTGCCACGCCGGCATGGGCGAGACGGTGCGCCGCTCCACCATGGCCAGCGCCGTGGGCAAGCTCGACGGCCTGATCCAGGGCCTGGGCGTGCCGCGCGCCAGCGACCTCATCAGCCGCATCGATGACAACACCTCGTACGGCAAGCACCTGGCCACGTACGGCTCCATGCACGTCGACGACCCCGAGTGGGACATCGACACCTCGCCGCCGGGCTCGGTGCCCCACCTGCACCCGCTCGACTTCACGAGCCGCGAGAACCTCGGCATCGGCACCTACACCGAGATCGACCTCCACAAGGAGACGGTCAACAAGCTGTGCGGCACCTGCCACTTGGGCACCAGCGGCAAGAACCAGCAGTACGGCAACTTCCGCGCGTCGGGCTGCACGGGCTGCCACATGGCCTACGACTGGTCCGGTCAGTCGCTGTCCGGCGACCCGATGATCCCGAAGGGCGAGCCCACCTACCCCGAGGCCTACACGCACATCGACTACCCCGAGCGCCCGCACCCCCCGCGTCACGTCATCCGACGTAACCCGACGGCGCAGGACTGCTTGGCCTGCCACACGGGCTCCATGCGCACGGTGTTCCAGTTCATGGGCATCCGTGTCGACGAGAACCGCGACCTGACCAAGGCCAATGACGTGGACGGCCTGAACCTCAACTTCCGCTACTCGAACCTGATCAACAACAACACGAACGCCCAGGCGAAGCTGCACGGCTTCACCCAGGATCAGCTGATCGAGTTCGAGGATCTCAACGACGACGGCGAGGACGATACGCCGGCGGACGTGCACTACCTGGCGGGCCTCGAGTGCATCGACTGCCACAACAGCATCGACATGCACGGCGACGGCAAGATCTACAGCCGCCAGTTCTACCAGGTGAACATCCGCTGCAACTCCTGCCACGGCAGCCTGGAGTACGCGGTCGACCCCGACTCGGGCAGCAACCCGATCAACGTGCTCTTCAACCAGAGCGGCCGCCTGGCGCGCAAGAACCTGTTCAAGTTCGACCGCGCGCCCGTGTACGGCGAGCTCGGCTACCCGGCCGTCACGCAGCCCGGCATCTACTTGCGCACGAAGTCCGGCCAGGAGTGGCGCTACGTGTCGCAGGTGCGCTACGGCGTGCAGTACGACTGGAACAACGACGACTGCATCGGCGAGGGTCGGAAGACCGATCCGCGCACGGGCGGCTTCGTCTGCCGTCCCGAGTCGTCGATCTTCCACGGCCGCTGGAACGGCGAGAGCGCCGCCAACGGCGCATACGACGACGGCGTCGGCACCCGCCCGGGTGACGAGGTCGTCCTCGGCAACGACGGCACCACCGACAACGTCCGCACGGGCTTCAGCCACCTTGGCGAGGAGACCGACGGACCCGACGAGGAGCATGCGGCCGGCCTCGACTGCATCGCCTGTCACGCGCCCAACAGCGCCCAGAAGTTCGGTAACCACTTGGGCCTGATCGACGTCGACGGCGGCAACAACCGCCTGTACGACTGGAGCCGCACCACTGGTGAGGTGACGATCGGTACCCAGGGCTGGTTCGACTTCACGTTCAACTCGCAGCTCGACCAGCAGCTCGGTATTACCCAGAAGGGTAAGATCGGCTGGTTCACGCCGACGCGCCTCAAGATGTTCCGCCGCAACACCGTGCTCGACACGTCAAACGGTGACCACGGCGTGGAAATCTTCGCGGAGAACTTCGGCGACGCCAACCACAACTGGAAGACGTACCGTGACCGCGTTGGCTACGGTAACCTCGAGTTCAACCAGGGCGGCGTCACGGGCGCCCCCGGCTATCAGGCGATCTGCCTCGAGGCCGGCGGCTTCTGCGAAGGCGACGACCGGAAGAACATCAACGGCGGTCTCGGTGCCGACACCATGGGTCCGCACACCACGCAGCTGCGCTCGCGCGACTGCACGGCGTGCCACCTCGACGAGAACGGCAACGGCGGCGATCGCATCAGCGCGAAGTACGGCTGGAACGCGACCGGCTTCAACGAGACGACGTCCGCGTACCTGAACAAGATCCAGACGGTTCGCACGAACCGTGGGGACAACTACACCGCCGACAAGTTCGTCATCGCCGACGACGGCGTCAACCACCAGCTCGATCACATGGTTGACCATGACACCGGCTTCCCGCTGGTGTGGTCGCCGCTGGTGCGTATCGACGACGGTCGCGATGGCCGCCCGGATCGCGGTTACGACACGTGGGATCGCGACATCTCGGGTCCCATCAACAAGAACCTGATCGACCTGCTCCAGCGCGTGCGCGTGAAGAACGTGCTGGGCGACGAGGCGCAGGGCAACTAGGCCCCGCTCCCGTGGTTCGTGTCGGTGGCGCCGACCCGGCTTGCCGGGGAGGCGCCACCGGCCTTTTTAGGGCTCGCGAATCGCGCAGGGGTGCGTCATCCGGTCGCATGCGGCGATGATGCGGCGCGGTTAGCCTTCGGGGATGCGCTTCCCTGCGACGGCCAATGTCACCGTTCTCGCCCTGTTGCCCGCCCTCGCCGTCGCCGGCGGCTGCCCCGCCGAGGTCGACTGCGCGCCCTCCGCTGCCGAGGGCGACGACGAGGTGCAGAGCGAGTTCGTGGTCTATGGCGGCGATGGCAACGACGAGGTGTGGCTCACGCTCTACGACGCCAAGGGCCGCGCCGAGGCGGGCGGCAAGGCGGCGCAGGTGCTCGTGCCCGCGGCTGGGCAGGCGCTGCCGTCCAACGTCGCGCCCACCTTCGAGTGGGAGTCGGAGCTCAAGCTCGCCCTCGGGCCGCACGAGCCCGCGCCGCTGGCTCCCGTCGGGCCTCGCTCCATCCTCGAGCCCCTGACGCGCTGGCTCGTGCCGAGCGCGTACGCGCACCTGCCGCCCGTCACCAGCGACGCCTACCTGCTCGAGATCGCCGTGCCCGGTCTGGCGTGTCCGCGCAGCATCGTCACCACCGGCCTCTTGCACACGCTCGACGACGCCACCTGGGGCGCGCTCACGAGCGCCGCGGGCCAAGACCTCACGCTCACCATCTGGAGCGCCTACCTCTCCACCGGTGTTCCGACCGAGGGTCCGTTCGTCTCGGATCCGATCACCTTCCGGGTAGAGTAGCGCCCATGCCGCGACCCTCGTGGGTGCTCTCGTGTGCCGTCGCGTCAGCGTTGGTCGCGCCTGCCGGGTGCACGTTCGATCCCGCGGCGCTGCCCGAGATGATCTTCGCGCTGCCCGACGACCAAGTGTGGGCCGCGGCGCCGACCGTGCCGGCGCCTGGCCCCGGCGAGGGCCGCATCTTCATCACCAACAACCTCGACGACACCTACAGCGTCCTCGACCTCGACGCCGCCGAGGCGGGCGCCCCGGTGGAGCTCGGGCGCGTGCCCGTGGGGCTCACCCCGGTGGAGCGCGAGGGGCCTCACCACACGGCCGCCGACGGCAGCGGCACCTTCTTCTACGTCGGCATCTCCAACTTCGTGCCGAGCGCGGGCGTGGGCTTGCCGCACGGCAACCACGGCACCGGCACGCAGCCGGGCTACGCGCTCAAGCTCCGCGTCGACGACAACCGCGTCGAGAAGAGCGTGCGCCTCGACCCAAACCTCGGCGACATCCGGCTCACCCCCGACGAGCGCCTGCTGCTCATCACTCACTTCGACCTCGGCAAGATCACGGCGGCCGTGGCGTCGGGCATCGACTCGGGGCCCGCCCTGGACGCGCGCCTGGCGATCCTCGACGCCGCCACCATGGACCAGCCCGCCATGATCACGCTGTGCCCGGCGCCGCACGGCATCGCCATCACCGCCGACTCGCGCATCGCCGTGACGTCGTGCCAAGACGATCGCGCCGCCATCGTCGATCTGAGCGACCCGAGCTACCCGGTGCGCCTGGTGCCGCTGCTCGACGCCCCGGGCACCGCCGTGGCCCCCGCGTGCGGCCCCTACGCGGTCACCATGGACGAGCACGGCGGCCGCAGCACCGCGTGGGTCAGCTGCTACGTCGACGGCCGCGTCATCGCCGTGGACCTCACGGCAGGACCCGCCGCCGCCGACCGCGACGGGCGCACGCTGCAGCTGCAGGGGCGCGCGCTTTTCGGCCACGCCGTGGACGGCAAGCTCGTCATCGCGCACCAAGAGACCGACGGCATCACGGTGTTCGACACGAGCGGCGACGCGCCGCTGTTCTCGTCGACCAAGGTGCTGACGGGCGAGGGCTGCGTGCTGCCGCACTATGCGCGCTGGTCGGCCGGCGGCTCGGTCTTCGTGGTGTGTGAGGGCAACCGCCGCGAGCCGGGGAGCTTCCTGGTGCTCGGGCCCCTGGCGCCGCACGACGTCCGCGGCAGCGTGGCGCTCGGCCGGTTCCCTGACGACATGGCCATCACGCGGAGGGCGCCGTGACGCGCGCGCCCGCGCTCGCGCTCGCGGCCACGCTCGCCGGCGCCTGTGGGCAGCCCACGGCGCTCGCCGTGGGCGAGCAGCTCTTCTCCGACCCGCGCTTCTCGCTGAGCCCGACCAACCCGTTCTCGTGCGCCACCTGCCACCGGGTGGACCCCGAGGACGAGCGCATGGTGGCGGGCGGATCGCTCGTGGGCGTGACGGCGCGGCCGTCGTTCTGGGGCGGCATGGAGACCACGCTGCTCGACGCCACGAACGCCTGCGTCACGCGCTTCATGCGCGGCGGGCAGCTCACCCGCGAAGAGCCGCGCGGGCGCGCCCTCTACGAGTACCTCCACTCCCTGGGCAGCACGGTGGGCGCCGAGGCCGTGCCCTTCACCATCGTCGAGAACACCGGCGACGTCGACCGCGGCGATCCCGCCCGCGGCGGCGACGTGTGGCAGCGCGCGTGCGCCGAGTGCCACGGCGCGCCCCACACCGGCGAGGGCCGCATCCACGACAGCGCCGTGACGGTGCCCGAGGCGAGCGCGGCCTTCGCCGTCACCGTCGGCTACAGCACCGGCGATGTGGTCATCGAGAAGATCCGCCACGGCGTGTTCTTCAACATCGGCGGCACCATGCCGCCCTCGTCGCTCGAGGTGCTCTCCGACGAAGACCTCGGCGCGCTCTTGGCGTACCTGGAGATCTGATGAGCACGCCGCACGATCCCGGTGACGAGACCGACGAGAGCCCGGCCGCCCAGCTCGTCGAGGTCGAGATCAAGCTCGCGTTCCACGAGCGCACCATCGCCGACCTGTCGCACGCGCTCGTCGACAAGGAGCGCCGGATCAGCGCGCTCGAGGATCGCATCGCGCAGCTCGAGCAGGCCGTGCGCGTGCTGGCGCAGCGCGCCGGCGCGCCCCCGGGCGACATCGCGGGCGCGCACCCCGAGGACGACCCCGTGCCGCGCTCGGGGTAGCGGCGTCAGGTGATGTCGGGCGGGCAGATGGTGGCGCCCTCGGCGGCGCTGTGCATCTGCACCTCCACCTCCACCACGCTGTCGCGCTCGAGCGTCATGACGTCGGTGCAGCCGCGCGCCACGAACGACGTCGTCGCTTGGCACTCCTCGGCCGCGTCGGTCTGGCAGCCGATGACGTCGATGTAGAAGCGCGACTCGGGCGGCACCGGTGCCAGCTGCTCGTCGGGGACGGTGCGCACGTCGAAGGGGCCGAACACGTCGGGCTGCTGCTCGTCGAGCTGGCGGATCAAGAGCTTCACGAAAGGCGGCGTGGCGTTCAGGTCGCTGGCGCGCACCAAAACGAGCGTGAGCTGCGGCTGGCAGCCGGCGGCCAGCAGCACCGCGGCCGCCCCGAGCCCCCGCACGAGGGCGCGCGCCCAATTACAGGCGCGACGTGTCGACCGCGAACGTGAAGCCTTCATTCTTCTGCACCTCGCGCATCACCACCGCGCCCACGGCCACGCCTGCGGCCACCACCACCACCGCCCCGCCGATGATGGCCGAGGCCAAGACCGCGGGGGAGATTGCCACGTCCTCCTCCACCTCGGTGGTGCCGGTGCCACCGAACAGGCGCGGCCGCAGCGTGCGCGGATCGTCGCCCGCGGCGCGATCGAGCCAGCCATCGCCGCTGCGCTCGAGCAGGCCCTCGATGAGCTCGTACGACGCGCGCTCGCGCTCGTTCTCGTTGTCGTCGATGCGCACGCCCGCCACCACGGCCACCTCGCTGTCGGTGATGCGCGCGCCGATCAGCTCCACCTGGCGGCCGGCGGGCAGGAGCACCACCACCAAGGCGTCGTCGTCGACGTCGGACACGGCCTCCACCAGGCGGGCGGCGCCCAGGGGCTCCTCGAGGAGCTGCGTGACCTCGCGCGCCGCCGCGCCCTTCCTGCTGCCCACCTTGGCCATGACGCGCGCGTCGTCGTCGCCCAGGGTGACCCGCTGCACGAAGCGCCCGCGCCCGCTGGTCACGGTCAGGTAGTGCACGCCGGGGGCGAGCCCCTCGATGACCAAGGGCGCCTTTCCCTGGCGCTTGCCGTCGAGCACCACGGTGGCGCCGTTGGGCTTGCTCTCGACCTGCAGCGCCACCGGCGGCAGCGAGCGCAGCTCATCGGCCACGTCGTCGATGCGGCGCATGAGGTCCTTGGGCGTGCGCGACCGGTTCGGCGACCAGCGCGGGTCGACCACCAGGAGCGCCGTGATCGCCTCGTCGGCGGCGGCCGAGCGCTTGAGGCCCACGGCGGCCAGCGCGCGCATGGCGTGGATGTCGCGAAACAGCGCCCAGGCCTGGCGGTCGTCGGTGAATGCCGGGCCGCGCTCGAACTCGGCGAGCGCGTCGTCGGCGTACGACAGGCACTCGGTGAGGCGGTTCTCGGAGTACGCCGCGGCCGCGTCGTCGAGGGCGGCGCGCGCCTTGCCCAGGCTGCCCTCCACGTCGCCAGCGGCGGCGGCGCGCGTGTCGAGGACCTTGACGCCGTGGCGCGCCACCGCCTGCTCGAGCGCCGCGCGCATGGCCTGCGTGGTCTCGCCCGACAGCCCTCCGCGCGCGGCCGCGCCCACGTACACCGGGTCCGCCAGCGCTGGCGGCGCCAGCGCGACGCACGCGAGCGCCGCGACCGGGGCACCCCACAGGAGCGACGATCGACGCACGAGGTCATGGTGCCCGGGGGACGCCGCGTGACGCAAGTCGCCGGAAACGGGACGCGGACGGGTGAGATCCGTAGAATCCGAGGCGGCATGTCCGACGACGCCGACCGCGGGGGCGCGGAGCAGCTTGGTCGCTACACCCTGCTCCGCCGCATCGGCAAGGGCGGCATGGGCGAGGTGTGGCTCGCGAAGTCCACGGGCGCCCACGGCTTCGAGAAGCAGGTGGCCATCAAGCGCATCCTGCCGCAGTTCTCCTCGAACCCCCACATCGTCAACATGCTCGTCGACGAGGCGCGCATCTGCGTGCTGCTGTCGCACCCGAACGTGGTGCAGGTGCTCGAGCTCGGCGAAGACCAGGGCGAGTACTTCATCGCCATGGAGTACGTCGACGGCCAGGCGCTCTCGCGCCTCATGCGCAAGCTGCGCAAGCTGGGTAAGCGCCTCGACGTGCTCGAGGCCTGCTACATCGCCATCCAGATCCTCGAGGGCCTGCACGCGGCGCACATCCAGAAGGACTCCCGCGGCAAGCCCGCGCACATCGTCCACCGCGACGTCAGCCCGCAGAACGTGCTCTTGGCCAAGAACGGCCAGATCAAGGTCATCGACTTCGGCATCGCCCGCGCGCGCGAGCGGCTCGAGGTCACCCAGGGGACCAACGTCAAAGGCAAGCTGCGCTACATGGCGCCCGAGCAGATCGCACCGAAGACCGTCAAGGGCGCCGCCCTCGACCACCGCGTCGACGTGTTCGCCACGGGCATCGTGCTCTTCGAGATGCTCGCCGGGCGCCAGCGCTTCCCCGGCGACGGCGAGATCGAGCTGATGGACGCCATCCTCAAGGAGGACACGCCCGACCTGTGCCGCGAGGGGCTCGTCGATCGGCCGCTCATGGACATCCTCGACCAGGCGCTCGAGAAGGACCGCGAGCGCCGCTACACGGACGCGGCCGCGTTCGCCGCCCAGCTGCGCAGCTACCTGTACAAGCGCGACCCCGGCTTCACCGCCGAGCGCATCGCCAAGCGCCTGCGCGAAGCCTTCGCCGGCGCCGACGAGGGCGAGCGCAGCGACCCTCGGCGTGAGCACACGGCGCCGGCGCAGCAGGGCGGCGACACCGGCGGCGAGACGCCGCTGCACGGCGCCGACACCGCCGACCACGAGGCCACACGCACGGCCTATCGCCCGCGCGAGGCGCGCGGCGCGACCCGCCCGACGCCCGCGCACGACGACGTGGCGAAGGCGAACGACCCAACCCGCCTGCGCAAGAAGGGGCGCAAGGGCCGCGGCCGGGTCGGCACCATGGCGGCGGGCTTGGCGCTGGGTGCGCTGGCCCTGGGCGGTCTGTACGTCGCGTTCCGCCCGCGCGTCCCCGACACGGCGCCGCCTGCGGCCGCGCCGTCACCCGCGGTCCCGCCGCCACC
>CAZONM010000137.1:0-13448 GCA_964580865.1 uncultured Myxococcales bacterium | reverse complement strand
ATTTGCAGCGATCCACAGAATAGTGCTTGTCAGCGAATAGTGCGATGGTTAGAACTATCTCGTGCCACGAAGGGAATCCCCTGGCGGTGACCTCGACGAGCTGACCCGGCTCCTCATGGCCTGGATCGGCTTGTCGATGCGCATGACCCGCGGCGCGGAGTCGCTGCGCACCCTGACCGACACCGGCATGACCATGGCCCAGGTGTCGGCGGTGCACATTTTGATGTTCGAGGGGCCGCAGGGTGTCGGAGATCTGGCGCAGTGTTTGGGCCACTCCCTGAGCGCCACCTCCAGCCTCGTGCAGCGCCTGGTGGAGCAGGGGATGGTGAGCCGCACCGAGGACCCCGCCGATCGGCGGCAGAAGAGCGTGGAGCTGACGGCGGCGGGCAAAAAGCTCGTGGAGCGCCTGATGAAGGCGCGTTACCGCGAGCTCCGCATGGGCCTCGAGCACATTCAACCCGAGACGCGCGCCGAGCTGCGGCGCGTGATCCGGCGCGTGGTCGACGAGCTCGAGAGCAAGGCCGGCGAGCCCGCCGCAACCACCCACCCCTCGAAGGAATCCAAGGACTCGGAGGCTGAGCCATGAGCGGACACATCGTCGAGCTGCGGGGCGTCGGACTACCCGCTGGGCAAGGTCTCGGTGCGCGCCCTGCACGGCGTCGACCTCACCTTCGACAAGGGCGAGTTCGCCTCCATCGCCGGTCCGTCGGGGAGCGGCAAGACCACGTTGCTGAACCTCATCGGCTGCGTCGACGTACCCAGCGCGGGCAAGGTGCTGATGGATGGCACGTCCACGGGCGACCTGACGGATAGGCAGCTCACCGAGCTGCGCCTCTTCAACCTCGGCTTCATCTTCCAGAGCTTCAACCTGGTGCCGGTGCTGACCGTGGCGCAGAACGTCGAGCTGCCGCTCCTGCTGCAGCACCGGCTCTCGGGCACCGAGCGCCATGCCGCCGTGGTGGCCATGCTCGAGCGCGTGGGCCTGGGCAAGTACGTCAACCACCGCCCCACCGAGCTATCGGGCGGCCAGCGCCAACGCGTGGCCATCGCGCGCGCGCTCGTGACCAAGCCGAAGCTGGTGCTGGCCGACGAGCCCACGGCCAACCTCGACAGCGTCACCGGCAACTCCATCCTGCAGCTCATGCGCGAGCTGAACCAAACCGAGGGCACCACCTTCCTGTTCTCCACCCACGACGCCGCCGTCATGAAGCTGGCGTCGCGCGTGATCCGCGTGCACGACGGCCGCATCGTCGACGACGGCAACGGCGCACGACCCGCGACGGCAACCGCCGCGGCGCACGCGTGAGGGCTGCACCATGATGGCCGTCTTCAAGCTCCTGCTCAGCCTCGGCGTGCAGAGCCTGCTCGCCCACCGCACCAAGTCGCTCATCGTGGGCGGGCTCTTGGCGTTCGGCACCTTCCTGGTGGTGACGTCGCTGGCCGTGCTCGACAGCGTCACCCGCGCCACGCGCGCGAGCCTGGTCGAGTCCATCGCGGGCGACGTGCAGATCTACAGCAAGGACGCCAAGGACTCGCTGGCGCTGTTGGGCGGCATCGGCTTCGGCACCGAGGACATCGGCGAGATCGACAGCTACGGCCCCGTGCGCGACGCGGTGCTCAAGGTCGACAACGTGGCGGGCGTGGTGCCCATGGGCATCGCCAACGCTGCGGTGGCGTCGCCCGGCGACCTCGACCGCACGCTCAACGCGCTGCGCGAGGCGGTCAAGGCCAACGACGCCGACAACGTCGCGCTGCTGGCGGAGCGCGTGCGCACCATCGCGCGCGTGCTGCAGGACCAACTGCAGAAGCAGGCTGCGGTGGCGGCGTCGGAGAACAACGGCGCCGGTGAGGTGCTGGCGCGCGCGCTGTCCGACGAGCTGTGGGCGGGCATGGCGACGGACCCGCTGGCCACGCTCGACTGGCTCGACACCAAGCTCGCGCCGCTCGGGGAGCAGGGCAACCAGTTCTACCTCCGCCTGGTGGGGACCGACCTCGACGGCTTCAAGCAGACCTTCAAGCGCATCAAGATCGTCGAGGGCGAGTACGTGCCGATGGGCACACGCGGCGTGCTGGTGGGCCAGGCGTTCCTTGATCGGCGCCTCAAGTTCGCGGTGGCCATGCACCTCGACACGATCCACAACGAGCTCATCAAGGGCCAGACCATCGCGGACACCAAGACGCTGCAAGACACGCTCGCCAAGGCGCGGCGCGCGTCGTCGCGCCTGGTGTACATGCTGCCGCCCAAGGATCTGCCCGAGGTGACGGCGAAGATCGCCGCCGAGGTGGGCAAGCCGCCCGGCGAGCTGGCACCGCTCCTGATCGACTTCCTCACCATGAACGACGCCAACTTCGAGCGCCGCTACCGCATGTTCTACGATGTCATCGCGGCGCGCGTGCAGCTCTACCCATTCCAGGTGGGCGACACCATCACGCTCACGTCGTTCACCAAGAGCGGCTACCTGCGCTCCGTCAACGTCAAGGTGTGGGGCATCTACGTCATCGAGGGCCTCGAGAGCTCCGACATCGCCAGCGCCCTCTCCATCACCGACCTCATGACCTTCCGCGAGCTGTACGGCCGGCGCACCGCCGCGCTCGACGCCGAGCTGGTGAAGATGAAGGCGGCGAGCGGGGCGCAGGAGGTGAGCCGCGAAGACGCCGAGGCCGCGCTGTTTGGCGGGAGCGACGCGGTGCAGGTGCAGGCGGTGACCGCCAGCGCCGCCGAGGTCGTGCTCGACAAGGTCGATCGCCAGGAGAGCTTCACGTTCGATCCCAAGGCGGCCAACGAGGGCTTCGCGCTCACCACGGCGGTGCTGCTGAAGGACCCCGACAAGGCCGGCACCACCATCCGCGAGATCTCGGCGGCGGTTGCGCCGCTCGGCTTGCAGGCCGTCAATTGGCAGACGGCCACGGGCATCGTGGGTCAGCTCACCATGGTGGTGTCGGGTGTGTTGCTCGGCGCCATCTTCATCCTGTTCCTGGTCACCACCGTGATCCTCAACAACTCGCTGGTGATGGCCACGCTCGAGCGGGTGGCCGAGATCGGAACGCTGCGCGCGATCGGTGCCCAGAAGCGGTTCATCAACGCCATGATCACGTTCGAGACCGCCACGCTGGGCGCGCTGGCCGGCGTCATCGGCGCGGTCTCGAGCGTGCTGTTCATCACGTGGTTATCGAACGTGGGCATCCCGGCGCCGGCCGACGTGCTGCAGGTCTTGTTCGGGGGACCGCGCCTCTATCCCGCGCTCACGACGAGCAACGTCGTGGCGGGCCTGGTGGCCACGTTGGTGGTCGGCGTGTTCGCGACGCTCTACCCGGCGCGCTTGGCCATGCGCGTCCAGCCCGTCGTCGCCATGCAGGGGAAGGAGTGACGCCATGATCACCCTGCGCATCGCGCTCAACAACCTGCTCGCCAGCCGCCGCCGCACGCTCTTCCTCGGCGCCGCGCTCTTCCTCGTCACGATGTTCTTCGTGATGATGCTCGCCCTCACGGGCGGCGTGCTCGACAACCTCATCCGGGCGTCGACCAGCATCTCGTCGGGCCATGTCAACATTGGCGGCTACTACAAGACCACGCCGTCGGACTCGCAGACCATCATCCTCAACACGTCGCAGCTCAAGCAGGAGGCAAAAGAGGCGCTGCCCGACGCCGAGCGCATCGTCGATCGCCTGCGCGGCTGGGGGAAGATCATCTCCGACCAGGGCACCGTGCAGACGGGCCTGAACGGTATCGCCATCGACGAGGAGCGCGAGGCGCTGGCGCTGCTCGAGCTGGCGCCCGGCAAGGAGTACCTCGAGAACGCTCCCGAGCCCGAGCGCGTCAAGGGCTCGCTCGATGACCTGAGGAAGCCGGGCTCCATCGTGGTGTTCGCTAGCGCAGCCAAGCGCCTCAAGGTCGACGTGGGCGACGCCGTCACCCTGCGCACCGAGACGCTCAAGGGGCAGAGCAACACCGCCGAGGCCACCGTCGTGGCCGTGGTGCGCGACCTGGGCCTGCTCTCATCGTGGGCCGCCTTCGTGCCCAAGCAGACGGTGGTGGACCTGTACCAGCTCAAGCCCGACGTCTCGGGCGCCGTGCAGATCTGGCTCAAGGACATCTCGCGCAGCGAGGAGGCCATGAACGACCTGCGCGCGCACCTCGACAAGAAGGGCTACGCGCAGATCGAGCACGACGGGCAGCCCTTCTTCATCAAGCTGTTGCAGACGGTGCCCAACGAGGACTGGACGGGCGCAAAGCTCGACGTCACCACGTGGGAAGACGAGGCCAGCTTCCTCACCCAGATCATCACGGGCCTTCGCGCGGTGAGCATCTTTCTGGTGCTCTTGCTGGCGGTGGTCATCGTCATCGGCATCACCAACACCATGACCATCGCGGTGCGCGAGCGCACCCGCGAGATCGGCACGCTGCGCGCCATCGGCATGCAGCGCGGCCGCGTGCTGGGCCTGTTCATGCTCGAGGCAACGCTGCTCGGCATCTTCGCGGCGGGTGCGGGCGGCCTCGCGGGCGCGGTGGCGTCGCTGGCCCTCGACGCGGTTGGCATCAAGCTCGACATCGACGCCGTCCGGGTGGTGCTGTTGTCCGACACGCTGCACCTGGTGCCCCGCGTCGTCGACGTGGCGGCGGCCACGCTCACGCTCACGGCCGTGAGCGCGCTCGCTGCCTTCCTGCCGTCGCTGCGCGCGGCACGCATCACCCCCGTCACCGCCATGCAGAGCGCTGAGTGAGAGGACCCGCCATGAAGACCAGCACCTCCGTTGCCATCGCCGCCCTCATCGCCGCCGTCGCGCCCTCGGCGCATGCGCTGGCCGTGCCCTCCGAGGCCGAACTGGTGCAGATGCTCAAGGTCGTCGACGACCGTCAGCAGAACACGGGCGACTACCGCTCCACCGCGTATCTGGAGCAGAAGGAGCGCGGCAAGGAAGACACGGCCTTCGAGGTGGCGTTCTACCGGCGCGACGCCGACGATAAGCTGATGATCCTCTTCACCAAGCCGAAGACCGAGGCGGGCAAGGGGTACCTGCGGCTCGACAAGAACCTGTTCTTCTACGACCCCACCGTGGGCAAGTGGGAGCGCCGCACCGAGCGCGAGCGGATCGGCGGCACCAACTCGAACCGCCAAGACTTCGACGAGAGCCGCTTGGCGGTGGAGTACACGCCGAAGTACGTCGGCGAGGAGAAGCTCGGCAAGCTCGACACGCACCACCTGGCGCTCACCGCCAAGGACGGCGCCGACGTGGCCTACCCGTTGGTGGACCTGTGGATCGACAAGGGGAGCGGCAACCTGCTCAAGCGCGAGGACAAGGCGCTGTCCGCGAAGCTCCTGCGCACCACGTACTACCCCAAGTGGAACAAGGTGTACTCCGAGTCGAAGAAGGCGGACGTGTACTTCCCCGCCGAGATCCGCATCTTCGACGAGGTAGAGAAGGGCAACAGCTCGCTCATCGTCATCCGCGACGTGGACCTGAAGCCCCTCGACGCGAACCTGTTCACCAAGGCCTGGCTCGAGTCGAAGTCACGGTGATCGCCATGCGCGTGCTGTTGTTGTCGTTCGTCATCGCCGGTGGCGCCGCGTCCGCGCAAGACAAGGTCGAGCGCGAGGCCGAGATGTTCGGCGATGCGGCGGAGGCGCCCGCCGCGCCCCCCGCCGAGGGCAGCGCGCGCGACGACGCCATCTTCGGCGACGCGCCGACGGGCGACACGCCCGCGCCCGCGCCCACGACCAGCGTGCTCCAGCAGGTCGACGACTTCCTCGACGTGGGCGGTACGCTCTTCCTGCGGGGCAATCTGAATGTACGCGAGGACGAGGCGTTCACCGAGGCGCCGGTGTCGGCCCCCAGCCTGCTCGACGCGTACCTGGATGTGCGCCCCACCGATCGCGTGCGCGGCTTCGCGCAGGCGCGCTTCACCTACGACTTCACCGTGCAGGAGGGCGACACCGGTCTCTTCGGCAACGAACTGAAGCCCTTCGAGCTGTTGCTCGACCAGGCCTGGATCAAATTCGACCTCGGCCGTGTGGCCTACGTGACCGCCGGCAAGCAGCGCATCCGCTGGGGTACGGGCCGCTTCTGGAACCCCACCGACTTCATCAACCAGAGCACGCGCGACTCGCTCGACTTCTTCGACACGCGCACCGGCGTGGATCTGCTCAAGCTGCACTTCCCGTTCGAGGCGCTCGGCTGGAACTTGTACGTGCTCGGCGTGCTCGGCGGCATCGACGCGCTTGAGCAGAGCGGTGTGGCGGCGCGCGCCGAGATCGTCGTGGGCGAGATGGAGCTCGCGCTCTCCACGTTGGTCCGCAAGGACGCGCCGCTCAAGATCGGCGGCGACGCCAGCTTCGGCCTGTGGCTCTTCGACCTGCGCGCCGAGGGCACGTTCCAGCGAGGCCTCGAGGGCAAGTACTGGAAGGGCGACCTCGACTTCGAGGAGGGCGTGTTCCCCGAGGAGGTCGACACCGAGGGCGAGTGGTACTTCCGCGGCGTGGCCGGCGGCGACATCTCGATCAAGTACAGCGACCAGGACAGCGTCATCGTGGGCGGCGAGTACTTCTTCAACCAGACCGGCTATCAAAGCGCCGAGCTCTACCCCTGGCTGGCGCTGAACGGCGGCTTCACGCCCTTCTACCTGGGGCGCCACTACGTCGCCGCGTACGCGCTCTTGCAGGGACCGTGGACGTGGGACGAGGCGAGCTTCACGGTCTCGACCATCGCCAACCTGAGCGACCTCAGCGTCATCAGTCGGCTCGACTTCTCGCTGGTGGTGCTCAACTACCTCACGTTCAACACGTTCGTGGCCGCGCACTGGGGCGAGGTTGGCGAGATGCGGCTCGGGCTCGAGATCGACCCCCTGCCGTTCGTGCCCGGGCTCGAGGATGGGCTGGTGGTGCCGACGCAGGTGGTGGACGCGGGCGTGGCGCTGCGCGTGGCGTTCTAGCTGCGCCGCCTCAGCCGAGCGCGGCCTGCAGCGTGAGCAGCGCGCCGCGGATGGGCGCCGCGTCGAGCGCGATGCGGTTCGCCGGCAGCGCCGAGGTGTGCACCCAATCCTGGTTCGGCTGGCTGCCCCACGAGATCTGCTGGGCCAGCCAGCGGTCGTGCTCCTCGGCGAACAGGTCGTAGGCGGCGCGCATCCCCTGCGGCAGCTCCTCGCGCGAGACCTTCTGGTCGCCCTTGCCCTTCAGGAACTTCAGGAAGTCGTCGACGCCGGTGAGGAGCTGCTCCACCGCCTCGCGCGCCTTGTCGGGCGTGACGCCCGCCGACGCGCTCTGGCCCGGCAGCTCCACGCCCTTCATGGCGCCGACGTCGTTCAGGTAGTTGGCCGTCGAGGTGCGCACCACGTGGCCCGCCAGATGACCGGTGACGAGCTTGAGCCCGTCGTCGAGCGCGCCCTGGTTGTTGTTGCGGATCTCGCTCAGGATCTTGTCGCTGCCGGTCTTGAGCGCCTCGTCGTCGGTGAGCGTGCGCTCGGGCGCCTGCTTGCGGCCGTAGGCGCGCACGAACTGCTTCTCCTTGTCGTCGAGCTTGAGCGACAGATCGGAGCCATGCGCCTCGACCTGCACGAAGAACGGGCGCGCCATCTTCATCACGGGATCGGCTTTGTCGCGCTCCCCGAGAAGGTAGCCGTCGTGCTTGGCCTGCGCGTACCAGGCGTTGTGAATGAGGCCCAACCCCTCGGCGAGCTTCTCGGGGCTGATCTTGCCCTTCTCGAGCAGCGGCAGGATGGCGTTGAGCGCCGACGCGGGCACGCTGCCCGACCTCAAGCCGGCCGCCAGGGTCTCGTACGCGCCGCGCAGCGGCGCCGCGTCGAGCGCGAGGCGCTTGGCTGGCAGCTGCTCGGTGCGCAGGAAGTCGGGGTTCGAGGTGGTTCCCCACGAGAGCTGCTGTTTGGTCCAGCGGTTGTGCTCTTCATCGAACAGATCGTACGTCGGCTGCAGGTTGCGCGGCACGTCGTTGCGCGACACCGGCGTGTCGCCCTTGGTGCCGAGGAAGGCGACGAACGCGTCGATGTCGTTGATGCGCTGCTCGATGATGGCCAGCGCCTTCTCGGGCGACGGCGCGCCCAGCGACTTCTTCTGCTCGGGCACGCGCAGGTCCGGCATGCCCTTGACCTTGTCGAGGTAGTCGCCGGCGCCGATGCGCGCCACGTCGCCCGCGAGGTGCGCCGACACGAGCCGCATGCTCTCGGTGAGCGCGTCGTTGTTGTTGGCCCGGATCTCGGAGAGGATCTTCTGCGACCCCGCGTCGAGGGCCTCGGCGTCGGTCAGGGTGCGGCTCGGGTCCTGCTTGCGACCGTAGGCCTGCACGAACTGCTGCTCCTTGTCGTCGAGCTTGAGGCGCAGCTGCCCGCCGTCGGCCTCGACCTGCACGAAGAACGAGCGGGCCATCTTCATGACCGGGTCGGCCTTGTTGCGCTCGCCGAGCAGGTAGCCGTCCTTCTGCGCCTGGGCGTACCAGGCGTTGTGAATGCCCGCGATGCCGGCGGTGAGCTGCTCGTCGCCGAGCATGCCCTTGTCGAGCATGGGCACCACGGCGTTGAGCACCGGCCCCGTCACGCCGCCCCCCAGGCGCACGTTGAGCCCGGTCTGGGCCTGCTCCACCGGCGCCTGGATGCGGTTGTCGATGCTGCCGCCCAGCGACTTGAGGCCGGCCTCGCCGAGCTTGACGTTGTCGCCGAACCAGAAGCTCGCCAGCGCTTCACGCACGGCCTGCAGGTCCGCGGGGGTCGACACCTTGAGCGCGTCGGCGACGTCTTGCACCACGGCGCGTCGCGTCTCTGCCTTGCCGGCGTCGTTCACCTCGCCCTTGAGCGCGCCGAGCCCGGGGTGCAGGCGGTTCGCGGTGGCCAGGATGTTCTGCTTGCTCAGCGTGTTGCTCACGGGGACCTCGCCGGTGGGACGTGCGTCGATGGGACCACGTATCTACCCGGCGCGGCGGGTCTTTGGCGAGGGATCGTCCGGCCCGCTGTGCGGGCCGTCATGGCCCCGCGGGGAGCCGGCGCACGGCGACCCCCTGGGACGCCAAGCCTTGAAGAAGGCTTTGGTTCTTCGCGGTATCGGGGATCTCGACCAGGGCGACGTCGGCGAGCGCCACGTCGTCCTTGAGCTTCGCCTCGAGGAACCCCGCCTTGCGTCGGCCGCGCAGGTACTCGTCGTCCATCACCGTCGCCAGGCGCTCGCGCAGGGCGTCGGGCTCGAGCGCGAGCAGCTCATTGGCGTCGATGCCGCGGCGGCGCAGCAGCGCCACCACCTCGAGGGCGCTGGCGGCGGCGTAGTCCTGCGGCAGGTACAGGTCGTCCTTCATGGAGCGGCGCGCGCGCTCCACCAGCGCGGGCGAGGGCGCGTCGTACCGATCGTAGGTGAGCTCCGCCTCCGTGAGCCGCGCGGTGCGCGTCTCCTGCTCGGCGACCATGAAGTGCTCGTAGCCGCTCTTGGTGCACGCCCATGAGCGCCGGGTCCAGGCCTCGTCCTTCAGGTGCATCACGATGTCGCCGAACTTGTGCGGCGGCGTCCAGAAGCCAACGAACGCGAACACATAGCGCTCGGCGCCGAACAGCTTCATCTCCGACGGCGGCGTCGCCGACTGCACGCTCGGCCGGTCCTGCATGCTCTGGAGCGTGCCGATGCCGCCGTGCTCGAGCACCGTGGCGAGCTTCTCGCTCGTGAGCCGGTGTGAGCACTGGAGCGGCATTGCCTCGATGCGCGCCTGCAGCTTCCGCTCCGCTGGCGAGAGCACGCCGAGCGCCGTGCGCAGGCGCGCGACGTTGGCGCGTGACGTGGAAGCCAGCGCCTTGGCGCCGCCGCCGCCCGAGAACACTGTCGCCGCGTCGTCGTACGCGCCGGCCGTGCCGGCCTCGAGGCCAAGCGCGCGCGCGTCGCGGCGCAGCGAGTCGATCACCCGATCACGCACCTCGACGGGGACGCCGCGATACGACGCGTGCCGCGGGTCGAGCCGCGCCACCAGGGCGGCGGCGAACATCGCGCGGCGCGCCTCCTGCCCGGCATCGAGCGTGCTGTCGCGCCACAGCGCGTGGACCTCTGCCGGCCCCATGGGGACGTTGCTGCCCACGATCCAGTTCGCGGCCGACGAGTATCCACCTTGGAAGAAGCCGAAGGCCGCGCGCTCGCGCTCGGTGCGGAACATCATGGCTACGTCGACATAGGACCCGAGGATGCCGCGCTGGTCCATCAGGTAGTTGTCGGGTCCGAGCTCGTAGAACACGCCGAAGGGTCGCGTCGTCGGGTCGACGTCGCACAGGCCGCGCACGTATTGGTCCGCGAGCGTGTCGACGTCGTGCTTCGACAGCTGCGCGCCCTTGGCGAGCTGCTCGGCGGCGCTGGCGCGCGCGCTGCGCTTCTCCACCACCAGCGCCACGCCATTGACGTCGACGTGGGCCCGCGGCGTGACGCGCACGCGCTGATCGAGGACCTCGAAGTCGCTGGCGCGCGCCGAGGTGTCCGCCAGGCGCCGCGTGTCGAGCTTGACGATCGACACCGAGCCATCGGGCGCCTGCGCGAGCCGGGCGCCCTTCGGCACGCGCACGAGCACGCTGTCGCCGGCGGCGAGCTTGCCGAGGGGCGCCTGCAGCGTGGCGCGGTAGCCGACCGTGGTGGCGCCCACCACCTCGGGGAGGAGCGCGCCGGCGCCGGGTGCGAACGTGACGCGCAGGGCGCCGATGGTCACCGGTGCGCCGCGCGTGACGGCCAAGGGGTACAGCGCGGGATCGTGGCGCAAGGCGTGCAGCTTGGCGGTGGCCTCGTGCTCCGGGCCCTTCAGATCGACGGTCGCTAAGGCGGCCTGCAAGGCCTCGCTGTCGGCGCCCACGTCGCGCACCAGGCGCGCGAGCGCCTGCGCCACGTAGTCGGAGTGCACGGGGATGCCGCGCTCGGTGAGGAGCGTGCGCAGGCGCGCGTCGTACGTGTCGTCGCGCAGGCCGCTGAGCGCGCGCGTGGTCTCGGCGTGGATCACCACCTTGCCGAGGCGCGCGTCCTTCTGCAGCTGCTCGCCGTGCGTGCGCGCCAGCTGCGTCATGCCCTGGGAGACTAAGGGGTCCTTGAATGACAGCTGTGGGTTGCTCACGCGCCAGCACACCTGCAGGAGCGCCGCCAACGTGTGGTCGGGCGCGGGGCCGTTGCCCGAGGCGCCGGCGAAGAGCGCCGGGGTGCACACGAGCAAGAGGGCCGGCGCCAGCGCGGGCTCCTGCTTCGCGCGCAAGAACGCGAGCTGGCGCTCGGTCACCGCGTCGCCGCCGCGCACGCCGAGCTGGCGCGCGTCGTCCTCGAGCGCGGCGTACGGGCGCGCGAACGGGTTGAGCACCTGCTTGCTCGCGAGGCGCGCGTCCCACGCGTCGTGGCGCTCGCCGGCGCGCCGCGCCAAGAACGAGCGCGGTGACACGCCGCCGAGCTCGGGCCACGCCGCGTCGACGTCCTTCCCCGAGAGCGCGAGGAAGGTGAGCGCCGCGTCGGGGCCGCGCTCGACCAAGTCCCTCAACGTGAGGCGGGGCATGGCCGCCTCGGTGCCGGCGCCCGCGACGCGCGCCTCCGCCGCGAAGCGCGCGCCCACGCCGGGCCCCAACAGCGCCAACCGACGCTCGTCGAGCAGCTCGGGCCCGCTCGACGTGCCGCACAACAGCGCCGTGGGCGACGCGATGCGCGCAGCCTGCTCCTTGACGTACCCCTCGTCGTGCACGGTGCGCGCCAGCGCCAGCACCTCGTCGCGCGTGAGGCTCGGTAGCTCGGCCGCGACCACGCTCCTGGTCAGCGCGCGCGCCCGCATCAGGAGCGCGAGCGTGTCGCGGTCCACGCCGGGCGCGGTCAGCGCGGCCACCAGCGCGTGGGGCAGCTCGTCGGGCAACGACGGCGGTCGCGCCGCGAGCCCGGCCGCGAGCGCCTCGAGGGCGCGCGGCTCCAGCGCCGCGGCCACCAGAAACGCCTTCCAGGTGGCCGCGTTGAAGCGCCGCGCGTCAGGCGTGCTCTCGACGAGGCGCATGAGCGGCAGCAGCACGTCGCGCGCGGCGCCGTTGAGCTCGTCGGTGGTGAACACGCGCCGCGCGCGCGCCGCCAAGCGCTCGTGCCGCGCCACGTCGCGTTGCTGGTGGGTGGTGGGCTCATCGGTGCCGACGGTGGCGCGGTCCTTCTCCTTGGTGCCGTCGACGGGAGCGGTGAAGCGCGCCATCACCGGCGACGCGGTGAGGCGCTTGCCACCGTGGCCGGCGCTCGCTTGGTGCGCCGCCTCCTCGTTGGCCTGGTGCAGCGTGGAGCTGCCTTTGTCGACGATGTCGGATGCCACCTTGGTGACATCGACGCCCCGGGGTGCCTCCGGGACCTTCGTCGCGGGCGTGGACGCCGGCTTCTTGTCGACGCGGACACCGCGGCCATGCGCGACGCCCTTGCCGGTGATCTGGGGGTGGGCGAGCTTCACGGTCACGCGTGGACGTCCGAAAGGCCGGGCGCTTCGGCCATCGCCCGTGTGCCATGCGGCACTGTCGGAGGATAGCGCGCGGAGACGCGCTTTGGCGTGCTCCCCTCACAGGGCCGCGGACGTCGCGACGGCACTGGCCACGCGGGCCCAGGCGAATCGACGTCCCGGGCTCCCGCTCCGACACGCGCGCGGTCGATGCCTGCGCGCCTCGCGCGACGGAACTGTTGGCAGGCGGGAACCGCGGTGACGACGTCGACGGAAAGGGCGGTCGTCATGCAGGCGTTCGCACCGCCGCCGACGCCGCTCGAGCCTCGCGCTGCGCGCTGCGGACATGGGGGGACGCCGTGAGCTCGTGGGTCCGCGAGGTTGCAGAGCGTCGGCGCGTGCGGGCACCGCACGGGGTGGGCCTGGCGCTGACCATCGCCATCGGCGTGTTCCTCGGCTGGGCCCTTGCCGCGCGGCGCTGGCCCTTGGCGGCGCTCCTCGTCGGCATGGGCGCGGTGGCCGTCGGCTGCATGGCGCTCTTCTTCGGCGCGGCGCCCACCTTCAGACCCGAAGCGCCCAGGGCCGCGACGAGCTCGTCGACGGTGTGGCGGCCGCCGCCCACCACCTCGCGCTCGCCGCCCTCGCGGGTCTCGGCGACGCCGGGCAGGGACATGGACGCGCGTCGGAAGCCCGTGCCGGCGGGGATGCCGCTGTCATCGAAGCTGGACCATCGTGTTGGCCGGGCGGCTCTGCGACGTAGAGGCGCGGCGACGTGCCGAGGCCTTGTTCGCGCCGCGCGCGGCGAGCATCGACGGCAGTCTCCACGTGTTCGCCATGGCGCTCGACGAGGAAGACCTGTGCATCGCGCAGCGCGAGCACCAGGCGGCCGGAATGCACCCGTTCCTCGCAGCCTCTTGAGCCCCGCCCGCCTCACGCCCCCAGGCGCGCGCGCGTCAGCGCGCGCCAGAGCGCGAGCGCGGCGCCGCACAGCGCCAGCGCGTCGGCGCGCGTGAGCTCACCGGCGACCGCGCGCAGCGCCTCGCGATCGAACGTCA
>CAZONM010000136.1:0-13457 GCA_964580865.1 uncultured Myxococcales bacterium | reverse complement strand
GCTCCCCACCGACGCCGCGGACCCCCGCGTCACCGACGACGACCAGGACGGCGAGCCGGGCGTCACGGTGGTGAGCTCGTCGGGCCCGCAGCACCTCGTGGTGCGCCGCGTGGTGCGCGCCATGGCGGGCGTCATCACGTCGAGCGACGAGATCGACGGCTCGGCCGAGGGCAGCTGGCGCACCGACAGCGACTCGTCGCTCTTGTCGTTGCTCGACTTCCTGGTGCCCACGGGGCAGGGGCTCCCGTCGACGTTCGGCATGGTGCGCGTCGATGGGCGGAACCAAGCGCTCGACCTGCGCGGCGCCGACGGCGTGCTCGACTGCGAGGACCTGCGCGCCGCCGAGGCGATGCTGAAGGAGCGCATCCCCGCGCCCGCGCTGCCCGAGGACTGCCCGGCGTTCTGACCGCGTCAGGGCACGTACTCGAAGCGCTTGACGATGACCTCGTTGAGCTGCGCGCGCGGCGTGTCGCAGGCGAACACCAGGCCGAGCTGGTGGTACACGGGCCGATTGCCGCGGTCGGTGTCGTGCCAGCGCTCCAGGAACTCGGCGCGCGGGATGAAGCCGCGCTTGCCGAGCATCGACGGGTCCTCGAGATAGACGTTGTGCTCGTCGATGCCGATGACGAGCGACCAGTGGCCGTCGTTCCAGTCGTCGCGCCAGGGCCGCTGGTGGGGGAAGGGCCCCGCCTCGTCGGCGTAGGCCTGGTACGCCACCATTACCGGGTGGCCGGCCTTCACCTCGCGCGCGAGGTCGTCGAGGGTCAGGTGCGTCTCTTTCGAGACGCGCAGGCCGAGCTTGCGCGCCATGCGCACGATCTCGCCGGGCTCGGTGCCGTTCGTCCACGACGTGCCGAGCTCCTTCGCGAGGTCCTTCTCATTGGGATCGTTGCCGCGCCATCCCCAGTACGCCATGAGCGACATGAGCGAGGCCGTGCCGCAGGTGTAGCTGGTCCCCTGGCGCACGTCGGGGAGGTTGATGAGCTTCGGCAGCTTCGTCGGTGGCTTGGGCGCGGCGCTGACCAGGCGCGGCGCGGGCTGCTTGGCGTCGGGCGCCTGCTCGCGGCGGTGGCTCGTCGGCGCCGCAGCGCGTGCTGGTCCGGTGACGGCGGTGGTGGCGGGGCGAATGGGCATGGCGCGCTCCTCGGCGAGCGTAGCCGGAAAGCGCGGCCGACGTGAGCACGCTCCGCGGCCCGGCGCGTTGGACGTCGAACCGCCCCCCGCCTTTGCGCGAGGCCGACCGGCGGGAGGCAGGAGCCGCAGCGACGGACGACGTGGGGCGCCGGCGTCCGGCTCTGCCGGCGCCGGGGGAGGAACCCGGTTTCCTCCCCGCCGCGCTGCGCTGCGCGTGGAAGCACTCGCGCCCGGCGTGATTCGAACACGCGACCCCCGGTTTAGGAAACCGGTGCTCTATCCAGCTGAGCTACGGGCGCATCGGCGCCGCTGTGCCATGGCCGCGCGCGGGTGGCCAGAGGGTGCGCCAATGTGCGCGGCGCGCGCTCACCTGGCGCGGTCGGCATGCGCGCGCTGCGGTGAGCTGCTAGGGCTCCAGACGGCGCGCGCACGGCCTCATGGTGGGGCACGGCGACCGTCGCTGCCGACCGGATGGGTTAGGGTGAGCCGCATGGTGCGCCCGCTCGAGCCGACCGACCTGAGGCTGCGTCGCGCCCGGCGGCTCCTGCTCGCCAAGCGCGCGTCGATCTTCGCCGTGCTCGTGGTCATCGCGCTCGCGCCCACGCTGCACGCCATGGGGATCCTCGACGCCGAGGTGCGCGGCGCGCCGTGGTCGATCTCCCTCTTCGGCCTCGAGGTGCTCGACCCCCTGGCCTCGCTCTCGGTGGCCGCGGCGCGCGGCTGGTCGTGGAAGCTCCTCGTGGGCGCGCTGCCGGCGCTCGCCTTGGTGGCCCTCCTCGGGCGTTTCTTCTGCGGTTGGATGTGCCCGTACATCCCCCTCATCGCCGCGTCAGAGAGCGCCCGTGCGCTCCTCAAGAAGCTCGGTGTGCCGCTGCCCGACCTGAAGGTGCCGGCGGGCACCGCCTACGTCGTGCTGGTGGTGCTGGTGGCCGCGAGCGCGGTGTTCGGCGTGCAGCTCGCGGGGCTCATCTACCCGCCGAGCTTGATCGCGCGCTCGGCGTACAAGGCGGCGGTGCTCGGTGGCGCCGGCGCGGGCACGCTGTTTCTCGCGGCGGCGTTCCTCGCCGACGTCGTGCTCGGCCGCGCGCTGTGGTGCCGCGCGCTCTGTCCGGGCGGCGCGCTCTTCCGCATCGTCGGCCGGTTCTCGACGGTGCGCGTGGTGCGTGACCCAGCGAAGTGCACCGACTGCACGGTGTGCGACGTGGTGTGTCGGTTCGAGCAGTCGCCCATGACCGACCGCACCGACTCCGCGTGCGAGCGCTGCGCGCGCTGCGTGTCGTCGTGCCCCACCGGCGCGCTCGATCTCGTGCTCATCGGCGGGAGGAAGCGATGAGCGGCGAAAAGAAGCTCACGCGCAGGCACCTCATGGGCGCGGTGGCCGCCGGCGTCTCGCTGGCGGCGCTCGGCGGGGCCCTGCGCGCGCGCGCGGCCCCGTCGACGTGGCTGCGCCCGCCGGGTGCGCTGCCGGAGGATGAGTTCCTGGCGCACTGCATCCGGTGCTTCCGCTGCGGCGAGGTGTGCCCGCCGCGCTGCATCGAGTTCCCGTCGTCGCTCGCGCTGGCGGAGTGCGACACGCCGTACGTCATCGCCACCGACATCGCGTGCACCCTGTGCATGCGCTGTGGCGACGCGTGTCCCACCGGGGCGCTCGTCAAGATCGAGCCGCGCCTCGACGTGATGGCCAAGCAGGTGAAGATGGGCCGGCCGGTGCTCGACAAGGACACGTGCTTCGCCTGGAACCGCAAGCAGCCCTGTCACCTGTGCTTCGACGTGTGCCCGTGGCAGAATCAGGCGGTGCGCCTGGTGACCGAGCGGCTCGCGCCTGAATTCGTCGACGACAGGTGCGTCGGCTGCGGCCTGTGCAGCGAGGCGTGCCCGGTGGAAGGCAAGTCGATTCGCATCGAGAGAACGTCGTGACCAAGGTCGCCACCCGTCGCATCCGCTTCACGCGCCGAGACGCGCTCAAGCTCCTGAGCGTGGGCGGCGCCTTGGGCGCTGGCGCGGCGCTCGGCGCCTCCGAGGTGGTGCACGCGCGCGAGCACGAGGTGAAGAACGAGTGCCGCCTGTGCACCATGCACTGCGGGTTCATCGGCACCGTCCGTGGCGACGACGTCGTGGCCGTGCGCGGCGATCCGTCGAGCAACACCAGGGGCTTCCTGTGCCAACACGGCAAGGCGATCCCCGAGATCGTGCACAACCGGGCGCGCGTGCGCCGGCCGCTGGTGCGCGACGGCGACGGCGCCGCCTTCAGCGAGGTCGACTGGGAGCGCGCGCTCGACGCGGCCGCCGCCAAGCTGTTGGCAGTCAAGGAGAAGTATGGCCCTGAGGCCATCGCCGTGCAGACCGGGTGGCCCTTCGTGCGTCACCCCATGATCCACCTGCTGCATCGCTTTTGTCGCGCGGTGGGCACGCCCAACCTCGCCACCGTGGCGAGCCTGTGCGAGGCGAGCGCGCGCATGGGCAAGAGCCTGGTGTGGGGCGCCAATTACTCGCCCGACATGGCGAGGGTGCGCACGCTCGCGGTGTGGGGCAGCAACCCCGTGCGCAGCTACCCGCCGTGGCTGTCGTTGGTCGCGCAGGTGAAGAAGCGCGGCAAGCTCGTGATCATCGATCCCATCCGCACCGAGCTGGCGAACCTAGCCGATGAGTACCTGCAGGTGATCCCCGGCACCGACGGCACGCTGGCCCTCGGCATGCTCCGCCACGTCATCGAGAACGATCTCTACGACAAGGCGCTGGTGGCCGAGCACGCCGTGGGCTTCGAGGAGCTGCGCGCGCTCGCGCGCCCCTACACGCCCGAGGTGGTGGCGCAGAACTGCGGCGTCGAGCCGGGGCAGGTGACGCGCGTGGCCCAGTGGCTCGCCACCGTGGGGCCGCCCGGCGTGTGGGAGGGCCTCGGCATCGAGCACCACGGGGCCGGCGTCGACACCGTGCGCCTGGTGTCGTCGCTGGTGGCGCTGTGCGGCGGCGCCGGCGCGCAGAGCTTCCACGATCGCAAGGTCGACGAGGGCGCGCCGCTGCCCCTCTTGCTCCCCGTGGATCAGCAGGAGCCTGCACCCCCCGCTCCCGAGAAGCGCCCCGTGGGGTTCGACCAGTACGCGCTCTTCTGCTCCATCCACCGGCAAGCGCAGGCCAGCGTGCTCCCCGCGGCGATGCTCGAGGGCAAGCCCTACCCGGTGCGCGCGCTCGTGCTCTTCGGCTGTAACCCCGTGGTCACCACCCCCGACGCCGACGCCGTGAAGCGCGCGTACCGCTCGCTCGACGCGCTCGTGGTGGTCGACCCGTTCCTGACGGAGAGCGGTGAGTACGCCGACGTGGTGCTGCCCGCCGCGACGTTCGCCGAGCAGCCGCCGCTGCGCTTCGGCAAAGGCCCGCCGAAGGACGCCGAGGGGCCGCCCGTCGACGCGGTGGTGGAGCCGGTGGCTCGCGCGCGTCCAGACGCGCGCATCCTCGCGGAGCTCGCCGCGCGCATGGGGGTCGGCCAGTACTTCCCGTGGCAGGACATCCAGGCGGCCTTCGCCGACAAGCGCGCCAGCGTGGTCGACGACTGGGCGGCCGAGCGGCTGCGCGCGGCGCCCGACCGGCCCGCGAGCGCGCGCTATCCTACGGCCAGCGGCAAGCTCGAGCTCTCGAGCACCCTCTTGCCGCGCTTCGGGCTGCCCGCGCTGCCGGTGGTGGTGGACCCGCCGGCGCCCACGCCCGAGCACCCGCTGCGCCTCGTCACGGGGCCGCGCCAGCGTGCGTACATCAACTCGCAGCTGCACAAGGTGGGCGCGATCACGCGCCTCTTGCCCGAGGCGCTGTGCGAGCTGCACCCCGACGCGGCGCGCGCCGCCGGCATCGCCGACGGCGAGCGCATGGCCGTGATTACGCCCGTGGGCCGCGCGGTGTTCCGCGCCAGCCTGACCACGGCGCTGCGGCCGGACGTCGTGGTAGTGCCCCACGGGTGGGAGGGGGAGGCCAACGCCAACCTCCTTACGTCGGAGAGCGCGCTCGATCCGATCTCGGGGTTCCCGCGCCTGCGGGCCCTGGTGTGTCGCATCGAGAAGGTCACCGCGACGTCGTGAGCCGCGTCGCGTCACGCGGGTGAACGGCGCCGGCCGTGACGGCCATCGTCGGAACGCGGGCACCACCGGCACGCGAGCGCTGCTAGCCTGCCGATCCCACATGGAGTTCCCATGCTGTTCACCGTCCTCGCGCTCCTCGTGAGCGCGTCCCCCGACGTGAGCGCAACCCCGCCCGACGTCGGCGAGAAGCGCGCCGTGCGTCGCATCGCCGTGTACCGCCTCGAGGGCGGCGGCATCGACGAGCGCGTGCTCGACGTGCTCACCGACAGCGTCGTGAAGGAGCTGCGCAAGCTCGAGCGCGTCACGGTGGTGGGCATGGACGAGATCCGCGCCATGCTCGACCTCGAGGCGCAAAAGCAGGTGCTCGGCTGCACCGACGTCTCGTGCGTCGCCGAGATCGCCGAGGCCCTGGGCGTCGACGAGGTGGTCATCGGCAACGTGGCCGTGGTGGGCGAGACCATCTCGTTTGGCTTGAAGCGCATCGATCAGAAGAACGCGACCACCATCGGGCAGCACGCGAGCCGCCTCGACTCTATCGATCCCGCCGACGTGCTCGTGCAGATCGGCCCCGCGGTGCAGGAGCTCTTGCCCGACCTACCCCTGCGGCCCGGTGCGACGCGCGGCGTGCCCCCCGAGGTCGCGGCGCGCATCCACCCGCCGCCGCTCGACCCGTGGGTGTTCTGGTCCGTCGCGGGCAGCGCGGGTCTGGTCGCCCTCGGTGGCGTCGGCTTCACGCTCGTCAATGCCATGAGCTACTCGAACGCCACGCAGAAGCTCGAGGCCAGCGCCAGCGGCCCTGCCGCGAGCGGCGCCGCGCTCGCGGTCGATCGCGCGTCGCTGCAGCAGAGCTTCGTCGGGCTCACGGCCTGCTACGTCGCCGGCACGGTGCTCGGCGCGGCCGCGGGCGTGGTGGCCTTGTTCACCGACTGGGACGACGTGGGAGGTGCGCCATGACCCGCCTCGCGTTGGTCGCCGCCGCGTCGTGCGTGGTCGCGCTGGCAGCCTGCTACGACATCACCATCCCCGACGGCGCGCGGGTGCAGTGCACCTCGGCGGCCGAGTGTCCGCCCGCCTACACCTGTCGCATCGAGATCGAGCTGTGCGTCCCGAACGACAGCAGCGACACCGAGGCCCCCGTCGCGCTCGACGTGGTGGTGGCGCCGTCGTCGGTGGGCGTGGGCGCCGAGCTGCAGGTGTCGTTCGCCACCAACGAGGCGCTGCTGCTGCCGCCCGTCGTCACGGTGGCGCTCACCGGCGAGGAGACGCGCACGCTCGCGGTGACGCCGAGCGCCGACGAGGCGGGCGCGGCGGGCACGGGGTACGTTGCCCGCACCGTCGCCGTCGGTGACGAAGGCGAGGGTGCGCACGGGCTGCGCGCGCAGCTGGTCGACCTGTCGGGGAACGTGGCCGCCAACATCGACCTGGGGGTGGCGGCGTTCGACTTCACTCCCCCCGCGGTCGCCGAGATCGACGTGGTCCCAGCCGTCGCCACCGATGGCACCGCGGTGACCGTCACGGTGCGCACGAGCGAGAGGCTCGACGACGACGCCAGCACCGTGACGCTGGTCGGCGGGCGCGCGTTCACCCTCGCGCCCGCGGGCGACGATCCGCTGGTGCGCGCGTTCACGCTTACGGCGGCGACTGGGTCCGAGGCCGAGGGCCCCGCGGTGCTGGCCGTGAGCCTCGCCGACGCCGCCGGCAACAAGGCCGTGCGCAGCCTCGATGACGCGCTGACCTTCGACTTCACGCCCCCTGCCGTCGACGGTGACGCCGTGGTGCCTCGGCCCATCGTCCGCGCCGGGCAGGTGGCGCTGCTCGCCTTCCGCACCACAGAGCCCGTGAGCGACGCGGTGGTCGAGCTCGTGCCCACGGTGGGCGACGGGCCGGCGCTGTCGCTGACGCTCGAGGCCAACAGCGGCCGCGACCTGTCGTTCCGGCGGGAGATCGCGCCCGACGACGCCGACGGCCCGTACGTCGCGCGCGTGGTGAGCATGGTGGACCTCGCCGGCATCGCGGCCGCGCCCGCCGAGGTCGGCGGGTCGACGTTGGTCGTCGATCAGCGCGCGCCGTCGTTCGTGGGTGAACCCACGTCCTCACCGGAGGTGGCGTCGCTGGTGGCGGGCCGCGACCTGGTCACCGTCACCTTCGTCGTCGACGAACCGGCGGACGCGACGGTGCGCTTGGGCGGCGAGGAGCTCCCCTGCGTGGCGAGCCCGGTGCCCGATACCAGCGCGCTGTCGTTCGTGTGCGAGCGCGGCGTCACGGCAGCCGACGCCGAGGGCGTCCGGGGCGTCACCATCACCGTCGTCGACGGCGCCGACAATTCCGCGTTCGCCACCGCGCCGTCGGTGGTGCTCGACTTCACCGCGCCGGTGCTGGTGATGGGCGTGGTGCCCGATCGCCAGGCGCGCGCCGGCGAGGTCGTCTCCGTATCGGCCGTGGCGGAGGAGGCGCTCGACCCGACCAGCGTCACCTTTGACGGCGGCGGCCTGGCGTTCTCCGCGCCGACGGTCGCGGGCCGCGCGGCCTCGGTGTTCTTCTCCGTGCCCGCCGGGCTCGAGGGGAGCTTCGTGGTTTCCGTGGGCGCGACGGACCTGGGCGGCAACGCGGCCGCGCCGGCCGCGACCGCGGTCACCATCGACGGGGTCGCGCCCTCGCTCGCCGCGTTCACGCTCTCGAGCCCGCGCATCGCGCCCGCCGAGACCTTCACGCTGACGCTGTGGCCGAGCGAGGAGCTCGCCGATGCGCCGGCCGTGACCTTCGCCAACGGCGACGTCGACGGCATGGGCGCCGCCATCGTGCACGCCATGACCGTGGTGGCGGGGCCGCTCGGCGACGGCTCCTGGGTGCTCGATGGTGTTGGCCCGCCGAGCGGGCTGAACCAGTTCTACACGCTCACGGTGGTGATGGCGGATCTGGCGGGAAACCCCGGCGCCGACAACCCTGCGGTCATCGAGGTCGACAACACGGCGCCGGATCTGAGCGGCTTCGACATCGCGCCCGCGTTCGCGCGCAACGGCGACACGGTGCGCGTGGTGGCGAGCGCCAACGAGACCCTGGCCGGCCCTCCCACGCTGGTGGCACGAAACGGCGCCGCCATGTTCACCCTCGTGCCGCAGTCGGTGGCGGCGGGCGCCATCAGCTACGTCTTCACGATGCCGGTGGGCGCGGGCACGGCCCAGGGGACGTGGACGTTCGACGCGTTCACGCTCACGGACCAGGCCAACAACGCGCGCGTGGTGGCGTCGTCACCCGCGCGCACGTTCTCGGTCGACTCGCGGGCGCCGGTGCTGTCGGGTGTCGTCATCAATCCCGACGTCGCGCGCGTGGGCTCGGTCATCACGGTCACCGTCGATGTGGATGAGCCGGCGGCCACAGCCGTGGCCACGGTGAACGGCACACCCATGACGCTGCAGACATCATTGCCGGCGAGCGCACTCACCTTTGCCACCACCGTCGACGGCAGCGAGCCCGAGGGGTTTCTCGGCGTCACCATCAGCGTCACCGACGCGGCGGGCAACGCCGGCGTGGCGGGCGGCGACGTGGAGATCGACTTCACCGCGCCGTCCATCTTGTCGACGAGCGTGACGCCGGCGGTGGCGCGCGCGGGGAGCACCGTCAGCTACACGGTGTCGGCCAGCGAGAGCCTGGCGGCGCCGCCGGTCTTGACCATCGGGGGCGGAGCCCTGAGCTTCGTTCACCAAGACGGCACCGCGTACGTGTACACCGCTCCGGTGAACGGGAGCACGGCGCAGGGCCCGCGCACCGTGTCGCTGACGATGACGGACGTGGCGGGGAACACCGGCGCCGGCGACGGCGTGGGGTTCGCCATCGACACGGGCGCGCCGGTGATCGGCGGGCTCGACGTCTCGCCCGACTTCGCCAGCACCGTGCCCGGGTTCGACGTCGTCACGGTCGCATTCACGCTCTCGGAGGCCGTGGGCGCGGGCCTGTCGGTGACGGTGGGGACGCGCGGAGCCCTCTGCAGCAACGTGGGGCTCGCCTTCACGTGTGCGGTGGCGGTGGACGCCGGTGACGGCGCCGGCACCAAGAGCGTCATCGTTCAGGCCACCGACGCGGCCGGCAACACGGGGCTCGGCACCGACACCGTGGTGTACGACTTCACGGCGCCGTCGTTGGTCGCCTCGAACGTGTCGATCCCCGCCGCCCGCAGCGGCGACACCATCAACCTCAACCTGGCGACCAGCGAGCCCCAGCTCGCGGGCGCGGCGCCTGTGCTCACCGTCTCGGGGGCATCGCCCACCACGTTCACCCACGTGAGCGGGTCGTCGTTCAGCTACCGGTACACGGTCGACGGCACCGAGACCTCCGGCCCGCGCACCGTCAGCGCGACCCTGATCGACCGCGCCGGCAACAGCGCGGTCGTGGCGCCACACGGGTTCTTCATCGACGTCGACACACCCGAGATTACCAGCCTCGACCTCGGCGCCTTCCCGCGCCTGTCCACGGTCACCGGCTTCGACCAGACGACCATCACCGTCAAGGCCGCCGACGCGCCGGCGGGCTCGACGCCGACCGTCGTTGTCCGCGCGGGCGCCGTGCCGCTCGCCTGTTCGACCGTCGGCGACACCACGACGTGTCCCTACGCGGCGACCGGCGCGGAGCCGAGCGCGCTGAGCATCATCGCCACGGTCACCGACGATGCCGGCAACGTCGCGACCCAGTCGCGCTCGCTGGAGTTCGACTTCGTGGCACCGTCGTTGGTGGGGCCGGTCTCCTGGGACCTCGAGCCGCCGGCAGGGACGCTCCTGTCGAGCCCCGGGGCCGCGCGCGTCGGTGCCGACGTGCGCGTGGGCTTCTCGCTCTCGGAGCCCGTGGCGACGCCGACCGTGCGCACGGTGGGGGCCACGCCGCTCACCTTTAGCCTGCTCGGCGGCGGGGGCGCGACGTACCTGTTTCACTACACGGTGCCGGGCGCGCCGGTGCCGCCGCAGGGCGCGCAGACCGTGCGCCTCACCGCCGCCGACGACGTGGGCAACACCGCCGTCATCGATCTCGCGCTGCCGGCGCCCGGCTTCGTCATCGACACGGTGGCGCCCGCGGTGCCCGACGTGGTCACCAGCGATCGTACCGTGTACGAGCGCGCGCCGTGGGGCGACACCACCGGCGCGCTCCGGTTCCGCGTCACGGGCGGCGCCAGTGCCGTCGAGGCGAGCGCCACCGTGATCGCGTGGAACGGCTCCGACGTCGCCGCCGCGGCCGAGCTTGGGCGCGCGAACGCGTCGGGCGCCGGCGCGTTCACGCTCACGCTCACCGACAACGATCGCGCCCAGGTCTATCTCACCGCGGTCGACGCCGCGGGCAACCCGAGCGACGCGGTCGCCGGCGGCGCGGTGCAAGCCACCCGCGTCCGCGACGTCACTTGGATCGCGACGCTCGGCGACAAGGTCCCGGGCAGCACGTTCGAGAACCCGCACGTCTTCGAGCGGCGCCTGCAGTTGGAGACGACGAGGCAGCAGGCGGACAGCGCCGAGCCGACCTCCTCGGAGCTCGCGCTCCTGGACTCGGTGAACGGCGTGGGTGTGCAGACCACGGGCGCGCCCTCGTGGACCGAGATCAGCTCCGCCGTGCCCATCGGTGGTCGCGCGGTGATGGCCTACGACCCCGAGGACGAGGTGGTGTACCTGCCGAGCGGCCCCACCACGATGATGCGCTTCGACGGCTACCGGTGGGAGGCGGTCGATCCCACCGACCCCGAGTCCGACGGCAACCCCGACGTGTACCAGGCGCTCGGCTTCGTCTACGACGAGGAGTACGGCAACAGCGTATTGTTCACGCAGAGCGGCGAGACCTGGTTGTGGGACGGCGCCAGTTGGCGCATCGGCAACGCTGGCGACTACTCCGGCGTCACCGCGCCGCGCCCGCGCTTCGACTTCGCCATGGCCTACGACCAGAACTACGGCATGGTGGTGCTCTTCGGTGGCAGCGACGACACCATCGCCATGGCCACCTGCGAGGACGACGGCGCGTGCCTGAACGACCTGTGGGGGTGGGACGGCACCGACTGGAACGAGCTCTCGGACGGCAGCGAGCTCGCAGCGCCGAGTATCCGAACCGGGCCGGCCATGGGCTTCGACCCCGACACCGGCGGCCTGTACGTCTTCGGCGGCCGGAGCGACCTCGGCACGTTCGGCGACACGTACTTCTGGGACGGAGGGTGGTCGTCGCTGCCGGCCGCCAGCACGCCGCGCGCCCACGCGCGCATGGTGCACGACCCCTACCTTGGCGGCCTGGTCATGATCGGCGGCGAGGACGCCGGCGGAACCTTCCTCACGACGCAGGAATTCTACGACGGCAGCGACTGGACGACGACCGCGCCCCTCGACCCCGAGCTCGACGGCAACCCCGTGGCGCGCGCGCGCTTCGGTCTGACGTACGATCGCGCGCGCGACGCGTGGTGGCTGTTCGGCGGCGAGTGTTCCGGCTACTGCGAAGACACCTGGCGCGGCGACGGCTCGTCGTGGCGACGGCTGGGCCCGCCCGAGGTGAGCGCTTCGCAGCGTTCGGCCGCCGGCGTGGTCTTCGAGCGCGGGCGCGGCACGCTGCTCATGTTCGGCGGCATCGCGAGCTTCACGATGCAGAATGAGCTGCGCATCTTCGACGGCGCCGCGTGGCCGCTGCGCACGCAGTCCCTGCTTTCCGGCACTGCTCTGCCGAGCGCGCGCGCCGACGTGAGCATGGCGTTCGACGAGTCGTCGCTGCGCACCATCATGTTTGGCGGCCGCGTGTCCTCGAGCGGCACCAACTGTGACGGCGGAACCACGAACGGCCTGTGCGACGCCACGTACATCCTCAACACCGCGGTCACGCCCGCCACGTGGGTGGGGCCGCTCTTGCCCGCCACGCGTCCGAGCAAGCGCCAGGGCGCGTCGTTGACGTACGACGCCAATCGCCAGCGCTCGGTGCTGGTGGGTGGCTTCACGTCGTTCGGCTTCGCGGCGAGCAACCAGGTCTGGGACTGGGACACCACGTCGAGCACCGCGGGCACGTGGACGCAGCGCTGCACGGTCGCGCTGCCCTGCGCGGGCACCGCTCCCTCCGCGCGCGCGCAGCATGCGGCCGCCTACAACCGCACCACGCAGCGCGTGGTGGTGTGGGGCGGCTCCGTCGCCGACGACAACGTCTACGAGTTCAACGGCGCCGGCAGCGGCACCTGGACGCGCATCACGCCCACCGACCCCGAGGGCGACGGCAGCCCGGCGTCGCGCGTCAACGCGCGCATGGTGTACGACGAGCAGCGGCGCACGATGCTCCTGTTCGGCGCGCCCGACTACGACGCCGCGCCGTGCGACACGGTGCCGCGCCCCGCGGCGTGCCACGACTTCTGGGAGTGGAACGGCACCAGCTGGCGCGCGCTCACCGCCGTCGCGAGCCCCGCGGGCGACCTACGCCCATCGGCGCGCACGGGGCACCAGCTCGCCTACCACGTCGACCGCGGTGAGACGATCCTTGCGGGCGGCACCGGCGCCGGCACGCTCGAGACGTGGCGCTTGGTGGGCGGCGGCCAGACGCGGCCCGGCCACGTCGCGAAGGTCGACTTCCGTACCTCGCAAGGCACCGGCGCGTTCCTGCGCGACGTGGCCGTGCTCTGGACCGCCGGCGCCACGGCCACGCCCAACGGGGTCGCCGTCAACGGTGCGCGGCTGAGCGGCATGCGTGCCGGCGCGCCGACCGTGCTCCAGAGCAACTCTGCCTCGAGCGCGGCGCCAGCAGCGCTCAGCGCCACGATCTCGTCGAACGCCTACAACCTGCTCGACGCGCAGCGGGTCATGACGTTCTGGGTGGAGCCGGTCGCCACGAGCGGCTACGGCGTCACCCCAGCGCGCATCACCAGCGACCATGTGCAGGTCACCGTGCGCTACCGACTCCCATGACGCGGTGAGGCGGCGGTCGCTGGGGGGCGGTGTGGTATCGAAGCGCACCTCTCGGCGCGGCTCGGGCGAGCGCGGCCGCGCCGGTCGTGCGAACCTCGGGCCATGACTCGATCGCGCCACCCGCCGGTCGGCGTCGCTGGACACGCGCTCATCGCGGCGATGGCGCTCGTCGGCGCCGCGGGTCCGGACACCGCGGCCACCTATGCTTGTGCGAGCAGTGACGACTGCCCGGGCGGTCGTGTGTGCGACGGCGCGGTGTGCGTGGCCGTCGACGCCGGCGTCGAGGGCGAGGGCGAGGGCGAGGGCGAGGGTGAGGGTGAGGGCGAGGGCGAGGGCGAGGGCGAGGGCGAGGGCGAGGGCG
>CAZONM010000135.1:0-13476 GCA_964580865.1 uncultured Myxococcales bacterium | reverse complement strand
ACGTGCAGCTGCGCTTCGCCATCCGCGAAGGCGGCCGCACCGTCGGGTCGGGCGTCGTTTCCGAGATCCTGGAGTGAGCCATGGCCGCCAATAAGATCCGCATTCGCCTCAAGGCGTACGACTATCGCCTCCTCGATCAGTCGGCCTCCGAGATCGTCGAGACCGCCAAGCGCACGGGCGCTCAGGTGGCCGGACCGATCCCGCTGCCGACCAAGATCAACCGCTTCACGGTGCTGCGCGGACCGTTCGTCGACAAGAAGTCGCGCGAGCAGTTCGAGATCCGCACCCACAAGCGTCTCCTCGACATCCTCGATCCGACCCAGCAGACCCTGGACGCGCTGATGAAGCTCGACCTGTCCGCCGGCGTCGACGTCGAGATCAAGAGCTGAACCGGAGACACCCATGGCAAACCACGACGTCATTGATCTCTCCGGGAAGAAGGTCGGCTCCATCGAGCTGAACGACCAGGTCTTCGCGGCGCCGATCAAGAAGTACCTGCTCACCGAGGTGGTGGAGTGGCAGCGCGCCAAGGCGCGCCGCGGCACCCAGTCGGTGAAGACCCGCACCGAGGTGAACGGCACCACCAAGAAGCCCTACGGGCAGAAGCACACCGGCAACGCACGCCAGGGCGACGCGAAGGCGCCGCACTTCCGCGGCGGCGGTGTCGCCTTCGCGCCCAAGCCACGCGACTACGAGTTCGCGATGCCGAAGGCGAAGCGGCGCGCCGCGCTCGCCAGCGCGCTCACGCTCAAGGTCAAGGAGGGCAACCTCCGCGTGATCAAGAGCTTCGACCTCAAGGAGACGAAGACCAAGGCCGTCAAGACCGCGCTCGACGCGCTCAAGACCGGCTGCACGCTCATCGTCGACGGTGAGAACGACAAGCTCGCGAAGTCCGCGCGCAACCTGGCCGACTCGCGTTACCTCAACGTGAACGGCCTCAACGTGGTCGATCTGCTGCGCTACCCGTCGTTGGTGATGACGGAAGCGGCGGTCAACTCGATCACCCAGCGCCTGTTGGGCGAGTGATCGGAGCCGTCATGAAGAGCCTCTCCAACGTCATCAAGAAGCCCATCGTCACCGAGAAGGCGTCGGCCCTGAAGGCCGAGGCCCGCAAGGTGGTGTTCGCGGTCGACCGCCGCGCCAACAAGCTCGACGTCAAGAACGCCGTCGAGCAGCTGTTCGAGGTCAAGGTCACCGACGTGCAGACCATGGTGTTCCGTGGCAAGCACAAGCGCGTCGGCGCCTCGCAAGGCATGCGCCAGAACTGGAAGAAGGCCATCGTCACCCTCGCGGAGGGGACGGACCTCGACGTGTTCGGCACCACGCCGACCGGCGAGGTGCCCCCGCCGGCCGAGCAGGGCTGACGAGCGCCGCCGGGCCCGCGGGTGAGCCGCGGGCCGGTCGTCACGGGAGGGTGTCGCCTAGAGCACCGACCAGGTTGGCGGACCGAGCCCGGCGCCGTCCTCGTGGCCGGGCAAGGAGCCCCGCAGCCGGGTAGCAGCGCTACCCGGCGAGGACGCGACGCCGCCATCGGGCACGAGGCACCGTCCGGCGACGGGAGCCAACCTGTTCGGTGCTCGCAGGGCGGTGCCCTCCCGTGCGCGTTTGGCGCGCTCCCTCGACGCGCGGTGCGCCGCCCTCCGTTGCAATCAAACGGATGTTTGATTACCGCTCGCCCATGGTTCGCGCGTGGGCGTCGGTGCTCGTGTCCGTGGCCCTGTCGTCGTGCACGGCGCCGCCCGCGGCCCCCTCCGGTGGACGCGACGCCGGCCCGGGCGTGGACGCGGGCAGCGCCGCGACAGGGACGTGGCGTTCGGCGCTCTACCCCGTCGACTGGACGCCCGCCTTCACCGACGAGCGTGGCCGCTTCCTCCACGACGTCAGCTACGCCGGCTACCGCCATGGCGCGGCCTACCCCGAGGAAGCGTCGGGCCCGCTGGTGGACGTCACCCTCGCCGGCGCCGACCCGACCGGAGCCGTCGACAGCACCGCCGTGGTGCAGGCAGCGCTCGACGCCTTGGCCGCCGACGACGATCCCGCGGGCGGCACCGTGTGGTTCCCCGCGGGCAGCTACCGGCTCGATGGGCTCCTCACCGTGACCACGCCGGGCGTGCTGGTGCGGGGCGACGGGCCCTCGTCGGCGCTCTTCTTCACCTCCGCCGACTTGCACGGACGCGCGAGCATCACGTTCCAGGGCGCGCCCGTTGAGGGGCCGGACCTGCCTCTGGTGGTCGACGGCGTCGCGCGCAGTCACGAGCTGTGGCTCGACGCCAAGGCAGCGCTGGCCGTGGGCGACGACGTCGACGTGGGGATCGTTATCACCGACGCGTTCGTGGCCGAGCACGGCATGACCGGCACTTGGCAGACGGCGAACGGGCAGTGGCGCGCGTTCTTCCGGCGCACCGTCACCGCGGTGGAGGCGGCGGTCCTCGACGGTGCGCCGCGCACCCGCGTCACCGTCGACGTGCCGCTGCGCTCGGCTCTGCTGGTGCGCGATCAGGCGAGCGTGCGCCGCGTCGACGGCATGCTCCACGACGTGGGGGTGCTCGATCTGGCGCTCGCCAACGCCATCGACGCCGACGTGGCGCGCAGCCAAGACCGCGCCCACGTGCTCGCGTTCGAGGCGGTGAAGGACGCGTTCGTCGCGCGCGTGAGCTCGTTTGCGCCGCCGGGCGCGAGCGACGACGGCCACCTGCAGTCGGGCGGCGTGCTCGTGGCCACCAGCAAGCGCGTCACCGTCGACGGCGTGACCATGGAGAACGCGCAACACCGTGGCAGCGGCGGCAACGGCTACCTGTTCGAGCTGCTGCGCTCGAGCGAGGTGCTCGTCAAGGACAGCGTCGGCAGGAACGGCCGCCACAACTTCATTCAGAACTGGGACTTCAACACCAACGGCTGCGTGTTCCTGCGTGTCGTGAGCGTGGACGGCGTCATGGAGGGCGTCGTCGACGTGCTCGGCGCCTCGGAGTTCCACCACTCGCTGGCCATGGCGAACCTCATCGACGGCGCCGTCAGCACCGACGGGTGGGGGGCGGTCAACCGCGGGAGCGAGAGCTCGGGCGCGGGGCACACGGCCACGGAGAACGTGTTCTGGAACGTCCGCGGCGGCTTCGTGCGCTCGCTGCAGTACGGGTGGGGCTACGTCATCGGCACCACCGACGCCGAGGTCCTCACCGACGTGGACGACCTGTTCGGCCGCGGGCGCGGCACCGAGCCTGCAGACTTCGTGGAGGGTGAAGGGCAGGGCGCCACGCTCGAGCCGGTGTCGCTCTACGAGGACCAGCGGGCGCGGCGATTGGAGCGATGAACCGCAAGAAAGCCCTTGGCAAACCCCGACGGGTATGACACGAGACCACAGCGATCGGCTCACCCCGATCGCGTCCTCGTCGTGTCGTGCGCGCCGTGAGGTGCTCCGCGGTCGACGAAGCAGTACCCGGGCGCCTCGCGGCGCCAACAGCCGGGCCCTCCGGGCCCACCTTGGTGGCGCCGTCGGGCGCAAATAGCCGGCCCCCGCGGGCCTTCGACACGGCCGATAATGCGAGTCGCCCCCCAAGCGCCTCGCCGACATGGCCGAAGGGAGTTGGGGATGGGCATCCGCGTCTACAAGCCGTACTCCAAGGGTCGTCGCGGGATGACCGGGCATGACTTCACCGAGATCACGAAGTCGAAGCCCGAGAAGTCCCTCACCACCGGCGCCGCCAAGAGCGGCGGCCGCGGCAACACCGGCCGGGTCACCGTGCGTTTCCGTGGCGGCGGCCACAAGCGCAAGTACCGCAACGTCGACTTCCTGCGGGACAAGGCCAACGTGCCGGCCAAGGTCGCGGCCATCGAGTACGATCCCAACCGCACGGCGCGCCTCGCGCTCCTGCACTACCTCGACGGCGAGAAGCGCTACATCCTCGCGCCGGTGGGCCTCAGCGTGGGCGACACGGTGGTGGCGGCGTCCGACGCCGACATCAAGCCCGGCAACCACCTGCCGCTCAAGAACATCCCCGTCGGCACGCAGATCCACAACATCGAGCTCAAGCCCGGGCACGGTGGTCAGATGGTGCGCAGCGCGGGCTCGTCGGCGCAGCTGATGGCGCGCGAGGGCGCCATGGCGCAGGTGCGCCTGCCGTCGGGCGAGACGCGCATGGTGATGGCCGACTGCATGGCCACCATCGGCCAGGTGGGCAACGCCGAGCACGAGCTCATCCAGCTCGGCAAGGCGGGCCGCAAGCGTTGGCTCGGTAAGAAGAGCCACCAGCGCGGCGTGTCCATGAACCCGATCGATCACCCGCACGGCGGCGGTGAGGGCCGCACCTCCGGTGGTCGTCACCCGGTGACGCCGTGGGGCAAGCCCACCAAGGGCCACAAGACCCGCCACAACAAGCGCACCGACAACCTCATCGTGCGTCGTCGCAACGCGAAGGGCTGAGCCATGGCACGTTCCGTCAAGAAGGGTCCGTTCGTCGACCACCACCTGTGGAAGAAGGTGCAGGGCAACGCCGATCGCAAGGTCATCAAGACCTGGTCGCGCCGCTCCACCATCACGCCCGAGTTCATCGGGCACACCTTCGCGGTGCACAACGGCCGCAAGTTCATCCCGGTGTACGTCACCGACAACATGGTCGGCCACAAGCTCGGCGAGTTCGCGCCCACGCGCACCTTCGTCATGCACCCCGCCGACAAGAAGGCGCCCGCCGCGGCGCCGCCGAAGAAGTGAGGTAGCCCATGACCGCCAACCAGACCAAGGCTGCCACCAAGAAGCCCAAGCGCGAGAAGGCGAAGGCCGAGGCGCGCAAGGCCGCCCGCAAGGAGGGCCCGGCGCAGGCTCACGCCAACGGCGTGCGCATCAGCGCGCGCAAGGTGCGCGTGCTCGCCGATCAGATCCGCGGCAAGTCGGTGGACTTCGCGCTCACCTTCCTCGCCTTCCAGCGGCGCGCGGGCGCCCCGATCTTGCGGAAGGCCATCGACTCCGCCGTGGCCAACGCCGATCAGCGCAAGATGGACCTCGACAAGCTCATGGTCGTCGACGTGCAGATCGACAAGGCCGGCATGATGCGCCGCTTCCTGCCCCGCGCCCACGGCCGCGCCACCCCCTTCAAGAAGCAGCTGGCCCACGTCCACGTGCGGCTCGCCGAGAAGAACTGAGGAAAGCACATGGGTCAGAAGACGCATCCGACAGGGTTCCGCCTCGGCGTCATCCGCTCCTGGGACTCGCGCTGGTTCCGTGACAAGGGCTACTCGGAGTGGCTCCACGAGGACATCAAGATCCGCGAGTTCATCGTCGACAAGCTCAAGAGCGCGGGCATCTCGCGCGTCGACATCGAGCGCGCCGCGAGCAAGTGCAAGGTCAACGTGCACACGGCTCGCCCGGGCATCGTCATCGGCAAGAAGGGCGCGAGCCTCGAGCAGCTCAAGAAGGACCTGCAGAAGCTCACGCAGTCCGAGGTGTTCTTGAACATCCACGAGGTGCGCAAGGCCGAGACCGATGCGCAGCTGGTGGCCGAGAGCATCGCGCAGCAGCTCGAGCGTCGCGTGGCCTTCCGCCGCGCCATGAAGAAGTCGATCCAGACGGCCACCAAGTTCGGCGCCAAGGGCATCCGCGTCGCCGTCTCCGGTCGCCTGGGCGGCGCCGAGATCGCGCGTCGTGAGTGGTACCGCGAGGGTCGCGTGCCGCTGCACACGCTGCGCGCCGACATCGAGTACGGCTTCGCCGAGGCCCGCACCACGTACGGCGTCATCGGGTGCAAGTGCTGGATCTTCAAGGGCGAGGTGCTGCCCACGGCAGCCCGCCGCAGCAGCTGAGAACGGTTCGGTCGACAGACTCTGAGGCAGTGTTTGAGTAGGGAGGTGCGGCCATGATGTCGCCCAAGCGCGTCAAGTTCCGCAAGCAGCAGAAGGGCAACCTGAAGGGCAAGGCCGGGCGCGGCACCACCGTCGCGTTCGGCGACTACGCCCTCATCGCCACGGCCCCCGGCTGGGTCACGGCGCGTCAGATCGAGGCGGCTCGTATCGCCATGACGCGCAAGATCAAGCGCGGCGGGCGCATCTGGATCCGCGTGTTCCCCGACAAGCCCTTCACGAAGAAGCCCGCCGAGACCCGGCAAGGCCACGGTAAGGGCAACGTCGAGGGCTGGGTGTGTCCGGTGCAGGCCGGCAAGGTGCTCTACGAGATGGAGGGCGTCACTCGCGAAGAGGCCGTCTCGGCCCTCGCCCTCGCCGACGCCAAGCTGCCCATCAAGACCAAGTTCGTCGATCGCCTCGCCGAGCTGTGAGACCGCGCGCCGTCACGGGAGCAACCACCATGGCCAACAAGAACCAAGCACTCGCAACGAAGAGCGCCGCCGAGCTCACCGAGGAAGCGGGCAAGCTCCAAAAGGAGCTGTTCGACATGCGCTTCAAGCACACCACGCGCTCGCTCACCGACACCATGGCCATGCGCCGGATGCGTCGGCAGATCGCGCGCCTGCTCACGGCGGCCAACGCCAAGCGGGCCACGAGCGGCTGACCTCCCGACCCCCTGAACCGGGTTGACGCTCGCGATCGCGGGTGCGACCTCTCTGATCCGGATTCGAGACACGTATGACCGACACCAAGCAGGCCGAGACTGAACGAGGCACGGGGCGCACGCTCCGCGGCGTCGTCAAGTCCGACAAGATGGCGAAGACGATCTCCGTCGAGGTGGTCCGCACCGTTCGCCACGCCAAGTACAACAAGTTCATCAAGAAGCGCGCGCGCTACTACGCTCACGACGAGAAGGGCGAGGCACATGTCGGCGACACCGTCGACATCGTCGAGTGCCGTCCCATGTCGAAGCTGAAGCGCTGGCGCCTCGCGAACGTCGCGGAGAAGGCCTCCATCTAGCTCGCACACTCCTCCTCGGAGACCCTGGCCCGCCCTGTCCTCGCCCCCGACAAAAAACCGGGGCGCGACCAGGGCCTCGAGTCCGAGGACGAACCACCCAATCGCTACGACGGCCGAGAGGCCACGCCCGTCGTTTTCTCCCCAGCTCGCGGGGAGTCGCCGGGACCGAGGGAATTGTCATGATCCAAACGCAGTCCGTCCTCGACGTTGCAGACAACAGCGGTGCCCGCCGCGTCATGTGCATCAAGGTGCTCGGCGGCTCCAAGCGCCGCTACGCCTCCATCGGCGACGTCATCGTGGCGTGCGTCAAGGAGTGCGCTCCCACCTCGAAGGTGAAGAAGGGCGAGGTGGTCCGTTGCGTGGTGGTGCGCACCGCCAAGGAGATCGCGCGCCCCGACGGCAGCTACATCCGCTTCGACGCCAACGGCGCGGTCCTCATCAACAAGGACAACGAGCCCATCGGCACGCGCATCTTCGGGCCCGTGGCCCGCGAGCTGCGCGCCAAGAAGTTCATGAAGATCGTGTCGCTCGCCCCCGAGGTGCTGTGATTTCTGCGCGCCTCCCGGCGCGCGAGCAGTCCGCGCCTCCGGCGCCCCTCGCCAACTTCGACCATGTGCAGGATTGAGCAATGAAGACCAAGATCAAAAAGGGCGACCTCGTCAAGGTCATCTCCGGCGGCAAGGACATCAAGGGCAAGACCGGCAAGGTGCTCGAGGTGTTGCGCGACGGTGACGCGTGGCGCGTGCGCGTCGAGGGCCTGCGCATGGTCAAGAAGCACATCAAGCCGCAGCGCAACCCCAAGCACCCCGAGGGCGGCATCGTCGAGGGCGCGGGCTCCATCCCCATCTCGAACGTGATGCTCATGTCGGAGAAGCTCGGCCGCCCGGTGCGCACCGGCGCGTCGTTCACGTCCGACGGCAAGAAGCAGCGCGTGGCGCGCGGCAAGAACCTCAAGGCCGAGCAGGTCTAGGAGCACCTATGGCGACGAAGAAGGACGAAGGCACCGCCGATGCGCCGAAGGCCGCCAAGGCCGGCGGCGACGCCGCGCCCAAGGCGGAGAAGGCCGACAAGCCCAAGGGCGAGGGCAAGAAGAAGAAGGGCGGCGCGGAGGTCGGCTTCCAGGTCGCCACCGCCGAGGACCTGAAGGGCCCGAAGAAGGAGCCGCGCCTGCGCGCCTTCTACAAGAAGGAGGTCGCGCCCAACCTGCAGAAGGAGTTCAAGCTCCAAAACCCCATGCAGGTGCCGCGACTCAAGAAGATCGTGCTCAACATGGGCCTGGGCGAGGCCGTGCGCGACCCGAAGATCCTCGAGGGCGCCGTGGTCGAGCTCGCCAAGATCACCGGCCAGAAGCCGGTGCTCACCAAGGCGAAGAAGTCCATCGCGACGTACAAGCTGCGTGAGGGGATGCCCATCGGCTGCACCGTCACGCTGCGGCGCGAGCGCATGTGGGAGTTCCTCGATCGCCTGGTCAACATCGCGTTGCCGCGCGTGCGCGACTTCCGCGGCGTGCCGGCGAAGATGGACGGGCGCGGCAACTACTCGCTCGGCCTCAAGGAGCAGATCATCTTCACGGAGATCGACTACGACCGCGTCGACAAGCTGCGCGGTATGAACATCACCTTCGTGACCACCGCGCCGAACGACGAGCAGTGCAAGGCCCTGCTCGCGCACCTCGGTATGCCTTTCCGCAAGTGATCGTCAGAAGCAACCGGACGAACTCATGACCGATCCCATCGCCGACTTCCTGACCCGCCTCCGCAACGGCCTCATGGCCCGCCACAAGACCGTGGTGGTCCCGTCGTCGAAGCTGAAGCACCGCATCGCCCAGATCCTGGCGGACGAGGGCTACGTGGCCGACGTGCGCGTGGAGCCGCAGGCCGGGCGCCCCATGCTGTCGATGACGCTCAAGTACGACGAGCGCAACAGCCCCATGCTCGACGGCATCGAGCGCGTGTCGCGCCCGGGCCTGCGCCGCTACGCCGGTGTCGACGACATCGCCAAGGTGCGTAACGGCATCGGCGTCGCCATCCTCTCCACCTCGAAGGGCGTCATGACCGACCGCCAGGCGCGCATCGATCGCGTGGGCGGCGAGGTCCTCTGCAACGTCTGGTAACCGACGCCTCCACCGCGCACGTTCGCATCTGGGAGCACCCCATGTCCCGCATCGGCAAGAAGCCCATCGCGATCCCCAAGGCCGTCAAGGTCGCCGTCCAAAACGGCGAGGTGAAGGCCGAGGGCCCGAAGGGCAAGCTCAGCTTACGCCCCCACGCCGCCATGACCGTCAAGGTCGAGAACGGCACCATCGTGGTCGGGCGCCCCGACGACGAGCGCGGCTCGCGCTCGCTGCACGGCCTCACGCGCACCCTGATCGTCAACATGATCAACGGCGTGGAGAAGGGCTACACCAAGGAGCTCGACGTCAACGGCGTCGGTTACCGCGCCGAGGTGAAGGGCAAGGAGCTGCACCTGACCCTCGGGTTCTCGCACCCGGTGGTCTACAAGCTGCCCGAGGGCGTCACCGCCCAGGTCACCGACGAGAAGCGCACGCACATCGTGCTCAGCGCCGCCAGCAAGGAGCTGCTCGGCGCCACCGCCGCCAAGATCCGGTCGTTCCGGCCGGTGAACAAGGACCCCTACGGCTTGAAGGGCGTCAAGTACACCGCCGAGCGTCCGCGTCAGAAGGAAGGCAAGTCCGGCGCCAAGTGACGTCGTCGTCACCACCAGGAGAATCACCATGCGGAAAGTCAACCTCGGCGCCCTGCGCAAGAACAACCCCAAGGAAGCCACGCGCGTCAAGCGCAAGATCGGCATTCGCAAGCGGATGTCGGGCGACGCCGCCGCGCCGCGCCTGACGGTGTTCCGCTCGGCGCGCCACATCTACGTGCAGCTCATCGACGACGCGACCGGCACCACGCTGGTGCAGGCGTGCACCCTCGACAAGGGGCTGCGCGCGGGGCTCAAGGGCAAGAAGAAGACCGACGCCGCCAAGGAGATCGGCAAGGCCCTGGCCGAGCGCGCCAAGGCCAAGGGCATCTCCGCGGCGGTGTTCGATCGCAACGGCTTCCGCTATCACGGCCGCATCGCCGCCGTCGCCGACGGCGCCCGCGAGGCCGGGCTGCAGGTCTGAGCCTCGTCGCTACCGCTGTCACCCAGGGACTCGTCCGCCGTTTCATCGCTTGGTTCATTGTCTGGTTCGTCCGTCCGGAGCATCCATGGCCGATCACCGCATCAACTCTGAGAACCTCGGCGAGCTCACTGAGCGCGTCATTCACATCAACCGCGTCGCGAAGGTGGTGAAGGGCGGCAAGCGCTTCTCGTTCGCCGCGCTGGTGGTGGTGGGCGACGGCGAGGGCCACGTCGGCGTCGGGCTCGGCAAGGCCAACGAGGTCCCCGAGGCGATCCGCAAGGGCACCGACCAGGCGAAGAAGAAGATGTTCTCGGTGTCGCTGCGCGGCACCACCATCCCCCACGAGGTCAAGGGCCGCTTCGGCTCCGGCATCGTGGTGCTGCGCCCGGCCAGCGACGGTACCGGCGTCATCGCCGGCGGCACCGTGCGCCAGATCCTCGAGGCCGCGGGCATCCACAACATCCTGAGCAAGTCGCTCGGCTCGTCGAACCCGCACAACGTCGTGCGCGCCACCGTCGACGGGCTCAAGCAGCTGCGCGGCGCCGATGAGCACGCGCGTCGGCGTGGCGTGGCCCAGCCGCAGGCCGAGGCCACCCAGGCCGCCGGCAACGCTTGATTCACCCGTCTCGGAGCTGACCCATGTCGACCGTCATCAAGATCACCCAGCGCCGCGGCCTCTCGCACAAGCCCGAGGCACAGCGCCTCATCATCAAGGGCCTCGGCCTGCGGCGCATCGGCCACACCGTCACCCTGCGCGACACGCCGGCCATCCGCGGCATGGTCGAGAAGGTGCAGCACCTCGTGGACGTCGAGGTCGCCAAGGGCACCGCGCCGCTGTTCGGCCTGCGCCACACGAACCCCGACGGTTCCGCGAAGAAGAAGGGCTGAGCCATGACCCAAGGACTCCACAACCTCGTCGCGCCGGTGGGCGCTCGTCAGGCCAAGAAGCGCCTCGGTCGCGGTCGCGGCTCCGGCCTCGGCAAGACCTCGGGCCGCGGTCACAAGGGCCAGAAGAAGACCAAGAGCGGCAACGTCCGCGTGGGCTTCGAGGGCGGCCAGCTGCCGCTGGCGCGCCGCCTGCCCAAGGTCGGCTTCAAGAACTTCCACTTCAAGGTCACCTACGCGCCGGTCAACCTCGGTCGCCTCGGGGAGCGTTTTCCCGCCGGCGCCACCGTGGACCCGGCCGCCCTGGTGGCGGCGGGCCTGATCAACCCGAAGGACCAGGTCAAGGTGCTGGCCGCCGGTGAGCTCAAGCACAAGCTTGCGCTCAAGGTGCACGCCATCTCGGCAGCCGCGCGCCAGAAGCTTGAGGCCCTAGGGGGCTCGGTGGAGCTCATCGGCAAGGCCGCCAAGTCCGACGCCGGCAAGGCGGGTTGACGAGGGTGCGGTCCGCGCCTAGGTCCTAGACACCTCTTCCGAAGGAGCCGCGCGTGGCTGCTGGCCTCGTCAACATGTTCCGCATCCCGGAGCTGCGAAAGCGCATCATCTACACGCTGGCGCTGCTCGCGGTGTATCGGATCGGCATCTTCGTCAGCACGCCCGGCGTCGACCGCGGGATCATGTCCGACTACCTGCAGTCGCAGTCGGGCGGCGGCGGCTTCCTCGGGCTGTTCAACTTCTTCTCGGGCGGCGCGCTCGAGCAGCTCAGCGTGTTCGCGCTCGGCATCATGCCGTACGTGACCTCGTCCATCATCATGCAGCTCATGACGGTGGTCGTGCCGTCGCTCGAGCGCTTGCAGAAGGAAGGCGAGCAGGGGCGCCGCAAGATCAACCAGTTCACGCGCTACGGCACCATGGTGGTGGCGGTGGTGCAGGCGGTGATGCTGTCCAACTGGCTCAAGGGCATCAACCAAAACGGCCAGAGCGTGGTGTCGGCCGACTGGGCCGCGGCGTGGAACGGCTACGCCTTCGTGGCCATGACGATCATCACGCTCACCACGGGTACCGCCTTCATCATGTGGCTCGGCGAGCGCATCCAGGAGAAGGGCATCGGCAACGGCACGTCGATGATCATCTTCGCCGGCATCGTGGCCGGCCTGCCGAGCGCCATCTACCAGACGGTCTTGGGCATCCGCGAGGGCACGTTCCAGCCCATGGAGATGGTGGTGCTCCTCGGCGTGGTCGTCGCCGTCATCGGCGCCATCGTGTTCATGGAGCGCGGCCAGCGCCGCATCCCGGTGCAGTACGCCAAGCGCATCGTCGGCAACAAGCAGTACGGCGGGCAGGCCACGCACCTGCCGCTCAAGGTCAACACCTCGGGCGTCATCCCGCCCATCTTCGCATCGTCGCTCCTGATGTTCCCGGCCACCCTGGCGTCGTTCGTCGAGGCCGAGTGGATGCAGCCGGTACAGCAGGCGCTGCAGCCGGGCACGTGGCAGTACATGACGCTGTACGTGCTGATGATGATCTTCTTCGCGTTCTTCTACACCTCCATGGTGTTCAACCCCGTCGACGTCGCCGACAACTTGAAGAAGTTCGGCGGCTTCGTTCCTGGCGTGCGGCCCGGGCGCGAGACCGCCGAGTACATCGACTCGGTGCTGACGCGCATCACCTTCGCCGGCGCGCTCTACCTCTCTGCGGTGTGCGTGCTGCCCACCATCATCCAGATGAGCGTGTCGAACCAGGTGCCGTTCTACTTTGGCGGCACCGGCCTGCTCATCGTCGTCGGCGTGGCGCTCGACACCGCCCAGCAGATCGAGGGCCACCTGATCACGCGGCACTACGACGGCTTCGCGGGCCCCTCGGGTCCGCGCATCCGCGGCCGCGCGCGCACCGGCAGCGCGCCCACCACCGAGCCGTCGGCCGCCTGAGCGACCGCGGGAGGGGCCCCATGCGCATCATCCTGTTCGGAGCACCGGGGGCGGGGAAGGGCACGCAGGCCAAGCGCCTCGAGGAGGCGCTCGGCATCCCACAGCTCTCCACCGGCGACATGCTGCGGGCCCATGTCCGCAACGGCACCGAGCTCGGCCGCGAGGTCGACGGGATCATGAAGGCCGGACACCTCGTGTCCGACGACATCGTCATCCGCATGATCGCCGAGCGCATCGCCGAGCCCGACTGCGCCAAGGGCTTCCTGCTCGACGGCTTCCCCCGCACCGTGCCGCAGGGCGAGGCGCTCGATCGCATGCTGGCCGAGCGCGGTCTAGCCATCGACGCTGTCGTGGGCCTCGACGTCCCCGACGAGGTCGTGCGCGATCGCATCGTGCAGCGCCGCAGCTGCCCCAAGTGCGGCGCCGTCTATCACCTGTCCAAGCTGCCGCCCAAGGTGGCCGACACCTGCGATCGCTGCGGCACCAAGGGGCTCGAGCAGCGCTCCGACGACACGCTCGAGAAGGTCAACGCGCGCCTCGAGAAGTTCCACAAGGAGACGGCGCCCCTGGTACAGCTCTATGGTCCGCGCGGTCTGGTCAAGACCGTCGACGGCATGGCCCCGCCCGACGAGGTCTTCGAGAGCGCCATGCGCATGCTCGGGGTGGCGGCGGCGCGCCGTGCGCTCGCGC
>CAZONM010000134.1:0-13538 GCA_964580865.1 uncultured Myxococcales bacterium | reverse complement strand
CTCGCCTTCACCCTCGCCTTCACCCTCGCCTTCACCCTCGCCTTCACCCTCGCCGTTCTCGAGGCACCAGCCCTCGGCACACGCGGACCCATTGGGGCAGTCGGTTTCCGAGGCGCACTCCGCGAGGACGCCGGTGGCGCGACATCCTTCACGCCAACACACGTAGCCCTCACCGCAGTCGCCCGAGGCCGCGCACTCCTTGCCCTCGAGGCTCACGCGCCCGAAGCAGGCGATCATCGCGGCCGCGATGCCGATGAGCGACGCCGCCAGCGACAATGGCCTCATTCGGCACCTCTCACGACGAGATGTGCGGCGCCAAGGCTCGCCGCGACGACCAGCGCGCCCGCGGTCGCGAGGAACGACACGTTGGCGCCCAGGCCGAGCGCCTGCGCCGCGCGGTCGTGCTCGAGGGCCTTGGCCGCCAGCGGCTCCCTGGTGCCCGCGTCCAGCTCGGCGACGTGCATGGCGCCGATCACTGCCCCCACGCCGAGCGCGAGCACCGCGACGCCGGCGGTGGCGCCAGCGCCATAGAGCAGCCACGGGGTTGGCGGCGACGCGCCAGCGGCCGTCGCCGCTGCTCCGGGCTCACCGACGCCGACACCGCCGGGCTCCAGATCGAGCACGAGGACCCTGATCCGCTCACTGGGTTTGGCGGCTGCGAGCGTGCGAGCGACCAAGCGGTCGACGGCGGGCTCGAGCTGCGCGCCGAGCCGGCGCGCGTCGGGCGCGCGCTCGAGCACGCGCCCCACGGCGCTCGCCGAGTGAGAGTCGAAGAGGTTGAGCGTGAGCACGAGCTCACCGTCGAGGTCGCCGACCTGGCCGAACACCACCAGGCGCGCGCCCATGGCACCCGCGATCTCGGCCAGGCACGAGGTCTGCTCGGCGCAGCCGAGCGCGCGCTTGTCGCCCTCGAGCTCGATGGCGCGACGCACGTCCGCCGACGAGATCACGTCGAGGTTCGCGTGGCGCCCGAGCGCGACCGTCACCACGCTCGTGAGCGTGGCGAACGTCGATGGCGGCAACGATGCGGCGCGCACCGGGAGCGCAACGGCGAGCAGCGCAGCGGCGATGAGCAGGCTCTGCGCGCCACGCGCCGTGCCATTCGTGAGCCTCAACGCGCCGTTCACCAGGACTTTCCCCGCTCGTGGCCGCGGACGCTAGGCGGCGCCAAGAACGCGCGCAAGCAAGGACCGCGGATCTGCCTCGGCGCCGACCCCGTTGCGTTGGTCCCGACCGCAGATAGCGTGCGAGCCATCACGAACGACGAGGCGGCCATGGCGTCCCGCACCACAAAGGCGAAGCGGAAGAAGAAGGCACAGTCGGCGGCGAAGACACGCGCGCGCACGTCGGCGCGTGCCGCAGCGGCACCAGCCACGACGTCGAAGAAGAAGAAGAAGAAGCCAGGGAGGAAGCCCAGCAAGGCCAAGGCGCCCTCGAGGGCAGCCAAGCCGGCTCGCGGCAAGGCCAAGGCGCGCGTCACCTCGAGGCGCGCCAAGATCACGCCCCGAAGAGCGGGCGCCCCCGCGCGCCGCGGCGCGACCGACCGTGCGCAGGCGGCGCGACGCCCGCAGGCGGCCGGCGAGTTCCCGCTGGTGGCGTCGTCGTTCTCCCGCGACGGGCGCTGGTTGGCCACGTCGTCCGAGGGCAAGGTGCACGTGTGGGATCTCGCGCCCGTGCGGACCGGCGGTCACGCAGCCCTGGTGCTGCGGGTCACCGAGGTCGGCGTACCCGATCGCGTCGCGCTCGCGCCCGACGGCGCGCGCCTCGCGGTGGCGAGCCACGGCCAGCCCGAGGTGCGCGTCTACGACACCACCAAGGGCGCGTTGGCCTGGACGGCGTCGCTGCACGCGGTCACCTCCATCGCGTTCGCGCCCGACGGCGGACGCCTGGTGGTGGGTGACGTGCGCATCGACGCGGCGGAGCGCTGCGGCTACGCCGTGGTCCTCGACGCCGGCACAGGGGTTGCGCTGTGGCGCTCGCCTGCGGTCGATCGCCCCTTGCGCGACGTCGCCTTCCACTCCGACGGGCTCCTGGTCATCGCCGTGCTCGCCCCCGACGGCGTCGCGGTGGTGTGGGACGCCGAGCGCGGCAACGAGCTGTTCCGCTTCCCGGCGCGCCTCACGCCCAAGGAGGTGAGCGCGCGCACCGGCTGCGCGTCGGCCATCACCGCCGACGGCCAGCGCGTCGCCTTCGCCTTCGACGGGCGCGCCGAGGTGTGGCGCGTCGACTCGGCGGAGCGCACCGCCGCCATCGACGTGGGCGGGCGCACCGGGTCCATCGCGCTGGCGCGCGACGGCTCGCTCCTGGTGACCGGCTCACCCGCGGCGGCGCGCTGGACCTTGCCCCATGGCGCCAAGGCCGGCGCCGTAGGCGGCGACGGACGCGTCAGCCTGTCGCCCGACGGTGATCTCTTGCTGTCGGCGTCGACGTACACCGAAGCCGCCGGACCGAAGCTCGAGCCGGCGCGCCGTTGATCACCGGCGCGTGAACGTCAGGCGCGGCTCGGCGCGCGTGCGGTTGGCCGAGCGCACCACCACGCGCCGGTCGTCGACGTCGACCCGCACCTCCACGGTCGTGTCGCCGAGGAGCGCGCGCAGATCGGTGGCGAGCTCGCCCTTGACCGGCGTGGGCAAGACCAGCGCGCCCGTGAGGTCGCGCCCGCGCGGCAGCGCCTCGAGGCCCTCGCGCATCCACAGCTCGAGCACCACGCGCTCACCGTCGCGCTCCACCACCACCTCGGCGGGAGGGCACAAGGGATCGAACTGCCGCAGCGACGTGGCGGCGTCGTACCACGCCGTGCCCTCGAGGACCTGGGCGGGCCTGGGCGCCCGCGGCGTCAACGGCGCGGCGGCGAGCGCGTCGCGCCGTCGGACGCCGGTCGTGACCAGCGTCCACGACCCGCCGTCGAGCGGCTTCGCGTAGTAGCCGCCGTCGGTGGGGACGCGCAGCTCGCTCGGCGCGCCCTCGCGCGGCGGCGGCACCAGCGTCACCTCGCGCGCAAACGGCCCCGGCACCATGGGCTGCGCGCGCCACGGCGGCGGCGGCAGGCTGCGCACCCCCGCGCGCGCCCCGCTGCGTCGCTCGCGGCGCCACGAGTACGTGGTGGCAGCATCGTGACCCATGCTCTCGACGTCGGCGAAGCGCGTGTACACGCGGCCCGAGTCGTCGAGGAGGGCGATGGTCGACGCGCTCGCCGACAGCGCCACGCCGCGCACCGCGCCGCGCTCTGGCAGGCACAGGTTGCTCGTGAGGCGGACGCCGGTACGCCGATCGGTGAACGTGATCCGTCCGCCGTCGGCGCTGAGCGCGTACACCGTGGTGACGTCGACGGTCGTGGCGTGGCGGTTCCCGTCGACGTCGACGTAGGGGTGGCGCCGTACGGCGAGCGCCACCTGCGCGCCCGCCGGGATCTTGAGCGGTGCCGCGCGCGCTGCGGTCGCGAACCGGTCGGACCAGCGCACGCGATCGAGCCTGGTGGCGTACACGCGGTGGCGCTCGTCGACCGCGATGAGATCCTGGCCGTCGGCCGCGATGGCGACGATGCGTCCCGGCGCCTCGAAGGCCCCCTTGCGCACCGTGCCTCGCAGGCCGAGCCGCTCCTTGGTGGCCGCCACGCGGGTCGGCGGCGACGGAACGCCATCCTTGGGCACGAGCGTCCAGGGCTCCAACGCCGACGCCGTCGCCGATCGGGGGCGCCACCAGATCTTGCCATCCACGAGCCGCAGCTCGGTGGCCGCCGTGAACGTCGCCGTGGCGCTCTTCGTGTGCACCACGTCGGAGATGGCGGGCGCCTGCGCGAGCGCCGCGACGAGCAGGGAGGACGAGAGGGGCCCGAGCACGCCGCTGGTGTACCCCAGAGCGCCCTCCAGGAGCCACAGGAGCGCCGACAAGAGCACCGACCTGGGTGGCGCCCGTCGCCCGGTTGACCCGGCGGTGGCGTCGGCGGAGAACGCGCCATGAGCATCCGCATCGCCAGCGCCGACCGCCCGCTCACCGCTGCCGACGTCGCGCACAACTTCGCCGAGCTGCACCCGGCGCTCACCGAGGCCGAGGCCGTCGCCGAGTCGGCGCGCTGCCTGTACTGCTACGACGCGCCCTGCACGCAGGCCTGCCCCACGCACATCGACGTGCCGAGCTTCATCAAGAAGATCCACAACGACAACGTCAAGGGCGCGGCGCGCGTCATCCTCGACGCCAACCCCCTGGGCCACTCGTGCGCACGCGCCTGCCCCGTCGAGGTGCTGTGCGAAGGCTCGTGCGTCATGCTGCAACACGAACACCGCGCCGTCGCCATCGGCCGCCTGCAACGCCACGCCACCGACGCGGTCCTGGCCAAGGGCTGGAAGCTGTTCTCGCCTGGCGCGCCCACCGGCAAGAAGGTGGCGGTGGTGGGCGCGGGTCCCGCCGGCCTGGCGTGCGCGCAGGAGCTGCGACGCGCGGGCCACGCGGTGGTCGTGTTCGACGCGCGCAAGCAGCCCGGCGGGCTCAACACCTTCGGTATCGCGCAGTACAAGCTGCGCCCCGATACCGCGCTCGCCGAGGCCAAGACCATCCTTGACCTCGGCGTGGAGCTGCGCAGCGGCGTGCAGATCGGCGTCGACCTGTCGTTCGAGCAGCTCGAGCGCGACTTCGACGCCATCTTCCTCGGTGTGGGCCTCGGCGCCACGCAGACGCTCGGGATCCCGGGCGAGGACGCGGCCGGCGTGGTCGACGCGCTCTCGTTCATCGAGCAGCTCAAGACGCGCCCGTACGGCAGCGTGCAGGTGCCCGCGCGCGTGCTGGTGGTCGGCGCCGGCAACACCGCCGTCGACGCCGCCACCCAGGCGCGGCGGCTCGGCGCAGCGCACGTCGCGTTCGTCTATCGCAGAAGCGAGGACGAGGCGCCGGCCTACGACTTCGAGCTCGAGCTGGCCAAGACCAGCGGCTGCACCTTCCACTGGCTGACGGCGCCCGTGCGCGTGCTCACCGAGGGCGGCAAGACCACGGGCCTCGAGTGCGTCACCATGAAGCTCGGCGCCCCCGACGCCAGCGGCCGCAGGAGCGTCAGCGCCGTGCCGAAGAGCGAGCACGTGCTGCCCTGCGATCTGGTCGTCAAGGCGCTCGGGCAGCAGAAGCGCGTCGACCTGCTGAGGAAGGCGCCCTCGGTGCGTCTCGACGCCGCCGGCCGCGTGCTCGTCGACGAGCAAGGCCGCACCTCGAACGCGCGTTACTTCGCGGGCGGCGACTGCGTCAACGGCGGCAAGGAGATCGTCAACGCCGCCGCCGACGGCAAGCGCGCCGCCGCCGCCATCACCGCCTTCCTCCAGGGGACCTGACCATGGCCGCCGATCTCACCGCCAACCTCGCCGGCATCGTCTCGCCCAACCCCTTCTGGCTCGCCTCGGCGCCGCCCACGAACACCTATGGTCAGGTGGCGCGCGCCTTCGACTGCGGCTGGGGCGGCGCCGTGTGGAAGACCATCGGGCAGCCCATCGTCAACGTGTACTCGCGCTACGGCGGCATCGATGCCGGCACGCAGAAGCTGATCGGGCTCAACAACATCGAGCTCATCACCGATCGCCCCGTCGAGGACAACCTGCGCGAGATGAAGCTCGTCAAGAAGCGCTACCCGAAGCATGCGCTCATCGCGTCACTCATGGTGGAGAGCAAGCGCGAGGTGTGGCACGAGATCGTCAAGCGCACCTACGGCGAGACGGGCTGCGACGGCTTCGAGCTCAACTTCGGCTGTCCGCACGGCATGAGCGAGCGCGGCATGGGCGCCGCCGTGGGTCAGGTGCCCGAGTACTGCCAGCAGATCGTCGAATGGGTCAAAGAGGTGAGCACCATCCCGGTCATCACCAAGCTCACGCCCAACGTCGCCGACATCACCTATCCCGCCAAGGCGGCCAAGCGCGGCGGCACCGACGCCGTCAGCGCCATCAACACCATCAACTCGCTCATGGGCGTCGATCTCGACGTCATGGCGCCGCGCCCCAACGTCGCCGGCAAGGGCAGCCACGGCGGCTACTGCGGGCCGGCGGTCAAGCCCATCGCGCTCAACTTCGTCTCGTCCATCGCCGCCGATCCCGACCTGCGCGGCCTGCCCATCTCGGGCATCGGCGGCATCTCGACGTGGAAGGACGCGGCGGAGTTCATCGCGCTCGGCTGCGCCAACGTGCAGGTGTGCACGGCCGTCATGCACTACGGCTTCCGCATCATCGACGATCTGTGCGACGGCCTCACCAACTGGATGGAGCAGAAGGGCTACCAGCGCCTCACCGACTTCCAGGGCCGCGCGGTGCCGAGCATCCAGAAGTGGGAGAACCTCGACCTCAACCACTTCATTCGCGCGCACATCGACGCGGAGAAGTGCATCGGCTGTGAGCTGTGCTTCATCGCGTGCGAAGACGGCGCGCACCAGGCGCTGGCGCTAGCGCCCAAGAACGGCAAGCGCTTGGTCGAGGTCAAGGAAGACATGTGCGTGGGCTGTAACCTGTGCAGCCTGGTGTGCCCGGTGCCCGGCTGCATCACCATGCGCAAGGTCGAGAACGGCGCGCCGAGCGTGAGCTGGAAGCAGTACGCGGCCGGCGCCGGTGCGCTGGCGCCACGGCCGCAGCACTACACCACCGTCGAGGAGTGAGCGCGTCCCGGCCGCGCTACTCGTTGTCCACCAGCTCTTCGTAGAACGCAGCGAAGGGCGGCTTGGCGTCGCTGACGATGCCCCGGCGCCTTAGCCACTCGACGGCCTCGACCAGCTCGGTCTGCGGCACCGAGGTGTCGGGCGACGTAGGCTCGTCGTCGTGATCGAGCGCCACGGGCAGGGGGGCTGGTTTTCGATTCGGCTCAGCCATGGTGCACCCAGCGCGATCCCAAGTTCTCCCCAGGCCCAAGGCGTCGACGACGCACGCAGACACCGAAGCGAGAAACATGCCTGACGGTGAATTGCTTCGCCGCGATCGTGGTCACGCGGATCAGCGCCCTGTGATCTCGATCTTCCGAGGTGTTGGCGGGCGCGCACTCGGGCCTACATGCCGGCGTCGATCGCCGACGACGCCGTTATTTGACGAACGCTGCGTGCAGATCGCGATCGTCACGGCGCGCGTGACGGAAGCACGCCGCGCGTCAACGCGAACGGCAGCGCGATGGCACCCGCGGCGCATGTCAGGCCCGCGATGATGAAGTGCCAGGCGTAGCCGAGCGCGTCGGCGACCAGGCCCGACGGCGCCGCGCCCGCGAACGTCGCCCACACGATCACGCTCGCCTGTGCCGTGTAGTCGGTGGCGCCCGTGCTCTCGTCGGAGGCGTCCATCATCACCGTGAACAGCGCCACCGTGGCCATGCTGCCGGTCAGGTGCTCGAGCACCATCAACGTCGACAGGAGCGCCGTGCCGCCGACGTCGAGCACGGGCAGCGCGTAGCACGCCATCAACACGGCATGGACGAGGCCCGCGCTCAGCAGCGCGGCCCGTCGCCCCGCGCGGCCCGCGAGCCAGCCGCCGGCCAGCGCGCCCGCGAGCGCGGCGGCGGAGCCGAGCCCGCCCACGAGGAGCCCGATGTCGGTGAGGCTCATGCCGCGATCGACGAGGAGCGGCTTGACCATCGGCGAGCCGTACGCGTCGCCGATCTTGTACAGCACGAGGAGCGCCAGCCACGGCCACACGCGCGGACGTCGAAAGAAGCGCGCGGCGATCGCCAGGGCCGCGGGCGGCGCCGGGCGCGCGCCGCGCGGCTCGCGCCACAGCGCGATGGGCACGGTGGCGGCGAGGAGCAGCGCCGCCATGGCGCCGAAGGTCGGCAGCCAACCGACGAGGTCAAACACCACGAGCAGCGCCGAGCCTCCCACGATCATGCCCAGCCGATACGCCGCCACCTGCACGCCGTTGCCGAGCCCGCGCTCCTCGTGCGCGAGCAGCTCCACCGCCAATCCGTCGGTGGCGCAGTCCTGCGTCGCGGCGAGCACGGCGGTGATCACGGTCGCCGCCGCCAGCGCGACCAAGAGGCCCTGCCCGCCACGACCGGCCAGCTCGCCGAACAGCGCCACGCCCAACACGCAGGCCGCGGTCGCGATCTGCAGCGGCAGGATCCAGCCGCGCCGCGGCCCGAGCGCACTGCCGCGGTGCTTGTCGATGAAGGGCGCCACCAGGATCTTGAGGCCCCACGGCAGCATCAGCGCGGAGCTGAGCGAGACCAGCGCCAGCGACGAGCCTTCCTTGCGCAGCAGCACCGGCACCGCCGTGACGAAGAAGCCGTAGGGCAGGCCCTGCGACACGTAGAGCGTCGCGAGCAGGCCGAGCTTCTTGGCAGTGGACACGCAGGCAGAAACCTACCAGGGTTGGCGCCGGGGTTGGTCTGCCATGTCGAACACCACGCACCCTGCGGAAGCAGCGTTGACCCGCGACCACGACGTGCGCGCGGACCCGATCGCCTTCGAGCTCGCGCACGTGCTGGCCGAGCCGACCGGCATGTCGTCGAAGGGGTTCCCGTTCCTCGAGCCGTCAGCGTACGCGCGCTTTCGTGATCGGGTGCCGCATATCCTCGCCATGGGGCCGCGCGCGCTGCGCGCGCTCGAGCTGGTGATCGCCGTGGCGCGGCGCCATGGCCTCGACGTCGACAGCGCGGCCAAGGTGGTGCGCGGCTGCGTGCTCACCGCGGCCATCACGGCGCCGTCGGATCTGTGGCTGTTGCGCTACGTGCTCGGCACGCTGTCATCGCTGGGCCTGACGCGGCGCCTGCTCGACGGCGAGGCCATCGACCCCGCCGCCACCGACGTGGAGCGCGATGGGCGCCGCGTGGCCGCCAACCGCCGCGAGCTGCACGCCGATCTCGGCTTCGTGCTCTCGCGCGGTCTGCTCGAGCAAGACGCCGACGGTCGCTTCGTGCGCCCGCGCGACGCGCACGCCCAGGGCGCGCTGGGCGCGTTCACGGCGCCGCCCGGCTGGCCGCCCGACGTGTCACGCCTATGGGCGCGCGCCTTCGCCGGCGTCACGCTCGAGGCGCCCGAGCGCAAGGAGCTGGTCGCGCTCGGGCGCAGCTGCCCTGCGCTCGTCGACACGGGGCCGCGCAGCTGGCTGCCCACGGGCGACGAGATCGAGGCGGGCGCGCACCTGTTGCCGGTGGTCCTCGGGCTGCGCGCTGCCGGCAAGCACACGCTGCTTGCGTCGGGCATCGAGCTCGTGCCGCGCTCGGTCGCCCCCGCCGACGGCGAGGTGGGCGAGGCCGCGCTCGCCATCCTCGTCGCCACCGGCGCCGCGGTGAAGGACGGCGAGGCCGCCGCGCCCACCGCATGCGGCCGCCGCATCGGTGACAAGGGGGCCGGCCCCATGGGCATCATCGAGGCCTACCACCCCTACATGGCGCGCCTCGACAGCATCCTCGTCGACGGCCGCGGCGGCTCGTGGGTCACGCGCGGGGCGAACATCGCCGCCAGCCAAGACGCCAACCGCGAGAGCTTCACCCGCGCCAACGACGCCCTCGACGCGTTCTGCGCCGGCACCGGCTTCGCGCTGCACGTGTTCATCGAGCACGCCATCGGCCGCGGCGAGGCCACGCGGCAGCGCTACACGCGGCCGGGCGGGCGCGAGCTGCGCTACTTCGGCGCCGACCTCGAGGACGCGGCCATCGACGCGTGCCTCGAGGAGCAGCGCGCCGGTCGCTTGCCCGCCGGCATGGTGTTCGTGCGCAACGCCGACATCGGCGAGCCGGCGCGGCTCATCGACGCCATCCGAGGCGCCGGCGCCGATCCCTTCGGCGCCGTCATGATCGTGGGCAACGGCTTCCACGAGGTGCGCGGGCAGACCGACGAGCGCATGGTAGAGGTGCTGCGCGGCTACGCCGACGCCGGCATCGTGCTGCTGTTCACCGAGGAGAGCGCGCTGTCGGTCGATGACCTGCTGGCCACGGCGTGGAACACCTATCACGCGGGCTTCCGCTACGTGCACGAGAAGAGCGGCCAGGGCCTACGCCCCGCCGAGGCGATGCCGCCCTCGCGCTTCCCCCTGCCCAAGAGCTGGCACGAGTGCACGGCGCAGGCGGGCTATGTGCGCGTGGAGAAGTTCTCGTCGCGCAGCCGGACCATCTACCCCACGGCGCCCCATGGCGGACACAACCCGTCGATCAGCGCCAACCACTTCTGCGTTCCGCGCGCTCTCGCCGAGCGCCTGGGGCTCCTGCGCTGAGCGAACAGGCGCCCCCTTCAGGGATTGCGGACCGCGCGCGCGCTTGCTGTGCTGCCGCCCATGACGACGCAACCGGCGCCGACGAAGAAGCGCGCGCTGCAGATCCTTTGGTGGGTGCTGTTGGCCGCGGCCATTGCTCTCTTGGCCTGGACGCTGGCGAGCCGCTTCGGCGTCGTGACGCCGCCGCCGCTGCCGGCGGTGGGCAACCAGCCGCTCCTCGGGCACACGCCGTCGGCCAAGAACAAGAACGCCTACCTGGCGAACGACGACACCACGATCGCCGTCGAATCCCTGCCGCCGCCGCGCTTCAAGATCATCAACGTCCACGAGCACCTGAAGGGCGAGGAGGAGGCCGTGCGCCTGCTCGCCGAGATGGACAAGCTGGGCATCAAGCGCACCATGCTGATGGCGTCGACGATCTACACGCTGACGCTCAACCCCATCTACGGCTTCGAGGGGTTCAAGGAGAACAACGAGTCCATCCTCGCGCTCGAGAAGAAGTGGCCCGACCGGTTCGCCACCTTCGTCACGTTCAACCCGCTCGACGACGGCAACCTCGAGCTCGTCAAGGACTACGTCGCGCGCGGCGCCGACGGCGTGAAGCTGTACCTCGGCCACGGCGAGAAGACCGGCAAGGGCCCGTTCCACGTCATGCCGCTCGACGACCCGCGCATGGAGCCCTTCTGGGCCTACGCGGAGGAGACGCAGCTACCGTTGGTGGTGCACATCAACCTGAACAAGTACTGGGACGAGACCGTCCGGCTCCTCGAGAAGCACCCGTATCTGCGCCTCAACATCCCCCACTTCGGGCTGCACAAGAACGCCGAGGGCAAGCTCAAGCGCCTCGCATGGCTGCTGCAGCGCTATCCGAACGTCTACACCGACGTCAGCTTCGGCTTCTACACGTTCCAGATCGAGGGCTTCGAGCAGCTCGCGCGGTGGCGGTCGCGTAGCCGCGAGTGGCTCGCGGCCAACAAGGACAAGGTGCTGTACGCCTCGGACATGGTGCTGGAGCCCTCGAAGGACCAGCCCTACATCGAGAACACGCTGCGCAGCTACCGGCAGTTCCTCGAGATGGAGCGGTGGCGCTTCTTCTTGGCGCCCGGCTACACCATGCACGGCATGCACCTCGATGACGACGTGCTGTCGCGCATCTACGAGAAGAACCCCGCGCGCTGGCTGCTCCTCGATGACCAGGGCAACCTCCCCGATCGCACCAAGGGCTGGCCCATCGCCGGCGTCCCAGAGCCCGAGCGCGCGCCGCTGCCCCCGCTCGATCTCTCGAGCGTCCCGCCGCTCGCGGGCGCGCACGGCAAGGCGCCCGCGCCGGCCAAGGAGGCGGGCGAGGACGACGACGGCAAGGGCGGGGGCGGCTGCGAGCACGAGCCGCTCGAGGACGACGGGGTGGGCGAGCCCGAGTGACGACGGCGCGCCGCGCGGCTCAGAGGCACCCGGGGCACGCGATGGTAGCGGGGCACGAGACGAGCTGTGTCTCGTCGCCCGGGTTCGGCACCACGTCGTTGCCGCCGCGGGCCACGAACAGCCACCGGTCATTCGTAGTCGAGAGCGCGAGGGCGCAAGCATCCCCGAGGTAGTCACCGGTCAAGATGACCTCGGTGAACCCGTCGCGCGCGCGCATGCGCACGACCTCGCTCTCGTCGGAGATGAACACGAGCCAGTCGTCACCGCCACTGCGCTCGAGCACTCCCACCGCACCGACGCCCCAGCACCAGGCCGGCCAGGCGTCGGTGAACGCGGGTGCCGGCGATCGCTCGCTGAACCCCGTGGCGTGGTCGATGACGTAGAGGCCGCTGGAGGCGAGGATGGCGCTGCGCCCGGCGCCGGCGAAGATTCCGCTGTTGCCGATATCGTCGACGAGGTGGCGCGCGTCGCGCTCGACGAGCACGTCGCCGTTGTCGGGGTTGAGGTTCGCGACGCCGTCGGCGTCGAGGTCCCACCGGCAGGCGCCACCGTCGCAGCGCAGGGCCCACAGGGACTCGTTCGTCGTGTCCGTGAGCATGAAGTCGAAGGTGTCGCCCGTCTCGACGTTACGCGGGTTGCCGAGGCCCGGCAGGTCCACCACGCCGAGCCCGTCCGTCCCGGCGATGAAGGCGTAGCCTCCGCCGAGCGCGAGCCCACCGGTGTGGTCGTTGGTGACCGCGCCCAGGGCCACGGCGCTGCACGCCGACGTCGACAGCGAGGTGATGCGCAGATCGCCCACGGCCTGACAGCCGCCGCCGATGCAGTCTTGCGTGGGCCCGCACGTCGTGACGCAGTTGCCGCAGCGCTGATCGTCGCCGCCGTGGTCGACGCACGCGCCGCTGCACACACCGTCGTAGTCGGCGGGGTCGCATCCGCACGTCCCGGTGCCGCCGCAGGACTCGCCCTCGCCCGTGCATTGATGGCCGCACGTGCCGCAGTTGTCCGCGTCGCGCGTGAGCGCGTGACAGCCGTCGGGGCATTGGGTCACGCCAGCGGCGCACGTGCACACGTTGTCTCGGCAGAGGGACGCCGGGCACGACACCAGCACCTCGTCGGCGGTGGCGAAGAACTGCGAGTCGAGCTCGTGGTGGAACAAGAAGCGCCCGCGCGTGGGATCCACCGTCATCGAGCATGCGTCGCCCAGGTCGTCGAGCTGCTCGATCACCTCTTGCGCGCCGTCGCGGACGCGCACGCGCACCACGCGGTCGCCGACGGCGATGTAGGCCAGCCAGTCGTCGCCATCGAAGCTCTCGAGCACACCCCAGAAGGCCCAGGTCTCGCAGCCCATGGCGTCGGCGAGCGGCAGCAGCCGCGGTCCCAGGGTGACGGCGCCGCTGGCGAGGTCGATCAGGTGCACGGTCCCCTGCACCACCAGCGCCACGCGGCCCACGCCGGCGAAGATGCCCACGGCGCCCTCGTTGAGGCCGGCGATCTCGGGGACGTCGAACGGCACGAGGGCGCCCGTGGGCACGCCCGACGTGGGATCGAGCTCCGCCAGCGCCTCGGCTTGGGTGTCGCCCTCCGTGACCAGGGAGCCGTCCAGGTCGGCGAAGCTCCACAGCTCGCCGGTGGCCAGGTCGGACACCAAGGCGTCGAGGCTGGCGCCGAGCGCGGCCTGGATGCCGAGGTTGGCGACGCGCGCGCGCACGGTGGCGGTGTCGCCCGTGTACAGCACGTTGTCGCCCGCCCACGCGATGCCCCCGTGGTCATCGCCGGTGCGGGGCTCGTGCGAGACGGCCGTGCACGAGAAGGGCTCGATCGTGTCGAGGCGGAGGACGATCTCACCCTCACCCTCGCCCTCACCCTCGCCCTCGCCCTCTCCTTCACCCTCTCCTTCACCCTCTCCCTCACCCTCTCCTTCACCCTCTCCTTCACCCTCTCCTTCACCCTCTCCTTCACCCT
>CAZONM010000133.1:0-13610 GCA_964580865.1 uncultured Myxococcales bacterium | reverse complement strand
GCTGCGCGTCGCCGTCGTCGTGCTCTTGGTGCTGGTGCCCGGCGCCATCGGCGCCGTCGCCGGCTGGCAGGTGATGCTGCACCGGCCGTGGGACGACACGCCCATGTGGATCGCCAAGGCGCCCGCCGCCGTCGATCTTCCGCCGCGGCCCATCGAGGTGAAGAAGCCGCCGCCGGCGCCGGTGGAGCCCGGCGATGACGGCTCGGATGCGGCCAGCGATCCCGGAGGCAAGGATCGGCGCGTCGTCGCCAGCGGGGACCGCCGCAAGGACGACCGCAAGGGTGACAAGCGCGACGAAAAGAAGGACGACCGCAAGGACGACAAGCCCCAGGCGTTCGTCAAGGAGCTCAGCAACGAGCAAGCCGTGGCGCCGCTCAAGGACGGCGCGGTGCGCGGCCCGCTCGGCGGTTGCCTGAAGGCGGAGGTCGAGGCCAATCCCGACATGCCCACCACGGTCGAGCTCGCCTACACCATCACCGAGGACGGGCAGGCCATCAACGTGAAGCTGAGCAACCGCGAGCTGCGCGGGCGCCCGGTGCAGGAGTGCGTGCAGCGCGCGCTGTCGAACGCGCGGTGGCCGCGCTTCACGGGCGAGCGCAAGAACGTCAGCGTGCCCTTCACCATCAAGAAACCCGCCAAGCCAGCGACCAGCCCGGTCACGGGCGGCGCGCCCAAGTAAGGGTCCGCGAACGAGTAACTTGCTCGCCCTCGCGACCGATCCGTCGCCGCTGGCGTTGTCGCGCCCTCGGCACGTGGCGACGGCCACGGTCCTGCGGGGCTTCGCGCCATCGGCGCGGCTCGGCCGCGATCATCGATCAAGTTACCCGTTCGCGGACCCTAGGGGCTCCGAGCGAGGTCCTCAGAGGAGCTCGACGAGGCGCTCGAGGAGCGGGGCCGCGGCCACGCTGCGCTGGGCGAAGGTCTCGGTGACGTTGACGACGAGCTTGAGGCATGCCTGCGGGCGCTGCTGCTGCAGCCGGGCGAAGTCGCGGCGCGGGATCTCGATGACCATCGACGGGCTGCGCGTCTTGGCGGTGACGCGGCGCGGGCCAGGGTGCAGGAGCGACAGCTCGCCGAAGCTGTCGGGCGCGTACAGGGTACCAAGCTCGCGCTCGATGCCGTTCCTGGTGACGTGCAGCGTGACCTCGCCGATGGCCAGGAGGAACAGGCTCTCACCCATCATTCGCTCGACGAAGATTGGCATGCCGGCTTCGAGCTGGTGCGCCGCCGAGACGCTTTGGATGATGCGCACGCCGTCGTCGGAGAACCCGCGCAACAGCGGGTTCGCCTTCAGGAACGCGAAGACATCCATGGCCGCCAATCTAGCGCCAGCGCTCGGTGGGCGGCCACTTTCCCTCCCCGAGCGCGCGGTTCGCCGTCCGTGCGGGTCGGCGCGCGTCGGGCGGTGGGCCCTGGTGGCGCGCGGGCGATTTGGCAGGATGCCGCCATGACCCGGGTGATCGCCGTCGCGAACCAGAAGGGGGGCGTCGGCAAGACCGTCACCAGCCTGAACGTCGCCGCGTGCATGGCGAAGCGCGGTCGGCGCACGCTCTTGATCGACCTCGACCCCCAGGGCCACTGCGGCGTGGGGCTCGGCGTCGACACCGAGCCCCTCACCGCGACCACCTACGAGCTCCTCGTCGACAAGGGCGCGTCCGTCGACGCGCTGGCCATGCGCTTGCCCTGGCCCGAGCTCGGCTCCCTGTCGTTCGTGCCCTCGAACCTGCGCCTGGCGCTGGCCGAGCGTGAGCTGTCGGTGCGATCGACCTTGGGCAACCTGGCGCTGGCGACGCGCCTCAAGGACGTCCGCGGGCAGTACGACGAGATCGTGCTCGACTGCCCGCCCTCCTTGTCGAAGCTCACGCTCAACGCGTTCCTGGCCAGCGACATGGTCTTGATCCCGGTGGCCGTGGGCTTCTTCTCCATCCACGGCGTGCGCATGCTGGCCGAGACCCTGCGCGACATCTTCGAGGAGACCGGGCTCGACTACGAGATTCGCTGCTTGATCACCCGCTACCGCTCGGGCCAGACCGTGAGCCGCGAGGTGCGTCGCGCCGCCGACGAGATGTTCGGCGACTACTGCTTCTCGTCGGTGATCCGCGAGGCGGCGGAGGTCGAGAAGAGCGTGGGCGCGCAGACGCCCTTGTGCATCGCGGCCCCGCGCTGCCACGCTGCGCTCGACTACGAGGCGCTGTGCGACGAGCTCGTGGAGCTGAAGGCGGCGGCGCACGCGCGCGGGACGGCAGGCCTCGTCGAGGGGCCACGCGAGAAGGAGGACGCGGATGGGCGGGAAGGGCAAAAGGCCGTCTGACAAGAAGGGCGCGGGCAGGCGCAAGAAGGGCACGCCGAGCGTGACCGAGTTCTTGTCGAAGATCTCGAGCGGCCAGCGAGCGGCGGCCCCGGCCAAGGGCTTGCTCGGCGAGGTCACGCGCGACGCGCTGGTGGCGGCCGGCCGCGCGCAGCCCGAGCCCGTGGAGTTCATCGACGGCTTCGATGTCGACCTCACGAGCCTGGAGGACGAGGAGCCGGTGTCGGCGCGAAAGACTGCGCGCATCCCCGTGTCGGAGACCGTGGAGGTGCGCGGGGTCTTCGGGCTCGAGCGCCAGCGGCTCGCCAACGCTTCGCTCACTGGCGTGTTCATCGAGACGGCGTCGCCGCTGGAGGTGGGCGACGCTGTGGAGATCGCGTTCCCGCGCCCGGGCGGGCGCAAGCTGCGCATGCAGGGCCGCGTGCGCTGGGTGACGCCGTTTGGCGGCCTGAAGGACGCGCGCCCAGGCATGGGGGTCGAGCTCTTCGGTGTCGACGCGGAGAAGCACGACCTGCTGGCCGAGCTGATCACGCGGCGGCGCTGAGCCATGGGGCAGGGCGGTGACGACGACGAGCTCGACGACGTGGTGCCGGTCCCCTTCGGTGTGGCGGTGCCGCGTCGCGAGCACTACGAGCTGTCGCGCTTCTCGCTCGAGGATCTGAAGGGAGCGCCGGTGCGGGTGCGCGCCAACGGCTTCGAGTACCGCGGCGTGCTGGTGGGGGCAGACGAGCACGAGGTGTATCTCCGGGGCGAGATGCGTTGGGTGGTGCTGCCGCTCTCCGACGTCACCGCCGTGATCCCCGAGCGGCCCGACGACCTCGGCGCGCCCCGTCGTCGAGGCGGGTCGTGATCCGCGGCCCGGTGCTGCCGCGCCTCCACGCGTTCGTCGCGGCGCTGCGCAAGAACGGCGCGCGCTCGGCGCCGCAGGACGTGATCGACGCGGCGCGCGCGCTCTCGGTGCTCGGCGATCGCGCGCTGTGGTCGCGGGACGCGCTCTACGCCGCGCTGTCGTGCACGTTGGCGCGCTCGCTCGCCGAGGCGGAGATCTTCGATCGCGTGTTCGCGCTGTACTTCGGCGGCGACGCAGGCGACGCCCCGATCGCGCGCTCATTGAAGGACGCGCTGGTGTCCCGCGGGCTCGACCCTGCGAGCGCCGAGCGGGTGCTGGCCGAGCTGCGGGGTGCCTCGGGCGCCGGCATGGAGCTGCTCGCGGCCCTCATTGCGGGCGACGCCGAGCGACTCCACGAGCTGCTCGAGGCGGCCGTGGAGACCACCGACCTCGAGGGGCTCGGCTCATCGCTGCAGGTGCCGTACTTCACGCGGCGGATCATGGCGCGCCTGGGCGTCGACGAGCTCGAGGGGCGCCTGGGCGCCGTCGCGGGGGGCGCCGGGGATCGCGAGGGCGTCGCGCTCGCGGGTGCCGGTGCCGAGGCGCTCGAGCAGGTTCGCCGCCTGTCGCGGCGCGCGGCCGAGCGCGAGCTGCAGAAGCGCACCGTGGTGGCGGCGCGGCGCGCGCGGCTCCTCGAGCGCGATCTGCGCACCCTTCACGCCCGCGACATCGAGGAGCTCCGTGTCTTGGTGCGGCGCTTGGCGGCGCGCCTGCGCGCGCGCCTGGCGGTGCGGCAGCGGCGCGCCACCCGCGGCACCGTCGACGTCAAACGCACGCTGCGCGCCAGCGTCGCCACGGGCGGGGTGCCGTTCTCGGTGCGCTTGGCGCGGCGACGGCGGCGCAAGGCCGACCTGGTGGTGCTGTGCGACGTCAGCGACTCGGTGCGGCAGGCGAGCCTGTTCATGCTCGAGCTGGTCGCCGCGTTGGCCGACGTGCTCGGCCGCACGCGCAGCTTCGTGTTCGTCGATCGCGTGGCCGAGGTGACGGCGCTGTTCTCGGCGGGCGGCGGGGGTGGACGAGGCCGCGCGCCCGACGCCGCGATCGCGGCCATCCTGGCCGGCGACGTGATCCCGGTGTCGAACAACAGCGACTATGGGCGCGCGTTGCGCGAGCTGTTCGCGATCGCGGGCGCCGCGATCACCCGGCGCACCGCCGTGGTGGTGCTCGGCGACGGCCGCTCGAACTACCGTGCGCCCGATGCGTGGGTGCTCGGCGAGCTGCGGCGCCGCGCGCGGCGCCTGTTGTGGCTGTCACCCGAGGAGCGCGGCACCTGGGGGTACGGCGACAGCGAGCTGCTGCGCTACGCGCGATATGCCGATGCGATCCTGGTGGTCCGATCCGCTGCGGATCTGGCCCGCGCGATCGACGGGATCGCGCTCCTGTGACGTCGGGCGGCCCCGCGCGCGCTTGGCACGGTTGACTTTCTTCCCGGCTTCAAGAAACCATGCGCCCCGCGTCGGGCATCCAGCCCGGCCTGCTACGGAGATTTCGAGATGAAGAAGCTTCTTGCTGCTGTGATCGCCGCGTTCGCGCTTACGACGGCGTGCCAGAGCGTCGAGTCGGCCAAGGTCGACCCGGCAACGATCGCGTCCAACGGGGATGCCGTGGCCGTGGTGCAGTGCACCGCGCTCGGGCTCACCGCCATCTTCCACTTCATCACCATCACCGAGGCCAGCCTCGACACCGTCGTCAACAAGATGATGGTGGCCGAGGCCAAGGCGCTTGGTGGCAACAAGGTGCAGCTGCTCGGCGCCATGGAGATGCCGAAGCACGGCCTGATCTTCATGCTCATGGGTGGCATCGTGAACCTGCCGCCGGCCATGGCCATGGGCATCGCCGTCAAGTGAACGTTCGTTGAACGTTCGTGTGACGGGCCCGCCTGCGCGGGCCCGTCGCGTTTGTGCCGGAGGATCCGCCATGCGCCTCGCCCGTCCCGTCTCGATTCTCGGTGCGCTCGCGCTCGTGCTCGCTGGCGCGTGCAGCAAGCCCGCGGGCGACGGCGGCGCCGTCATGGCGGCGGCGACCCAGGCCATCGAGCGTCGGAGCGCGGCCGTGCGCGACTATGTCCTCACGGGGACGGCCACGGACCTCGCCACCGGCAAGGCGCTGCCCTTCACGTACTCGTTCGCCCAGCCCACCTACACCAAGGCCACCGTGGGCGCCGATCAGGTGACGGCGTTCGACGGTGCCGCGGTGGTGATGATCGATCACGCGCAGAAGGTCGCGCAGCGCCAGGACATCAAGGGCCTCAAGGAAGAGGACCTGCTCTTGTCGCTCAACGCGCTGTTCGCCGACTTCACCGTCGAGGGCTGGCGTCCGCCGCTGTTGCGCCCGCGCGGCATGACCGCGCGCAGCGAGCACACCGCCGATGGCGAGCGCTGGGTGATCTCTGTACCCATCGACGACGACACCCTGGCCGAGCAGCGCGTGACGCTGCGCGCGCCGGACGGCGCGTTCCTCGAGAAGGCGTTCCTCGACAAGGCGGGCAAGGTGGTCGCCGGCGTCACCGTCGTCGAGGAGCTGAAGGACGCGGGCACGGGCTTGAGCTTCCCGAAGGTCTGGGAGCGCACCGGGCCGCAAGGGCGCGTGCGCGTCACGCTCGAGGGCGCCACGGTCAACGGCGGCCTCGCCAAGGAGCAGTTCACCCTGGCGGTGCCCGACGGCTACCGCGTCGGCACCTGAGGTTCGATCATGCTGCGTCTCGTCGTCACTTTGACCTCTGTGGCGGCCACCATGGCTGCCACGGTGCTCGCGCCGGGCTGCACCAGCTTCACGTTTCGCCAGACCGGCAAGGGCTCGGCGCCCGCCGAGCTGCAGGACCGCGCCGGCATGATCAACATCCCCGCGGGGACCTTCGAGATGGGCGCGCAAAACGCGGAGCCCGACGAGTACCCGCCCCACAAGGTGGAGCTGCGCGGCTTCCTGCTCGACAAGACCGAGGTGACGGTCGCCAGCTACGACGCATGCGTGCGCGCGCGCGTGTGCCGCTCGGCGGCGCTCAACGAGGAGGCGCGCGCGGTCTTGACGCCCACGCACCCGATCGCCGGCGTGAGCTGGTACGACGCCGTCAAGTTCTGCGAGTGGGTGGGCAAGCGCCTGCCCACCGAGGCGGAGTGGGAGTACGCGGCGCGCGCGCCGCGCTTCGGCAAATTCCCCTGGGACGGCCCGTTCGAAGGCGGCCGGCTCAACCTGCGCGGGGACGGCGACGGGTACGCGCGCACCGCGCCCGTGGGCTCCTTCCCCACGGGGAGGTCGGGACACGGCGTGCACGACCTCGCGGGCAACGTCGCCGAGTGGACGGCCGACTGGTACGAGGCCACCTGGTATCAGAAGTCGCCGGGCGTGAACCCGAAGGGGCCCGAGGGCTCGACGGGGTCGCGCGCGGTGCGCGGCGGCTCGTGGGCCGACACGGACTACATGGTGCGGACCACCGTGCGCCTCGGGATCGATCCCAACCTCTCGAATGACTCCATCGGGTTTCGGTGCGCGGCCGACGGCTCGTGACCGTGGGGACCGCGTCACGACGCGGTGGGGCGCGCCGGCGACGATTTCTTGCGTGGCGGCGGCACCCAACCTAGGCTCGTTGCACGCGCACGGAGGCGGCGAGAGCATGGCTCGGAAGACGACGACCACGACCACCGGCCAGACCGCCAGCCAGACCGCCAAGGCCAAGGCGAAGGCCAAGCAGACGCGTCGCGTCACGAGCCTGGTGCCCAAGAGCGGGTCCCAGCTGAGCTCCCTCGAGGAGGCCGTGGTCCGCATGCACCACGGCGTCAGCGTCAAGGCCGCCACCGCCCTCGCCACCAACGGTGTCACCGACGAGCTCATGGGGCAGCTCTTCGAGATGGAGGTGCGCGCGCACGTCGAGAGCGGGCGCATCGACGAGCTCCCCGACGTGCCTGCGGGCAAGCGCAAGCCCGCGAACGCGCGCACCGCCAAGCTCGTGGATCGCCTGAAGAAGAAGCAGTAACCGGCGCGGGCATGCTGCTCGCGCACGAGGTCACCGGTGAGGGCCCGCGCCTGATCGCGCTCGGCCACGGCATCCTCGGCTCCGGTCGCAACCTCCGTGGGCTGGCCGCGCGTCTCGCCGAGCGCCTGCCGGGCTGGCGCGCGCTGACCTTCGACCTGCGCAACCACGGTGCGTCGATGGGCGCGCCGCCACCCCATGATGTCGCCGCGTGCGCCCGCGATCTCCAGCGGCTCGCGCTCCATGTCGGCGCCCCCGACGTCGTCATCGGGCACAGCTTCAGCGCCAAGGTGGTGCTGGCGTATGCCGCCGTGGCGACCGCGCCGCCCCGGCAGGTGTGGCTCCTCGACGCGCCCATCGGCGCGCGCGATCGCGCCGACGACACCGACGGCGCGCGCGACATCGAGGAGCTCCTCGACGTCATCGAGGCGCTGCCGCTGCCGTTCGCGTCGCGCGCCGCGCTCGAGGAGACGCTTGCTGCTCGTGGCCTCGCGCCCGCCATCGCGCGGTGGATGACCACCAACCTGCGTCCCGAGGGCGCGGCCCTGGTGTGGCGCTTCGATCTGCCGGCGGTGCGCGCCATGGTGGACGCGTTCTGGCGCACCGACCTGTGGCCGCAGGTGGCGCGCGTGGCCGCGCGATCGTGCGTGCGCGTGGTGCGCGCGGGTCGCGGCGCGCGCTTCTCGTCGACGGAGCAGACGCGCATCGCCGCGGCGGTCGCGCAGGGCGCGCTCGAGGAGCTGGTCGTGCCGCACGTCGGTCACTGGCTGCACACGGAGGACCCCGAGGCGCTCCTGGCGCTCCTGGTGCCGCGCATCGCGTCGCTACCCGCGCGGGAGGACCGGTGAGCGCGCTCGGGCGCTACCCCGACGAGGACGAGCGTGAGCGCGAGCTCGACCTCTTGTGCGCGCGCGCCGGCGGCGCCGTCATCACCGTCGGCCGTAGCGTGGCCGGCCGCGCCATCCGCGCCGCGCGCGTGCCCTCGACGACGACGGGGGCGCCGCGCGTCTTGGTGAACGCCAACATCCACGGCCCCGAGCACATCGCGTCGCGCACGGCCATGGCGGTGCTGCGCGCGCTCGCCGACGGTCGCGCCGACGAGCTGCGGCGCGCCGCCGAGGTGGTGGTGGTGCCGTGCGTCAACGTCGACGGCTTCGCGCGCACCGTGGCGTGCGGCGGGCGCGGCACGCTCAAGGAGCTGCGCTGCAACGATCACGGCGTCGACCTCAACCGCAACTTCCCGCTGCCGGACGTGGGCGACGCCGGATCGCTCTGGGGCATCGTGGGCGCCCGCGACCTCGTCATCGCTGGCTCGGCCGACCCGGCGCGCGCCACGTGGCGCGGGCCCCACCCGCTGTCCGAGCCCGAGGCCCAGGCGCTCGCCGACCTGGCACGCGCCGAGCGCTTCACGGCGGCCGTGAGCCTGCACTCGTTCATGGGCACGTTCATCCCCCCGTGCGTGCGCACGGCTGGAGAGGCGCGCGCGTACCGCGCGCTGGTGGCGCGGGCGCGGCGCGCGCAGCGGCGGCGCTACCGACGTCTGCAGTGGGGCTTCTTCGACATGTTCACCGGCGAGCTCGAGGACTTCCTGCACCACGAGACCGGGACCTGGGCCGTGACCCTCGAGTGCTTCACGCTGTGGCAGAGCTGGCGCCAGCACCTGCGCGCGCCCACGCTGTTCGCGCGCTTCAACCCCGACGACCCCGACGTCGTCGTCGACAACGACGCGCCTGCCGTCATTGCCTTCCTGCTCGCCGCTCTGACGCTGCCCCACCCGCGCCGTCGGGTCGAGTAGGCTCGAGCCGTGAGCGAGCCCGAGCAGCCAGCCACCGACGCGCCGCCGGCGCCTCCCGCGCCCGAGGCGCCGCCGCCCGAGGAGAAGACCGCGCCCCATCGGCTGCGGGAGCTCGCCGACAAGGCGGCCAAGAAGCGTCGCCGCACCACGGGCGCCGAGCTGTTGGTGCGGCGTCCGAAGAGCGCGGAGGTGCGCGTGCCGCTCGATCGCACGGAGACCGTCATCGGGCGCGATCAGCGCTGCGACATCGTGCTCACGGAAGCCAAGGCGAGCCGCCGCCACGCGCGCATCCAGCGCGGCGACGGCGGCTACTTCGAGATCATCGATCTGGGCAGCCGGAACGGCATCGTCGTCGACGACGAGCGGGTGGAGCGCATGACGCTCCTGGACGGCGATCGCTTCGTCATCGGCGACACCGAGTTCACCGTCATCGTGGGACCGCTGCCCGGCGTGGAGCCCTGAGCGGTCACGTCGCCGGCGCCGGCCTGCGATTGGCGCGCGGCCAAGGCACCCTCAGCGCACCGTCACGTCGACGCCGCCGAGCACCTGGCGCGTGGCCGTCTGCACCTCGCAGCGATAGTGGCCGGGCTGCGCGGCGCGCTTCTTCGACCACGTGCGAAAGCCGTCGGCGCGCCCGCCGCGCACGTCGAGGGCGACGCGATCGAGCGCGTGCCCGTCGCGCGTCCACGCGTGGAACAGCCCGTCGTGCAAGCCCAGGGGCGCCTTGATCGCCGTGTGGCAGAACAGCTCCACCGGCGGCGCGAATTGCGTCGCCACGCCCACGGGCTCGCGCCCGACCACGCCGGTGCCCACGGTGGCGCTCACGAGCTCGAGCGGGGCCGGCGGCACCAGGGGCGCCGCCACCAAGGACAGGCCCGCGGCGGGAAGCGCCGCGGCCACGGCGCCCACGCGCAGCCAGCGCGACCGCGCGCGCAGCCACAAGAGCGCGGGTACGCCGATGGTGGTGGCGGCGCCGGCCACGACGAGCGCCGCGCGGTTCGAGAGCCCGACCATCGGCAACACGACGGCGAGGCCGGTGAAGATGGCGAACGAGAAGAGGAGGAACGACGTGAGCGCGCGCCGGGCCACCGCGGCGTAGAGCGGATCCCACAGGGCCGCCGCCAGGGCCGCGGCGTAGGCGACCAGGAACACCACATGACCGGGGTGGAGGGTGACGGCGCGCAGGTAGAAGGGCAGCGGGAACAGCAGCGCTTGCTGGATGGTGAGCTGGCTCGTGACCAAGAGCGCGAAGCGCGCGCCGCGCTCTTTCAGCGTGTGCCCTTCTCGCCGTTGCGCGCGCTCGTTGAGCACGCGCTCCCAGAGGTGCAGCGAGACCAGGAGCCCCCAAGCGAGCAGGGCCGCCACCACCACCACCCACGCGCGCTCCGGCGTGCGGTTCATCAGGAGCGCGCCGCCGACGCCCGTGAGCAGCGACAGCCAGGGCAACAGGGGCTGCGCGCGCGCGACCAGGGACGACGCGGAGGCGCCCATGGGCGCAGTGTAGCGAGCGCGCGCGGCGGGGGAAGCGCGTCGGGACGCGCATGGGTGTCGCGAGCTACGCTCGGACGGTGGTGCACCGCCGCGCGTTCTTGTTCGCCGTGCCGGGCGTCGCCCTCGCGAGCGCGGCGGCGCGGGCGACGGGCGGCACGCTGCGCTTCGTGCGGGTGCGCCACCGCACGCTGCTGATCGAGATCGACGGACGGCGCGTGCTCGTCGATCCGAGCTTCGAGCACGCCTTCGGGGCCCCGGGCCTCGTCGCGGCGCCGCCGCCGGCCTTCGACGCCGGCGCCGTCGGGGACCTCGACCTCCTGCTGGTCACGGGCAGCGAGCCCGGCGCCTTCAGCGCGGCGTCGACGCGACGGCTGCGCGATCGCGGCATGTCGTGCCTGGTGCCCGACGAGGCCATCGCGAAGGCGCTGCGGCACCAGGGCTTCGGGCGCGTGCGGGTCGTGGCCGGGGGCGAGCGCCATCACATCGCCGGTATCGACGTGCGTGTCTCGCCCTCGGCGAGCCTCGCCGCCTTCCCGGGCGTCGGCTTTCATCTGGCGCGCGGCGGACGCAGCCTGTGGTGCGCAGGGGCGCCCCCGCCCATCGACGTCGACGGGCGCGCCGCCGCGTTCGCGCGCGCCAACCCGGCGGAGGTCGCGGCCGTGTGCGCGCTCGGTCTGTCGGTGGGCGGCATGCACCTCACCCTCGACGCGGACGACGCGCTCCTCTTGGGCCGGCTCTCTCGCGCGCGTCACCTGGTGCCGCTGCACCTCGACGCCACCCCCACGGGCCTCGGCGCCCTGGTGGTGGCCCAGACGCGCGCGGTGCGCGGGCCGGTACCCGGCGGACCCCGCCTCGTCGCGGTGCCCGCCGGGACATGGTGCCGTGTGGGAGTTATTGGGTAGAGTCGCGGCACTGCCGCCAGGCGCGGCGGGGCCGACGGGAGTGGGATGTCCGAGAAGTTGCGCAGGCTGAAGGACGATGCGTCGCGGCTGATCGCCAAGGGCAAGCTCGCCGAGGCGGTGGAGCTCTACAAGAAGCTCGTCGCCGCCGACCGCAAGGACCTCGCCGGTCGGCAGAAGCTCGCGGAGCTCTATGGGCGCCTCGGGCGCACGCACGACGCAGTGCGTGAGTACCAGGGCGTCGCCGGCAGCTACGCCGCCGACGGGCTGCTGCTCAAGGCCATCGCGGTCTGCAAGATCATCCTGCAGCTCGATCCGTCGCACACCGAGACCCAGACGTTTCTGGCGGACCTGTCGACCAAGCGTCGCGGCGAGTCCGGCGCCGTGGAGATGCCGAAGGCCATGAGCGCGGCGCTGGCTACGGGCAAGCGATCGGCGGCCGACATCCGCGGCGTGCCGGCGCACCACGTGCCCCCGCGGAGCGGTGCAGACGGTGGAGGTCCTCCTTCCTCGACGTCGGTCATTCCTCTCGGCGCGGGTCCCGAGACGCGCACCCTTGCCGCGTCCGCTGCGCAGCCGGCGGTGATCCACGAGGTGGCTCCCAAGCTCCCCGAGCGGCGCACCGACGGTGGCGAGGCGCTCGGCCGCGTGGCCGTCACCGGCCACGACGAGCTCGAGCGTGCGTTGGCGGCCGCCGCTGCCTCGGTGGGGGCGACGCCGCCCGCGGCCCAAGTGGACGAGCCGAGCGACTTCGCCATCGACGTCTCCATGGTGTCGGGCGAGGGAGCGCCCGTGGCTGAGGAGCAGAGCGCATCGGCGCCCGCGTCCCCGTCCGCCGAGGGCGCGCCGGTGGTGCTCGGCACGAGCCTGTCGCAGGAAGGTGCGCCGCTCGCGGCCGAGCTACCGCCCGACGAGCCCGAGGAGGCCGCCGAGATCCTCGATGCCGACGACAGCGGCGACGTGCTGGTGCTTGTGGAGCCCGCGCGCATCGACGTCGACAAGGTGCCTCCCATCCCGCTGTTCTCCGATCTGCCCAAGGAGGCCTTCATCGCCCTCACCGAGCGCATGGAGCTGCGCGTGGCCTCGGCCGGCGACGTGCTGGTGCACGAGGGCGAGCCGGGCACGTCGATGTTCGTCATCATCCAGGGGCGCGTGGCGGTGCGCCGGCACGATGCCCAAAGCGGCGCCGACCTCGAGCTGGCCGAGCTGTCCGACGGCGCGTTCTTTGGCGAGATGGCGCTGCTCTCCGATGCGCCGCGCGTGGCCAGCGTGGTGTGCATCGACGACGTCATGTTGTTCGAGATCTCGCGCGAGCTGCTGGCCGACATCACGCGTGAGCACCCCACGGTGGGGGAGGTGATGAAGCGCTTCCACAAGAACCGCTTGATCACGAACCTGCTCAAGACCAGCCCGATCTTCCAGCCGTTTTCGCCGAGCGACAAGAAGGAGCTCATCGAGCGCTTCAAGTCCCGCTCGGTCGACGAGGGCTCCTACCTCATCACGCGCGAGCGCCCGGGCGAGGGGCTGTACGTGCTGTTGTCGGGCCGGTGCGAGGTCCTCGACGTCGACGGCGACGGGCGCGAGGTGCACCTGGCCGAGCTCCGCGACGGCGACGTGTTCGGCGAGATGTCGATGCTCTGGCACAAGAGCACGTGCGCCAGCGTGCGCGCGTCGACGCCCTGCGTGGTGTTGCGGTTGCCGCGCGAGCAGTTCAACGAGGTCATCATGACCCACCCGCAGATCCTCGAGACGCTGACGACGCTCTCGGAGCAGCGCGCCAAGCGCAACGAAGAGCTGCGCGCGCCGCCCGCCGGGGCCGTCGTCTGACGCACCCGCCCACGGGCGTTCGGCGCCAGCGCGTGGCCGTGCGCGCCGCCGACGGGCGCGCGCTGTTCCTCGAGCAGAGCCACCACCCCGATGTGGACCCGCGCGGTGCGCCGGCCATCATCTTGTGCCACGGCTTCGTGCAGAACCGCTTCGGCTTCGAGAGCCCGCGCCGCTCGCTGCCCGCGTGGCTGCGCGACGCCGGCGCGGTGGTGTGGCAGCTCGAGCTGCGCGGCCGCGACGGCGCCGGCGCCGCCGCCGGGCTGCACGAGTACGTCGATGTCGACGCGCCCGCGGCGCTGGCCGCCGTCGCCGAGCGTCACGAGGACATCGCGTGGATCGGGCACAGCATGGGCGGCCTGGTGGGCGCGCTGACACCGGCCTCGACGTCGCTGGCGGCGTTGGTTGCGCTCGGCTCGCCGCTCTTCCCCGGTCCG
>CAZONM010000132.1:0-13638 GCA_964580865.1 uncultured Myxococcales bacterium | reverse complement strand
GATCTCGCGGCGCCATGCGCACCAGGCGCTCGGCCGCGGCTTCGCCGGCGCGCGGGTGGCGCGCGAGGTTGCCCGCCTCGTCGTCGGGCGCCAGCAGCGCAGGTGGCGCCGCCAGCCGCCCGTCCGCATGCACGAGCGCCGCCACCGCGACGGCGTCGTCGGCGCGGTAGAGGAGCTGCGCGGCGCTGGCGAGCTCGTCAGGCGTCGCGGCGCTGAGGTCGAAGGCCGCCGAGGCGCGCTGCAGCGCCGCCGCGCCATCCTGCACGAAGTGCCCCACGGCCTCGGCCTCGGCGCTGGCGGCGCGCACCTGTGCCTCGAGGATGCGCGCGCGCAGCGCTTCCTCGGCGGTGCGCACCACGAACAGTCCCACCAGCACCAGCGGCAGCACGGTCGCCGCGACGATGAACAGGGCGAGCTTCCGGTTGAGGCTCATGGCTCATGCCGACGACGGCGCGGCGCCATCGTCGTGCAAGAACACGCTGCCGTCGATGGCCTTGGCCTTGCGCTTGAGCGCCGCCGCCACCGCCGCCAGGTCGGCGTGGCTCGCGAACCGGCCCCCGGCGTCGGTCACCCCCACCAATGACACGCTCATGATGGCGAAGCGCCGCCGCTGCCCGTACCGATCGTCGGTCTCGATGTAGCCGCGCGCCCGGTCGTCGCGGTCGTAGTAGAGCGGGATGATGCGATCGAACGCCTCGATGACGTGGGTGGCGATGCGCTGCGCGCGGTCGGGGGTCGTGACGAAGACGAAGTCGTCGCCGGCGATGTGCCCGAGGAAGTCGCCGGGTCCGCCGTGCTCGGCGATGACGGCCTTCAGCAGGTCGCCGGTCTGCTGTACCACGCCGTCGGCCTTGGCGTAGCCGTAGTGGTCGTTGAAGGCCTTCAGGTTGTCGAGGTCGAGGTAGCAGAGCGTGAAGGGCTGTTTGCCCTTGATGCGCTCACTCACGACGCGATCGATGGCCGCCGAGCTCGGCAGGCGCGTGGTGGGTGACGCCAGGTCGGCGGCGCGCCGCCGCAAGACGTTCTCGACGCGCGCGCACAGCTCCATGGCGTCGAACGGCTTGACCACGTAGTCGTCGCCGCCGAGCTGGAGCGCGCGCACCTTGGATCGTGTGTCGCCCGAGGCGCTGATGAAGATGACCGAGATCTGGCTCGTCACCAAGTCCGCCTTGAGCGCCTCGATGAGCGTGAAGCCGTCGCGGTCAGGCAGCTTGATGTCGAGGAGGATGAGGTCGGGGCGAAAGGCGCGCACCTGATCGCCGCAGCGCTCGGCGCTGTCGGCCTCGGCCACGGCGTAGCCCAGCGCCTTGAGCGACTCGCGGCACAACGTGCGCGTCGCCTCGTCGTCGTCGACCACCAGCACGCGGGCGCCCTCGCGACGCGCCTGCAGCAGCTGTGCCATCACCGCGCCAAGCTTGCCCGCCTCGAGCGGCTTCTCGAGGTACGCGTGTGCGCCGGTCCGACGGGCGCGCGCGTGATCGTCGGCGCTGCTGACCACCAGCACCGAGCACGCGCGCGTGTCGGGATCGTGGCGCAGGATCTCCACGAGCTGCGCGCCGTCGACGCCGCCGGCGCGCACGTCGACCACCACGCCGGTGGGCCGGTGACGGCGCGCGAGCACGAGCGCGTCATCGGTACCAGAGGCCAAGTCCACGACGTAACCCTGGGCCAGCAGCGCGCCCTTGAGCGCGAAGCCCGCGGCCCGATCGTCGTCGACCACCAGCACGCGCACGGGCTCGCGCTCGCGCCCCACGGGTCGGGGCCCGGCGGCGGCGACCGCTGCGTGCTCGTCGACGTGCTCGGGCAGCGTGGCCACGAAGCGCGCGCCGCGGCCCGGCGCACTCTCCACCCACAAGCGCCCCTGGTGGGCCTCGATGATGGCGCGCGAGATGGGAAGCCCGAGCCCGGTGCCGCGCACGCGTCGCCCCGACTGGGTCTGCGCCTGTTCGAACTGCTGGAAGATGCGCTCGTGGTCTTGCGCGTCGATGTGGGCGCCGTCGTTCCACACGGAGAACGCCACGGTGCCCTGCACGTCGGCAGGGCGGTAGATGTCGACCTCGACGCGCTGGCCGCGCGCCGTGAACTTGAGCGCGTTCGCCAGCAGGTTGTTGATCACCTGCGTGACGCGCGCGGGGTCGAGCAGCACGCGCACCGGCTCGGCCGGCCGCTTGGCGATCACCTGCACGCCCGCGAGCTGGAACGCGGCCTCGTAGCGGGCGACCGCGTCGGCCACCAGCTCGTCGAGGCGCATGAGCGCGACGTCGAGGCGAATGCCGGCGCGGGCCGCCTTGGCCAAGTCGAGGAGATCGTCGATGGTGGTGCCCAGGCGCTTGCACGAGTCGTGCGCGAGGGTGAGGAACCGCCGCTGCTCGTCGCTCAGATCGCCCGTGTGGCGCAGCACGAGCTCGAGCGCGCCCTTGATGGCGGTGAGCGGCGTGCGCAGCTCGTGGCTCACGTCGGCGACGAAGTCCTCCTTCTTGCGTTCGAGCTGGCGCTCCTCGGTGACGTCGCGCAAGACCACGACGACGCCGGTGAGACGACCGTCGGGCTCCACCACCGGGCTCACCAGCGAGTGCAGCACGCGCTCCGCCACCGACACGTCTTCGGCGACGGCGTGGGCGCCCGTGCGCTCCCAGCCGCGCACCAGGTCGAAGGGGTAGAAGCTGATGGTGTCGCGCAGGAAGTGCGCCGTGAGCGATTGGCCGCGGGGCACCGCCAAGAGCGTGCGCGCAGCCGCGTTCTCCACGATGACCTCGCCCGAGGCGTCGGTCATGATGAGCCCATCGGCCATGCCTTCGACCACGCTGTTGAGGCGCCGCCGCTCGGCTTCGGTCTTGGCGCGCAGGCCGTGGATCACCTCGGCGGTGCGACTGCCGAGCACCTCGAGGAGCCGCTCCTCGTCCGACGAGAACGCCGCCTCGTCGTGGGCCGCGGCCGCGAGCACGCCCACGACGCGCCCCTCGGAGGTGAGCGGCACGAACAGGCGCGACGCCAGCGCGCGCTCGGTGGCCTCGGGCGCGCGCCCCGAGAGGCGCACCAACACGTCGTGCTCACCGAGCGCCATGCCCGAGAGCGCTCGAAAGCGCTCGAGCACGTCGTCCTTCAGCCGCCGGAGCTCGGCCTCGCTGGCAGCGCCGCGCAGGCGCAGCGTGAGCGTGGCCGGGCGATCCGGCTCGGCGCGCACCAGCGTCGCGCCCACGTCGAGGGGCACCACGCGCTCGACGAACGACGACACCACGTCGACGACGTCGCCGTAGGTGGGCAGCCCGCCGGCGCCCACGAACACCTCCACCATGCCCTTCATGGCCTGCAGCCGGCGCTCGGCCTCGGCGAGCAGCTTCTCGTTCTCGCGCCGCAGCGCCACCTCCTCGAGCGCGGTGTCGACGGTCTGCAGCAGGTCGGCGACGTCCCATGGCTTCGTCAGGTAGCGGTACACGTGGCCGCGGTTGATGGCCGCGATCAGGTCCACGGGGTCGGTGTAGGCCGTGAGGATGATGCACAGGAGGTTCGGCTGCTCGGCCTTGGCGCGCTCGATGAGCTGCACCCCCGTCATCGACGGCATGCGCTGGTCGGTGATCAGCAGGTCGAAGCGATCGGCGCGCAGGACGTCGAGCGCCTGCCATCCCGAGGTGGCGGTGGCCACGTCGTAGTCGCCGCTCAGCGTCTCGCGGAGCAGATCGACCACGTCCGGCTCGTCGTCCACGAGCAGCAGGCGGAACCGCGCGGCGGCCATCGGGCGGCACGCTAGCACGCCGATCTCTCACCCCCGACTTTCCGGCCGCCTGCGGGTGCGCCACGCCGTCGGGAACGCGCGCGGGTGTTGACACCGCTTGGTCGGTTCACCACATTCGCCCGCGCGCCGACATAGCTCAGCTGGTAGAGCAGCTGATTCGTAATCAGCAGGTCGCCGGTTCAAGTCCGGCTGTCGGCTCCACTCCTTGCTCCGCGGCGGCGAGCGTCAGCACCTCCACGGGCTGGGCTCGTCCCTTCACCATGATGGTGCCGGCGGCGGTGACCTCGGGGAGCCCGTCGACGCCGGCGCGGCGCGCCGCTTCGACCAGCTCGCGCGACACGAGCACGGCGACCCCCTGCTCTTTGGTGGCGGACTCGAGCCTGCTCGCCAGGTTCACGGCGTCGCCAATCACGGTGTAGTTGGCCTTGCCCGCGGTGCCGACGTTGCCCTGTACGGCCACGCCCCAGTGCGCGCCCACGCCGTGCACCAACGGCGGCAAGTCGCGACGCGCGCGGTCGCGGTTGTGCCGCGCCAAGGCGAGCTGCAGCGCGGCGACTGCCCGCAGCGCGCGCGCGGCGTCGTCGCCCCGGGTGTCGGGCACGCCGAACACGGCCATGACGGCGTCGCCGATGAACTTGTCGACGTAGGCGCCGTGGGCGTGGAGCACCTCGACCATGACGCGCAGGTAGTCGTTGAGCTCGCCGAACAGCGCCTCGGGCGGCAGCGCCTCCGAGTACGACGTGAAGCCGCGGAGATCCGTGAACAGGATCGCCATCTCGGAGCGGCGGCCTTCGAGGCGCACCTCGTCCGTCTTCATCACCTCGCGCGCGACGTCGTCGGAGACGTAGCTGCCCAGGCGCGAGCGCGCGCGATCCGCCAGCACCGCCTGGTTGGCCGCGTCGAGCACCAAACGGCGCGCGCGCGACGCGTTGAAGAAGGCCACCAACCCCGAGCCCGCCACCAGCAGCGCGACGCTGGCGTATTCGGGCACGTTGCCCGCCGCCGACGCGCCATGAAGCACGACGTCCGTCACCAGCAGCGCCCCCAAGCCGAGCGCCGAGATCGCGAGCGCCAGCACCACGCCGCGCCGGCTCAGCCGCGTGCCGGCGACGACGATGCCGAGGTACACCAGCGCCATGCCCGTGACGTGCACGAGCCCCGTGGAGCGCTCGGCCGGGAAGGCGACGAACGCCGCCAGCAGCCCGAGCACGACCACCACGTCGACGACGATGGAGGTGAGCCGCAGCGCCATGGTCGAGGCGCGCGCGGCGCGGCGACGCGGCAGCACCCACAGCACCAGCCCCGACCAGCCCGCGACGAGCACGATGCTCGCCGCCACGGCCCAGTCTTGCGGCAGGCCGCGGGCGAGGTAGGGAAGCGCCGCCGGCACCCACAGCACGCACGCCGCGGCGGCGATGCCGAGGCGCACCCAGGCCACCGCGCGCTCGCCGTCGGCTCCGGCGTCGGCGATGAGCGCGTCGACGATGCCGGCGATGCGCCCGGCGGCGCCGGACGACACGCCGCGCGCGCGGTCGGCCGGCCGCTGTTGGCGCCACTCGGAGACGTCGGGGTCGTCGGTCACGCCGCGCATGGTAGCGCGAGTCGCGCTCGTGCGATCGGACGGCCGCGATCGCGAGCTGGCGATCGGCTACCCTGGCGCCATGAACGATCTCAAGGCGCGCCGGGCGCGCGCCGACGCCCACGCCGCGACCGGCGACGTGACTGCCGCCATCGCCGAGTACGCGACCATCGCGCGCGCTTACGCGGGCGCCGGCTTGGTGCTGCGCGCCATCGGCGTGTGCAAGCGCGTGCTCGAGCTCGACCCGCGCCACCACGAGACGCTCGGCATGCTCGCCGAGCTGTGCGCGAGCACAGGGCGCCCGACGCACGACGAGCTCGGCGACCCCATCACGCTCGATCCCGACGAGGCGGTGCTGGTGCCGCCCCTGCCCGACGACGTCGACGACGACGCCATCGACATCGACGCCTGCGCCGCGGCCATGACGCCCCGCGCGCCGGGGAGCGTAGCGCCCGAGCGCCACATCGAGGTGCCGCTCTTCTCCAGCCTGTCGCCCGCGGGCTTTCGCGCGCTCGTGGAGCGCGCGTCGGCCTGGCAAGCCGACGACGGCGCGCTCATCGTCGCGCAGGGCGAAGAGGCCGACTCGGTGTACGTGGTGGTGCGCGGCGCGGCGCGCGTCGAGCGCGACGGCGTGGAGGTCGCGCGGCTCGGGCCCGGCACGTTCTTCGGCGAGATGGCGCTCTTGTCGCGCAAGCCGCGCGCCGCCAGCGTGCACGCCGTGGGCCCCACGGAGCTGCTCGAGCTGCCGCGCGCGGCGCTCGAGGAGCTGGCCACACGCGACGAGGGCGTGCGCCACGCACTCGAGCGCTTCTGTCGCGCACGCCTCATCGACAACCTGGCGCGCTTCTCGCCCTTGTTCGCCGGCGTCGACGCCGCCACAGCCCGCCGCGCGCTGTCGGGGTTCGCGGCGCGCAAGCTCGCGCCTGGCGCGTTGGTGGTGGAGCAGGGGCGCCCCGCGCCCGGCTTGTTCATCGTGCTCGACGGCTGTCTGGAGGTGGCCGCCACCACCGACGACGAGCGCGCGGTGCTGTGTCAGCTCGGGCCCGGCGAGGTGTTCGGCGAGATGAGCCTGCTATCCAACGACGGCGCCAGCGCGTCGGTGACCGCGCAAGGCGCCGCCACCGTGCTGGTCCTGCCGCGCGTGGCGTTCACCGAGTTGGTGCTCGGGCTACCAGCGCTGCGCGCGCGCCTCGAGCGGCTCGCCGATGAGCGGCGCGCACGCAACGAGGCGCTGCTCCCTGACGCCTCGGCGTCCGCGACGCTGCTGTAGTCAGTGAGCGAGCGTCAGCGATCCGGCAGGATGCCGCTCGCCGCCTGGTCCGCCAGGCGCCCGACCAGGCGCTCGCGCCACACGCGCGACGACACCAAGCCGACGCACGTCCCCTCGAGCGTGGCGCGCGAGTCGAGCCCCTGTGCGGCGGCGCCCTTGCCTTGGCGCGTCAGCAGCACGCGCTGACGCGCGGCGACGGACGCGTAGAACGGCAGCCAGCGCAGGCGCGCCTCCTCGATGGCGATGTCGGCGCGCGGGCGCGTCACTGGGTTGTCGACGATGCTGGTGATACCGCCGGCGCGCAGGCGCTCCTCGATGGCGGTGCGCAGCTCCTTGGTGACCGCGCCGTCGCCGGCCTTCACCGACAGGCCGAAGGGACCCTCGACCGCGGCGCGGGTCGTGGGCTCGCCCTTGCGCTCGAAGCCGTCGTGCCAATCGCAGCGCGATACGTCGACGGCCGTGACCGCAGGGATGAGCGCGAGCACCGTCAGGATCATCAGCACGACGAAGAGCACGTGGCGCGGGCGCATGCGGTGACTGTAGTGGTACACAGCGTGTCGGTCGATGCCCTCCGGCGCCTCGCTCCCGTCGCACCTACCGGCCCTCACGGGCCTGCGCTTCCTCGCGGCCGCGCACGTCGTCATCTACCACGCGCTGCGCCCCGCGCTGGTCGACGGCACGGCAGGACCGACCGCGCTCGCGGCCAGCGGCGCCAGCGCGGTCACGCTGTTCTTCGTGCTGTCGGGCTTCGTGCTGGTGCACGTCTATGGCGTCGACGTCGCCGCGCGGCCCTTCTGGGCCGCGCGCTTCGCGCGCCTCGCGCCGCTGTATTGGGCCGCGCTCTTGCTGGCGGTGCCCATCGGCGTCATCGCGCGCGCGCGCGGCGTCGTGGCCGATCCGCTCGGGCCCGTGTCGCTCGCGCTCGTCGCCACCGGGACGCAGGCGTGGGTGCCCGCGGCGGCCCTGCGCTGGAACCCGCCCGCCTGGTCGCTGTCGTGCGAGCTGTTCTTCTACGCGCTGTTCCCGGCGATCGCGGGCGCGCTCGGGCGGCGCGGCAGCACCGGCGCGGCGACGCTCGGCGCGGTCGCGTGGCTCGTGGGGCTCGCGCTGCCCGTGGCGTACCTCGTCGTCGACCCCGACGGGCTCGGCGCACCGCGTATCACCGACGAGGGGACGTGGCTGAACACGGTCAAGCTCTCGCCTCTGGCGCGCCTGCCGGACTTCCTGGTGGGCGTGGCCGCGGGCGTGCTGTGGAAGAACCGCGTGCCCCTGCCCCGGGCCGCGGGGCCCGTCGCCTTGGTGCTGTCGCTCGCGGCGGCGGCGAGCGGCCTCGTACCGGCGCTGGTGCTGCACAACGGCGCGCTGGCGCCGCTGTTCGCGCTGGTGGTGTGGTGGCTCGCCGCTGGCGAGAACCCGCTGGCGCGCGCGCTGTCGAGCCGCCCGGCGCAGCTGCTCGGCGAGGCGAGCTACGCCCTCTACCTGCTGCACGTCCCCCTCTTCTTGTGGGCCATGGCGCTGACGCGGCAGACGACGCTGCCGCCGCGGCTCGCGCTCGCGGTGGGCGCGCTGGCGGTGCCCGCGGCGGTGGTCGCGCACCTCGCGCTCGAGCGCCCGGCGCGCCGCTGGCTGCGCCGCCGACTAGGGGGGACGAGCCCGTGAGCGGAACCAGCCACACGCACACGTTGCGCGCCGTGGTGTTCGACCTCGACGGCGTGCTCGTCGACAGCGAGCCCCTGTGGCACGAGGCCGAGCTCGAGGTGCTGTGCGCGCTCGGCGTCCCCCTGACGCGCGCGCGCTGCCTCGAGACCACCGGCGTGCGCGTGGACGCCGTGGTGCAGCACTGGTACGCGCGCTACCCGTGGAGCGGCCGCGCGCCTTCCCTCGTCGTCGACGACGTCGTGGGCGCGGTCGCGGCGCTCGTCCTCACGCGCGCGCAGCCCATGCCCCACGCGCTCGACGCGCTCGACGCCGTGGCCGCGCGCGGGCTGGCGCTCGGACTCGCGTCGTCGTCGCCGCTGCTGATCATCGAGGCGGCGTTGGCGCGCTTGGGCGCAACCGGGCGCTTCGCCGCCGTGCGCTCGGCCGAGCACTTGGCGCGCGGCAAGCCCGACCCCGAGGTGTACCTGCTGGCGTGCGCCGACCTCGGGGTGGCGCCCGCCAGCGCAGCCGCCGTCGAGGACTCGTCGAGCGGCCTGCGCGCGGCGCATGCGGCCGGCATGCGCGTCATCGCCGTCCCCGATCCGAGCGCGCGCCCGCCCGACGCGCTCGACCTCGCCGACGTCGTGCTCCGCGACCTCGGCGAGCTGGCGCCGGCGCTCGATCGCCTGGCAGCGACGCCGCGCTGACGTCCGCCGCGATTGCCAAGCACGCCTGCAGCGCGTAGCCCTTCGTCGTGGCAGCTACCTCCGGCGCCTCCGGCGCGCCTGCAGCCAAGACCGAGCTCCTCGTGGTCGACCTCGACGGCACGCTCGTGCGCGGCGACCTGCTCGCCGAGTCGTTCTTCTCGGTGGTGAAGCGGAACCCCGCCGCCGCACTGCTCGCATGCGTCGCGCTCCTCGGCGGTCGCGCCCGGCTCAAGCGCGCGCTCGCCGCGCGGGCCGACGTCGACATCGCGGCGTTGCCCTACGACGACGAGGTGCTAGCGCTCATCGCCGAGCACAAGGCCGCCGGCGCGCGGGTGGTGCTGGCCACCGCCACCGACGAGCGGCTCGCCAACGCGGTGGCCGCGCACCTCGGTGTGTTCGACGAGGTGTGGGCGTCGAACGGCGTCGACAACTTGAAGGGCGCGCGCAAGCGCGCGGTCATTGAGGAGCGGGCCGCCGGCAAGCCCTACGCGTACGCCGGCGATGCCGAGGCCGACGTCGAGATCTTTCGCGGAGCGCCCGCCGCCATTGCGGTGGCGCCCGCCGCCCGCATCGCGCGCTGGAAACGCCGGGGCCTGTCGTTTGCGCGCGAGCTGGTGCGCGACGGCCCCTCGCTGCCCGCGCTCGTCGCCGCATTGCGCCCACACCAGTGGGCCAAGAACCTGCTGTTGTTCGTGCCGCTGTTCTTGGCGCACGGCACGCACGGCGCCGCCTGGACGCGCACGCTCATGGCCTTCGTGGCGTTCTGCCTGGTCGCCTCGGCGGCCTACGTCGGCAACGACCTGATGGACCTCGCCGCCGACCGACGTCACCCAAAGAAGCGGCACCGTCCGTTCGCCGCTGGTCGACTACCGCTGCAAGCTGGGCTCGTGCTCGTGCCGACGTTGCTGGTCGCGGGCGCGGCCACCGCCGTGGCGCTGCCCGTGCCGTTCGCGGTCGCGCTGGCGGTGTACGCCGTGCTTACGGTGGCCTACTCGTGGCGCCTCAAGCAGCTCCTCATCATCGACGTCGTGGTGCTCGCCGGCCTGTACACCCTGCGCTTGGTGGCCGGCGCCCTCGCCGCCGACGTCGCCATGAGCTTCTGGCTGTCGGCGTTCTCGCTGTTCATCTTCTCTTCCCTGGCGCTGGCCAAGCGGCACACCGAGCTCGTCATGTGGGCTGGCGAGAAGAAGGAGAAGGCGGCGGGTCGCGGCTACCTCGTGGAGGATCGCGCACAGATCGGCAGCCTTGGTGCCGCCGCCGGCTTCGTGGCGGTCCTGGTGCTGGCGCTGTACGTCAACAGCGACGACGTGCGGCGGCTCTATGCGCGCCCTGCCGTGCTGTGGGGGGTATTGCCGCTCTTGCTGTACTGGATCAATCGCGTGTGGGTGCTGACGGCGCGCGGCGTGCTCCACGACGATCCCATCGTGTTCGCGCTGCGCGATCGCGCGAGCTGGGTGGTCGCGCTGCTGGCGGGCGCGCTGGTCTTGCTCGCTCGATGACAACGCACAGCGCCGGAGCACGAGACGAGGACGGGGTGATGAGCATGGACGGAAGCACCACCACCACCGAGAGCTCGCCAGCGCCGATCGCGCTCGAGAGCTGGGGTCGGTACCCGAAGACGCGCGCCGTCGCGCGCGCGCTGCATTGGGCCGACGAGCCGCTGCCCATCGGGCCCCACGAGCACGTGCTGCCGTATGGCAATGGCCGCTCCTATGGCGATAGCTGTCTGAACGACGGCGGCGTGTCGTTATGCACGCGCGAGCTGCGCCACCTGCGCGCGTTCGATCGCAACACCGGCGTGCTGCGCATCGAGGCGGGCGCGCTCCTGTCCGAGATCCTCGACGTCATCGTGCCTGCCGGCTGGTTCTTGCCGGTCACGCCCGGCACAAAGTTCGTCACCATCGGCGGCGCGGTGGCCAACGACATCCACGGGAAGAACCACCACGTGGCCGGGTGCTTGGGCAACCACGTGCGCCGCCTCGAGCTGCTGCGCTCGTCGGGCGAGCGGCTCGCGTGCTCGCCCACCGACAACGCGGCGATGTTCTGCGCCACCATCGGCGGGCTCGGGCTCACCGGGCTCATCACGTGGGTCGAGCTGCAGCTGTTGCGCATCGACGGGCCATTCATCGAGACCGACAACGTGGTGCTGCACGGGCTCGACGAGTTCTTCGCCGTCAGCGCCGAGTCGGCGAGCTGGCCGTACACCGTCGCGTGGATCGACTCGGTGGCGCGCGGCGCGCGCCTCGGCCGCGGCATCTTCTTCCGCGGGCGCCACACCGAGGGCGCCGGCACGCCGCGTCGCCCGCTCTTGGGCGGGCTCGTGCGGGTGCCCTTCACGCTGCCGCCGGGGCTCCTCAACCGCCACACGATCCGCGCCTTCAACACGGTGGTGGGCACCGCCTGGCGACGGCAAGCCGGCCACCGCGGGCGCGCGCACTACGAGCCGTTCTTCTATCCGCTCGACGCCGTGGGCGCGTGGAACCGCATCTACGGTCCCGGCGGCCTCATGCAGTATCAGTGCGTGGTCCCGCACCAGCACGGCGACGCCATCAAGGAGCTGCTCGACGAGGTGGCCCGCGCCTCGGGCTCGTTCCTGACGGTGCTCAAGATCTTCGGCGACCTGCGCTCACCCGGCATGCTGTCGTTCCCGCGGCCCGGCATCACGCTCAACCTCGACTTCCCCTTCGAGGGGCCGGCCACGCTGGCGCTGTGCGACCGCCTCGACGCCGTGGTGCGCGCCGCCGACGGCGCGCTCTACCCGGCGAAAGACGCGCGCATGCCGCCCGATATGTTCGCGCGCAGCTTCCCGCGGCTCGGCGAGTTCGTGCCCCACGTCGATCCGCGCTTCTCGTCGAGTTTTTGGCGCCGCGTGCGCGTGTGACGTTTCACCTGCGAGGAGCCCCATGACACGCGCGCAGTCGGTCTTGATCCTCGGCGCCACCTCGGCCATGGCGCAAGACGCCATCGGGCGCTTGGCCGCGCGCGGCGCCGCGCTGTTCCTGGTGGGCCGCGACGAGGCCAAGCTCGCCACGGTCGCCGACGATGCGCGCGTTCGAGGCGCCGGCGCCGTGCACACGCGTGTGCAGGACCTCGACGTGACGGAGGCCCTGCCCGCGCTGATCGCCGACGCGGACCGCGCGCTCGGCGGCTGCGACGCCGCGCTGGTGGCCCACGGCGTCCTCGGTGACAACGAGCGGAGCGCGCGCGACGCCGCGCTCGCCGAGCGCATCTTGCACACGAACCTCGTCTCGGCGGGCGCGGCGGCGGTCGCGCTGGCGGCGCTGTTCGAGGAGCGCCGCGCCGGAAATCTCGTCGTCATCACGTCGGTGGCCGGAGATCGCGGGCGCGGATCGAACGCGGTGTACGGCGCCAGCAAGGCGGGGCTGCAAGCGCTCTTGTCGGGGCTGCGCAACCAGCTGTTTCGCGCCGGCGTGCGCGTGGTCGACGTGCGCCCCGGCATGGTGGACTCGCCCATGACCGCCGGCCGACCCATGCCGCGCGCGCTGGTCGCGACGCCGGCGCAGGTGGGCGGCGTGCTGGTGGACGCCCTCGACGGGCGCACCGGCGACGTGGTGTACGCGCCCGCATGGTGGCGCCTCATCATGGCCGGGATCCGCAGCGTGCCCGAGCCGCTCTTCAAGCGCATGAAGCTCTGACGGTAGGCGCGCCGTCGCGCGGGCGCTATCGTGACGCCGTGCCCGCGCCGCGCATCGCCGTCTTGCCCGAGGGGATCCGCCCGTTCGTGAAGGACGCCGTCGTCGCCGGCGGCGGCGCGCTCGCGGACATCGAGGACGCCGAGGCGCTCGTGTGGGTGAGCCCCACGGGCGCCGCCGAGCTGCGCGCGCTGCTCGATCGCCACCCCCACCTACGCTGGGTGCAGCTGCCCTGGGCCGGCGTGGAGCCCTTCGCCCACGTCTTCGATCGCGAGCGCACCTTCACCGCCGGCCAGGGCGTGTACGCCGAGGAGGTCGCCGAGCACGCGCTGACGCTCACGCTCGCCGGGCTGCGCGACCTCAAGCGGCGCGCGCGCGCCACCGCCTGGCAGCCGCCCTCGGGGCTGTCGCTGCTGGGCGCGCGCGTCACGCTCGTCGGCGCTGGCGGCATCGCGCGCTCGCTGGCGCGCTTGCTCGAGCCCTTCCGCGTCGCGCTCACCGTGGTGCGGCGTCGCGCCGAGCCGTTTCCTGGCGCCGCGCGCACGCTCACGCTCGAGCAGCGCGCGCTCGCGCTCGCCGGCGCCGACGTGGTGGTGCTGTGCTGCGCGCTCACCCCGACCACGCGCGGCCTCATAGGGCGCGCCGAGCTCGCGCTCTTGCCGCGCCACGCGTGGCTGGTGAACGTGGCGCGCGGCGCGCTGGTGGACACCACGGCGCTGATCGAGGCGCTCGCGGCGGGTACCATCGGCGGCGCCGCGCTCGACGTCACCGACCCCGAGCCCTTGCCCGCCGGCCACCCGCTATGGTCGATGGAGCGCTGTCTGATCACGCCGCACGTCGCCAACACGCCGGAGATGGCCGTGCCGGTGCTGAGCGAGCGCGTAAAGGAGAACGTGCGCCGCTTCGGCGCCGGCGAGCCCCTGCTCGGCGTGGTCGACGTGGAGGCGGGATATTGACGGCCTCGACGGACGCTCCAACGGGCGCGGCCGCCGGCATGCGCGCGCACGCCGCGCACCGCCTGGCGCGCGTCGCGCGCAACGTGCGCGCCACCATCGGCC
>CAZONM010000131.1:0-13658 GCA_964580865.1 uncultured Myxococcales bacterium | reverse complement strand
TGAGGGCGAAGGTGAGGGCGAAGGTGAGGGCGAAGGTGAGGGCGAAGGTGAGGGCACGTGTGCGTCGGCCTTCCTCCTTGGCGCGGAGGCAACGGTCGCGGGCAGCACCGTCGGGGCCGACGATGAGCTCGACGGCAGCTGCGGCCCCGCCTCCGGCCTCGACGACGTCTGGCGCTATCAGGCCGCGGGCGACCAGACGCTCCGCCTCACGCTGGAGGCCGGCGCGACCCACGACCCGGCCCTCGCGGTGCGCACGACCTGCGACGACCCGGCGACCGAGGTCGACTGCGCCGACGCGGGCGACAGCGGCGAAGACGAGGAGCTGTTCGTCGACGTGGCGACGGGCGAGGTGCTGTGGGTCGCGGTCGACAGCTTCGACCCGCCGGGACCCTATCTGCTGACCGCGCAGGCGATCCCCCTGACCTGCGGCGACCATGTGCTGGCGCCGCGCTGGGAAGAATGCGACGACGGCAACGCGGACGACGCAGATGTCTGCGGGAATGACTGCACGTTCAACGCGAACCAGGTTGAAGCGGAACCCAACGACGATGGCACGAAGAACCACAACGGCGGGTGCTCCGCCGGCGATGATCGTGGGGGCGCGACCCTCGCCACGGCGGCCGCGAGCCCGATCACGGCCGACGCGCGCGTGCTCGCGGCCATCACCCCACGCGGCGACGAGGACGTGTTCGGCGTCCGCAATACCGGCAGCTCGCCCGTCGACGTGAGCGTGCGCACGCACGCGCGCCTCTCTCAGCCATGCACCTGCAACGCGCGCGTGCAGATGGACACCGTCATGCTCGCGCTCGACGACACCGGCGCCGTCATCGACAGCAACGACGACATCATCGGCAACTGCATCGACGTGTGCTCGCGCCTGACCGTGACCATCCCGCCGCAGACCACCTACTTCGTCGCCGTGTTCGAGTGCGACGAGAACTCCACCATCGACCAGTACGTGCTCGAGGTGGATTTCCCCTAGCCGTGACCATCAGCGACGTCTTTGGGCTCGAGCTGCCGTTCCTGACCCTGGTGGTGGTGGTCGGATGGGTGGGCTTCGTCTTGTCGTCGACGTTCGGGGTGGGCGGCGCGCTCTTGCTCATCCCCCTGCTCGCGCAGCGCATGCCGGCGGCGCACGCGGTGGCGCTGTCGGCGCCCGTGATGCTCTTCAACAACGTGCTCAAGGCCATCGTCTTTCGCAGGGGCATCGACCGGCGCGGCACGGTGCTCGTGTCGGTCTTGGCGCTGCCCGCCGCCTTCCTCGGGGCGCTGTGGTCCACGCGCCTCGACGATCGCTGGATCCTCCTTGGCGTGGCGGCGCTCATCATCGTGTCCGTCGTGGTCGAGCGCGGCCTCGACCGCCGCATGCGGGTGAGCGATCGCGGCCTGGTGTGGTGGGGCGCCCTCACGGGCGCCATCAGCGGCATCTGCGGCGCCGCCGGGCCGCCCACCGCCATTGGCCTGCGCGGCTGGGGGCTCGACAAGGAGCGCTTCGTTGCCACCGTGGCACTGTTCGCCATCCTCTTGCAGCTCGTGAAGATCCCGGCCTACGTCGCCCGCGGCGCCCTGCCGTTGGAGCGCTGGCCGCTGGCGCTGCTGCTCTCGGTGGTCGCCGCCCTCGGCGTGGCCGTGGCGCCGCGCCTCCTGCGCACCGTTCCCACGCGGGTGTTCGCGCTGGCGCTCGACGTCATCTTGGTGGCGAGCGCTGCCGTCATCGTGCTCGACGTCGCGCGCCGCTGACGGGCCGCCGGTCGCGCCTTTTGCGCGCCCGCGCGACCCGCTACACGAGCGCCATGTGGCGTCGCTCGCTCCTGTTGCCGCTCGCGCTCGTGTGGGCCTGTCGTACGGGCCAGTGCCCGCCCGACCTCGTGAACACGCGCGTGGTGGCGAGCGGCGCCACCACGGTGAGCGTCGCGCTCGACCGCTTTCGGCTCACGGTCACGGACGACGCCGGGCACGAGGGTACGACGGCGTGGGACGACCCGCAGTGCGCGCCGCTCGCGCTCGCCCTGCGCGCCGACGACGACGTGGACGCCTGGCACCGCCCGTCGGCCCCCCGCGGCGACGAGGTGTGGCTGCGCTCGGACGAGGTCGCCGTGGTCGCGGAGGAGCCGCTCACCCTGGCGGTGACCCTGCGTGGCGACGGCGGACGGGTGCGCACCGCCACGGTGGTGGTGGCCGCTGGCGCCGAGGGCTTCGTCGACCTCGACGTGTCCATCGACGAGGACGAGCTCAACGTGGCGTACGTCGCCGCGTGCTTCGCCCTTGCCGACGACGAGCACGCCGTGGGCGGCGGCGAGCGCTTCGACGGCCCCGACCTGCGCGGCAGGGTCGTGCCGCTGGTGTTCGAGGCGCCCGGTGAGTTCGCCTCGTCGACCAACGAGGCACACGCGCCGGTGCCGTTCTACGCGTCGTCGCGCGGCCTGGGGCTGTTGGTCGAGAGCGAGCGCGTGGGCGCCTTCGACGTCGGCGTTACCGTGCCCGGCGCGACCATCGCGCGCTTCCACGGCACCGCGCTCGCCCTGCGGGTGCGCGCGGGCGGCATCGTCGACAACGTGGCCGCGCATGCGCGGCGCATGGGCCTACCGCCGCCACCGCCCACGTGGGCGCTGGCCCCCATGCAGTGGCGCAACGACCTCGAGGTCACGCTCGACGGCGACGGCAACGTGCTGCGCTCGGGCACCGACATGCTGCTCGACGACGTCGCCGAAATGCGCGCGCGCAGCCTGCCCTTCTCCACCGTGTGGATCGATGCGCCGTGGCAGACCGGCTACAACACCTTCGTGGTCAACGAGGGGCAGCTGCCGGGCATCGACGCGGCGCTGGCCGAGGCGGAGGCGCAGGGCCTGCGCGTGCTCACCTGGGCCACCGAGCACATCAACACCTCCGACGACTCGGGCCAGGCCTATGGCATGCCGGCGTACGGGTCGCGCGCGCTCTACGACAGCTTCGCCGCCGCCGGACACCTGGTCACCGACGAGGACGGCGATCCGTTCATCTTCCCGTGGGGGCGCGGAGCGGGAGCATTCGTCGATTTCACGAACGACGAAGCGTGCGCGGCGTTCCAGGCGCAGATGCAGCCGCTGCTCGCGCGCGGCGTGCACGGCTTCAAGCTCGACTACGGCGAGACCATGCGCGCCGACTTCCTCGGGCGCGTCGCCAACACGGTGCCGCGCTTCGCCGACGGCACCACCACGGCGGTGCAGCACGTGCGCTACGCGCGCCTGTACCACGAGTGCTTCCTGGGCGCGCTGCGCGCCGCCCACGGTGATGACGCGTTCATCATCACGCGCACCGGCGGCATTCACGACCAGAAGAACGGCGTGGCAATCTGGCCCGGCGATCTCGACTCGGGCTTCGAGCGGGCGGGCCAGGAGATCGAGGGCGAGCGCGCGGTCGGCGGCCTGCCGGCGGCGGTGGCGGGCTTCTTGTCGCTGCAGATGAGCGGCTACCCGCTCTACGGCTCAGACGTGGGCGGCTACCGAGGCGGCACGCCCACCACCGAGGCGTGGGTGCGCTGGGCCCAGGCGGGCGCGCTCTCCACCGTCATGCAGGTGGGCGGCGGCGGCAACCAGGCGCCGTGGGACGCGGAGCTGGTGGGCGCCATCGACGCCTTCGCCATCGCCGCGCGCCTCCATATGGACCTGTGGCCCATGTGGCAGGCGTGGCTCGCGCGCGCGTCGTCGGATGGCTCGCCCGTGGCGGTGCCCGTGGGCGCCGTGATGGACACGGCCGACGCGTGGGCCGACGTCGCGACCTACGTCATCGGCGAGGAGCTCCTGGCCGCTCCCGTCATCGACGACGGCGCACGCACGCGCGACGTGTCTGTACCCCAAGGGCGCTGGCGGTCATGGTGGGACGGCGCGGCGATCGAGGGGCCGGGTCTGGTGCGCGTCGACGCGCCCCTCGAGCGCGTGCCGCTCTTCGTTGAGGAGAACGCCATCCTGGTGCTCGGCCACCCGCGCCTCGTGACGTTGCTCGACAACGGTACGGCCCCCGGCGGCGCCGACGACCTCGGCGCCGCGCGTGTGGTGCGGGCCACGGCCGGCGACACGCGCACTGTCGCCGTGGGCGAGCTCACCGTGGAGCGCGCGGCTGGCGACGCGCTCGAGCTCACGATCACCAGTGCGAGTGCCCGCGCCCTCGTCGTCGACGCGCTGCCCGCGCCGGGTAGCGACGTCACGGTCGACGGCGTGGCGCCCGCGCCGGTGGCGAGCGAGGACGCGCTCTTCGCGTGCACGGCGCCCTGCGTGCTCGTCGAGGGGACGCGCGTGCGCGTGGCGCTGGTGGCGGCGTTGGCCCACGTGGTGGTGGCGCCGTGACGATCGTGGGCGCGCTCCTCGCGGGCGGCGAGAGCCGGCGCATGGGCACCGACAAGAGCGCGCTGGTGCTCGACGGCGCCACGCTCGCCGAGCGCGCGCTCGCCACGCTGGCGGCGGTGAGCGATCGGCAGGTCATCCTCGGGCACGGGCGCGGCTGCCCCGCCGACGTCCCGCGCCTGCAAGACGCCGCGCCGGGGCAGGGCCCGAGCGAGGGGCTGCGCGCGCTCGTCGCGAGCGGCCTTGGCGACCTGTACCTGGCGCTGCCCGTCGACATGCCCGGCGTCACGCCCGACGATCTCCGCCGTCTGGTGGACGCGCTCGCGGGTCACGCCGCCGCGTGCTTCGAGCTCGACGGCGTCATGGAGCCGCTGCCGTGCGCGCTCGACGGGCGCGCCGCGCTGGCGCCGCGCGAGCGACGCCTGGGCGCGCTCTTGCTCGCCCTTCGGCCGGCGCTGGTGCAGCTCGACGACGCGGATGCGGCCCGTTGGCACAACGTCAACCGGCCCGACGACTTGGCGGGCCTCTCGGCACGCCCCGCTCGCTAACCCCGTCCCGAGAGCGGATCACGTCGCGAGGCCGGGGCCACGCCGGTCACACGTGCGGGCCCACGGCGCACTCGGGGAACGACGCCGAGAAGCCGTACCACCGCCCGAAGAGCTGGTCGGGCACCGCGCCGTCGTCGAGCGTGGCGCGCGGGGTGCCCGAGGCGCCGCGCTCGATGCGCACGCGGCGCGCGCCGAACGCATGCTCGCTCGGCGCGGGTGCCGTGCGGGCCAGTGGGAAGAACACCGCGCGCTCGCGCTCGAACACGCCGAGTCCGTTGGTCATGGGCGCCAGGCGCGCGTCGGGCGCGTCGAGTGTGCCCTTGAAGTGCGGCGGCATGGGCAGCCCGCCGTGCACGGCGAAGCGCGACATGGGGCCGCCCACCACGCGCGCGATGAGCGTGGCGGCGCAGGCGACCCGCAGGGTGGCGTCTTGCGCCAGCGCCTCGCGCTTGCTGAGGAGCGGCGCCATGCGCGTCTCGAGGCGCGCGCCCACGAGCGGCCCGCTCAGAGCGGCGCCGGTCACGTGGTGCCAGTAGGTCTGCGTCTCGTCGTCGATGAGGATAGCCATGCCGTCGGACAGGCCGCCGCACGACAGCCCGAGCGCGCGCCCGTCGTGCCTCGGCACCAGCGTGACCCCCATGTGGCACACGATGCACAACGACAGCGCGAAGGGCTCGCCGCCGAGCTCGCCCACGGCCACGTGGTGCCACGCCATGTCCTTCACGCGAAACGCCAGCGCCTCGCCGCCCGCGCGTACGACCTGCACGTAGTCGTCGTCGCGCACCGGCGCCTCGGCGAGCGGCAGCACCGTGGTGTCCTGCAAGCGCAGACGTGGAAAGTAGTCGGGCCCTTTGCGCTTGGCGCGGCGCTCGTCGAACACGTGACCCCCTGGTGATGACCACAGTTAGCACGGCGCAGCGACCAGCCGCGCGGCCCGCCGCTCACCGATCTCTCGCGCGCCAGGCTACGCTTGGGCGGTGACCGACCTCCTCGCCGAGCCCACCGCCGCCCTCACCCGCGTGGAGCACCCCGCACCGCTCCGCCCCGTGGACGACGCCCGCGACCTCGACCTCGACGAGATCCAAGAGGTGCTGGCGCATCACGATCAACGCGCGACCCTCGTGGGTCTGGCGCTCAGCGCGCTGGCTGCCGGCACCGCGCTGGTGGCCGGCGAACTCGCGTGGATGGCACCCTTCGTGGTCGCGGCCATCGCGGGCGCGGGCGGCGCATGGGCGAGCCTGCGTCGACGCAAGACCTCGGCCGCGGAGCTCGGCACCACCGAGGGCGTGGTGGCCGCGGTCGAGAAGCAGTGGAGCCGCGCGGCCTTCCGCCTCATGGCCGAGGACGTGCGCGAGCGGCGATGGCGCAAGCTGCTCTTGCGTTCGCCCAAGGCGACGCGCGAGGAGCTGGCGCCGCGCATCCGCGAGCAGCTGCAGCGACGGAACTAGCGTCGAGCGGCCGGCGCGCGCGCACCGATGGCGCTACCCGCCCAAGAACGGCACGCACAGGTACGTGGCGCCGTCGTCGGCAGTGAGGCAGCGGTCGATGGCCTCGCAGCAGCTGTCGGTCACGGGGTCGCACGCGCCGCCGCGCAGCACGCACGGCGGCGGCGGCCCAGCGTCGGGCGGCGCGCCGGCGTCGGGCAACGGCGGCCCCGCGTCGACCGGCGGCGGCTCCTCGCGCACGTCGAGCGCCCAGAACGCACGGTGGTTATCCTCGTCGAGCCCCTGGAACTGCAGGCGGAACGCGGGCCAGCTCGGGTCCACGGCGCCGCTCTCGAGCGCCGCGGGGTCCACGGCGGCCACCCAGATCTGCTGCTGCCCGCCGTCCTCGTCGACCAGGCCGTAGGGGCGCTTGGAGTTGAAGGCGACCCACGCGAGGTCGCCGGGCGGCGCCCACGTGGGCGCCGCGTTCTGATGCTGTCCGTCGGTGAGCTCGTTGCTCACCACGCGGTTCGCGTTGACCAGCTCCACCGGGGTGCCTGGCCGCGCGCCCAGCGCGTCCACCACGAAGAGCTGCATCTCGTCGTCGCCGTGGCCGCCCTTGCCGCGCGAGAACGCGAGCCAACGTCCGTCGGGCGAGAACATCGGGTACAGGTTGGTGCGATCGCCGGCCTGCGCGATCAAGATCTCGGGCGCGGCGAACGTCGTCGCGCCGGTCACCGGCAGCACGGCGATGGCCGCCGACGCGGGCGCGTCGCCGCGCTTGTTCGAGTTGGCCACTTGCGTGCCGTCGGGTGACCAGTCGGGGGCGGTGCCCTCGCCGCCCGCGAGATCGACGTCGGCCACGAAAGCGCCGGTGGCGGCATCCACGAGCCACATCGGCCCGCCCCACGCGGCCATCACCAGCGACGCGTCGGGTGAGAAGGTGGCGAAGCCGTGGCCCTCGGTGTCGTCGACATCGGACACGCGGGGGAACGGCGGCGCGGTCAGCGTGACGTCGGCGATCCACAGGCTCTTGTGGCGCCCCGTGGTCTCCACCGGCGCGGCGAGCTTGCGGCCGTCGCGCGACACCACGTGGCAGGCGACGCACTTCACCTGGCCCTCGACGGCGTAGTTGGTGCCCACGGGCTTGCCCACGAGGTAGTCCTCGGGATCAGGGTCGCCCACGTTGGCGCGGCGCACGCCGGCCGAGGTGGTGGACCAGTAGAAGATGGCGCCGCGCACGTCGCGCAACGAGAAGCCGATGGTGATCGACGCGCCGCGCCGAATGGTGGGCGTGGGCGTCGAGCGATCGAGGGCGTCCACCGTCCACGTGACGGTGCCGCCGGCGTTGCTGCCGGCGATCAGCGCCCACGCGGCCTCGTCGGCCTCGAAGCACGCGGCGTCGGGCGCCGAGCACAGCAGGTGCGCGCCGTCGGTGAACACCGTCACGGTCGAGCCCGCGCCCTGGAACGTGAGGCGGAATTCGTCGGCGCCGCCGCTGCGCCATTGAAAGAGCGTCTGATGGATGTTGCGCGGGAAGCGCGTCTGGTCGCTCGGGTACACGATCTCGGGCAGCGGACCTGCGCTCACGGGCGTGCCCTGCCAGTCGTCGGGGTTCACGGGCGTGCCGAGCACGGCGTCGATGGTGAAGGTGACGGTCGCCGAGCCCACGACGCAGCCGTCGGTGGCGCTGACCGTCACCGTGCCGCCGAGGAGCGGGTTTGGCGCCAGCGTGCCCGCGTTGATGGTGCCGGGGTCGCCGTCGTCGCCGCGGGTGGCGCTCCACGCCAGCGCGGCTTCCTGCAGCTCGATGACGGTGCCGTCGTCGAGCGCGCCGGTAGCTGTGAACGCGAGCGGCGCCGCGGCGCTGCCGCTCAGGGTCACGTCCTGATGCGCAGGCGACACCGTGATGCTCGCGAGGTCGTCCACGCACGCGACCGGCACGCCCGAGTCGCCGATGAAGCCCGCGTCGTCGTCGCCGGCGCCCTGCCCGCCGTCGTTGTCCGCGTTGCCGCTCCCGCCGTCGGGCGGCCCGCCCGCCAGCTCGTCGCACGAGCACGACGCGACCGTAGGTGAGAGCAGCCCAGCCGCGAACACGACGTGGAGCACCCGCATGAAGACCTCCCGGCGTCGACGATCCTACCAGGGGCGCGTGCACCGCGTGGGAGCGCGCGCCAGGATCCGCCGCGACCGTCGTCGACGGACGCGCACGCCCGCGTGCGCGCCCGCGTGCGCGGCTGCCAGGGCCACCAACAGGGCGAGCGGCGCCGCGCCCGCGGCACCGCACCCGCCGCACCCCGGTGCGCCCGGTGGGTCGCCTTCGCCCTCACCTTCACCTTCACCTTCACCGTCGCCTTCACCGTCGCCCTCACCTTCGCTTTCACCCTCACCCTCACCCTCACCCTCACCCTCACCTTCGCCCTCGCCGTCCCCAGTCACCGGGACGCAGGTGGTGCCGTCGCCCGCGAAGCCAGCGAGGCACGTGCACGTGTAGCTGCCCTGCGTGTTGGCGCAGCGCGCGTTCGGGTCGCAGCGCGCGCCGCCGAGGAAACACTCGTTGACGTCGACGCACGCGGTGCCGTTGCCGGCGTAGCCCAAGCGGCACGTACACGTGAAGCCGGGGCCGGCGCCGTCGCACCGCGCGTACACGGAGCAGTCGTCGAGGCCCAGGGCGCACTCGTCGGTGTCGCCGTCGCAAGCGTCGCCCTCGCCATCGCCGTCGTGGTCGCGCTGGTCGGTGTTCGCGCGCGCGGGGCAGTTGTCGCACGCATCGCCCACGTCGTCGCCGTCGCCGTCGGTTTGGGCGGGATCGGCCACGGCGGGGCAGGCGTCGCACGCGCCGCGCACCTCGTCGCCGTCGGGGTCGGCGCCCAGCGGATCGCACACGGAGAACGGCACCACCACCGAGGCGACGCTGTCGCCATCGTTGCCGAGGGCGCCGTCGGCGTCGTTGGCCGCCACGAACAAGCGGTGTCGACCCTCGCGCAGCTCGGCCAGCTCGACGATCCACGCGGCCTCGCCGCCGTCGTCGTAGGGGCGCGGCCCTGGTGCGACGTCATCGGGGTCGGGACCGGTCACCTGCGCGGGCCCGTGCGTGATCTCGTTGTCGAGCGCGCCCACGAAGCTCACCTGGGTCTGCTCGGCCTCGCTCGGCGCGAACACGCCTGCGGCCGTGGTGGCGGCGTTGAAGCCCGCGCGCACGCCCGGGCTGGTGGGCTGCCGCCGTACGCGCACGGTGAAGACGGCGCGCTCGCCCACGGTGTAGCTCGGCGCCAGACCCTCGATGAGCACCGCAGGCGGCAGCGTGCCGGTGGTGTGGCAGACGGTACAGGTGCGCGGCCCGCCCCACGAGTCGAGCTGCTTGCCGCTGTAGCTGACGATTCCCGTGGGCAGCGCCCCGACGCCCGTGCTCGCGAGCGCGGCCACGACGACGCTCAGGACGAGCGCGCGCGGGCCATGTTGGCGCCGGGGCTTGGCGGGGCTGGTGGTGCGTCGCAGCAAGGTCGTCAGCCACGATGGTACACGCTGCAGCTCGCCCGCGGCGCGAGCGAGCCCGCGCTACCATGGCGTGGTGTCGCTGCTCGTGCCGTTCACGCACCCCACCGCCACGGGCCGCCTGCTGCGGCGCTACCAGCGCTTCCTCGTCGACGTGGAGCTCGACGAGGGCGGCGAGCGCGTGGTGGCGCACACGGCCAACACCGGCGCCATGGCGGGCGTGGCCGATCCCGGCGCGCCGGTGCTGCTCACGTACCAGCCGTCGGCGACGCGACGCATCCCCTGGGAGCTCGAGGCCGTGCACGTCGACGGCGGATGGACCAACGTCAACACGGGCGCGGCCAACGCCTTCGCCGCGGGTGCCGTGACGCGCGGTCTCATCCCCGCGCTCGCAGGCTACGCGCGCGTTCGACGCGAGGTGACGCCCTCGCCGCGCTCGCGCTCACGCTTCGACCTGTGCCTCGAGGGTCGCGTCGGTGACGACGCCGCGCGCTGCTTCGTCGAGGTGAAGAGCGTGACCCTGCGTGACGGCGAGCGCGCGCTCTTTCCGGACGCGGTCACCGCGCGCGGCACCAAGCACCTCGAGGCGCTGGCGCGGTTGTCCGGGCGCGGGCGGCGCGCGGCCATGCTCTACGTCGTCATGCGCGCCGGGTGCCGCGCGTTCGCGCCCGCGGCGGCCGTCGATCCCGTGTACGCGCGCGCGCTCGCGCGGGCTGCGCGCGCGGGCGTGGAGGTGCTTGCCGTCGTCTGCGCGGCCGACGAGCGCGGCCTGCGCTTCGCGGGAGCGCTGGCGGTGGAGGTGGGGTGACGGTCGCGAAGCCCCCGCGCGCGGTCGCGCGCCGCGCCACCGACGTGACACGTCGGCCGACGGCGGCCACGGCCGGTGCCCGTTACGCACCGGCGAACGCCACCGCCAGCGCCTCGACGATGGCGCGCACGTTGGCGCTCTTTCGGCGATCGCGTACGCACAGCGCGCGCAGGGTGGGCCCCGGGGTCGCGTGCTCGCGCAGCACCTCGACCAAGCGACCGCGCCGAAGGTCATCGGCAACGGGCGGGTCGAAGGCCTGGCACAGGCCCAGGCCTGCGCGCGCGGCGTCGAGGATGCTCGGCCCATGGTCGACGACGAGCGCGGCCTTCGGCGCTACGGGGCCGCCGACGAAGCTCCACGCGCGGGGACGACCGTTCGGCCCCAGGAACACCAGGCAGTCATGGCGCGCCAGCTCGCTCGGCGTGCTCGGCGTGCCGCGGTGCGCGAGGTAGGCGGGCGAGGCCACCGTCACCCAGCGCGTGTCGCGCAGCTTGCGCGCTACCAGACTGGTGTCGTCGACGTCGCCGATGCGCACGGCCACGTCCACGCCCTCGGCGGCCAAGCGGGCGATGCGATCGGTCACCGATAGGCGCACCGTGAGGCGCGGGTGCCGGTGGCGCAGGTGCTCCACGGCGTCGAGCACCCAGGGCGAGAGCAAGAACGGCACCGACACGCTGGCCTCGCCGTGCGGCGCGTTGCCCTCGCCCTGCACCTCGGCGCGCGCGCCGTCGACGGCGGCCACCGCCGCCCGGCAACGCTCGAGGAAGCGCTCGCCGTCGCTGGTGAGCGAGACCGCACGGGAGGTGCGCGTGAGCAGCTTGCTGCCGAGCTCGCCCTCGAGCGTCAGCACGGCCTTGCTGATGGCGGCCGGCGTTTGTCCGAGGCGCGCTGCGGCCCGCCGGAACGACAGCTCCTCGGCCACGGCCACGAACGGCACCACGCCGCGGAAGAGATCGGGGTTCATTGTCAACTCCAGGTTGATGGTGCGGTTCCGCGTGTTGGCTTGTCAACCATGGGTTGGCGGACGACAGTGAGCACACCACGGAGGAAGTCATGAAGATCGGAATTCTCGGTACGGGCATGGTGGGTCGCACGCTGGCGGCGCGGTTGGCCGGGCTCGGGCACGACGTGCAGATGGGCACGCGCTCGCCCGACGACACCCGGGCGCGCACGGCGCCCGACCCGAACATGGGCACGCCCGGCTTCGCCACCTGGCACAAGGAGCACCCCGAGGTGAAGCTGGTGCGCTTCGAGGAGGCCGCGCGCCACGGTGAGCTGGTGATGAACGCCGCCGCCGGCCGCGCCACCGTCGAGATCCTGAGCGCCATCGGCCAGGGACCGCTGGCGGGCAAGACGCTCATCGACATTGCCAACTCGCTCGACTTCTCGAAGGGCATGCCGCCCACCCTGCTGGTGGCGAACACCGACTCGCTGGGCGAGCAGGTGCAGCGCCTCTTGCCGCAGACCAAGGTGGTGAAGACGCTCAACACCGTGAACGCCGAGCTGATGGTGCGCCCCGCGTCGCTGGCCAAGGGCGAGCACACCATGTTCCTCTGCGGCGACGACGACGGGGCCAAGGCGCAGGTCCGCACGCTCTTGTGCGAGGGCTTCGGCTGGACCGACGTCGTCGACCTCGGCGGCATCCGCAGCGCGCGCGGCACCGAGATGTACCTGCCGTTGTGGATCAGCATGTTGACGGCGCTCAAGACGCCCGCGTTCAGCATCCGCGTGGTGCGGTGAGGAGGGCGCCATGAAGGGCAAGGTCTGCCTCGTCACCGGCGCGAACCGCGGGCTCGGCTACGAGGCGGCCCGCGCGCTGGCCGCGCGCGGCGCCACCGTCGTCATGCTGTGCCGGAGCGCCGACAAGGGCGAGGCCGCGCGCGCCGCCATCGCCACCGAGACCAACAACCCCAACGTGGAGCTGCTGCTATGCGACCTGTCGCTGCAGCGCGACGTGCGCCGCGCCGCCGCCGACTTCCTGCGGCGTCACGATCGCCTCCACGTGCTCATCAACAACGCCGGCATCTTCTTGCGGGAGCGACAGGTGACCGCCGAGGGGATCGAGCGCGTGCTCGCCACCAACTACCTGTCGCACTTCCTGCTCACCCACCTGTTGCTCGACGCGCTCAAGGCGGCCGCGCCGGCGCGCGTCATCAACGTCGCCACGCGCACCACCGGCATCGCCATCGACCTCGACGACCTGATGCTCGAGAAGGGCTACTCGTTCATGAAGTCCATGGGCCGCACCAAGATGGGTCTCATCCTCTTCACGCTCGAGCTCGCGCGTCGGCTGCAGGGGACGGGGGTCACGGTCAACGCGCTGCACCCGGGCATCGTGAAGACCGACCTGCTCGACGGGGTGCCGCCGTTGCTCGGCATGGTGTTCCGCCTCATCGGCCGTTCGGCAGAGCAGGGCGCGCGCACGGCCGTGTACCTGGCGAGCGCGCCCGAGGTCGAGGGCGTCACGGGCGGGCTGTTCGCCGACGAGAAGCCCATCGCGATCGGCGGACAGGCGAGGGACGCGGCGCTGGCGGGGCGCCTGTGGCAGCGCAGCCTGGAGCTCACCGGGCTGACGCAGTCCGCGGTGGCCGCCAGCGCGGCGTGAGCGCTTCGAGGGGCGGCGCGCGCGGCCGCGGCGGTGGTGTCAGCGCTGCCCCTCGTCGACGGCGCCGCACTCGGCGGTGAAGCGCCGGTGCTCGAAGCGCACGGGCAGGGCGCCGTCGAACGTCGCCACGTCCATGCCCACCCAGTCGTCGACGAAGGCGTCCACGTCGACCACCGAGAGCTTCACCAGCTCGCCCGGCACCAGCGACACCCCCGTCACGCCGAACGATCGCTCGCGCGCGCTCACGGTGCCGAAGGTCTGGCCCGCCACCTGGTCGTCGAAGCCCCAGGCCAGGCGCAGACGCAGCTCGGGCGCGCTGCCGTCGACGTCGAAGTCGCCGCCGCGCGTGCGCATGCGGCACACCAGCGTGGCGTCGTCGAGCGCGGCGCCTGGTGCGCCGCGCGCCGCGCGCGCCTCTCGCCAGCGCGCGCGCGCGGCCGTGTCGCCGAGGGCGGCGAG